>JAYTQJ010000408.1:0-3974 GCA_043746775.1 Schlesneria sp.
TTAGAAGCAGTAGAAAGAGGCGCGCTGACCTGGTTCTTAAGACAAAAACAACAATTTGAGAACGCGTTGGATAACAACATGACTCGACGACTCGACGACTCGACGACTCGACGACTCGACGACTCGACGACTCGACAGAAGTCTTACGACTTCTGCTACGTGCGATTTGCCTTGTTTTGTAGATTGGGAATCCTTAGCGGCGTTGCCCCGTCTTCATCGCAAAAGACCGGGCAAGCGAGACGCTTACCCTACGTGTCACTCACGCTTCCGAGTCCCCACCATGCCCGCACCTTTCTCGATCTCACGCGATCCCCTCTCACGCCGTGCCTTCCTCAAAGGGACCGGCGTTGCCTTCGCCCTGCCGCTGCATCGATGCGATGCGGCCCGCGTTTGCTGCCGACGACGCGAAGCAAGTCCCGCGTCGCATGATCGCCATCGAAACCAACATGGAGATCCTGCCCCAGTTCTTCTTCCCCGAGAAAGCGGGCCGCGATTACGAGCTGACGCCGTACTTGCAGAAGCTCGCCGCGCAGCGCGATCAGTTCACGGTCTTCTCCGGAACAAGTCACCCCGGCGTGACGGGTGCTCACGCGGCCGAGAAATGCTTTCTCACCGGAACGCCGCATCCGGAACGAGGCGGCTTTCGCAACGGGGTCTCGCTCGATCAGTACGCCGCCGAACTGATCGGCAATTGGACCAGATACCCCTCGCTCGTGCTGGCCAACAGCAACGAAGTCTCGACACTCAGCTACACCCGCAGCGGCGCTCCGATCCCGTCCGAGAAGAGTCCCAAGAAGCTCTTCCAAAAACTGTTCGTGCAGGGAAAACCGGAAGAGGTCGCGGCGAATGTTGAGGCACTCAAGCAAGGCCGCAGCCTGCTCGACTTCGTCGGCGAGCAATCAAAGCGACTGAACCGCTCGCTGTCGAAGAGCGATCAAAACCGGATGGACCAGTACTTCACTGCCGTTCGCGACTTGGAACAGCGACTTGGCGGTTCCGAGACTTGGGAGCATCAACCGAAGCTAGTGGTCAGCGCGAAGCCGCCGGAAGACATCGACGACGCGAAAGCCTTCGTCCAGCGGACGCGACTCTTTTTCGATGTCATCAAGCTCGCCCTTGAGACCGATTCGACCGAGCGATCCGGACTTCATCGAGAAAGTCTTGCAGGCACGTCGCATGTCAATCAGCGAACGAATCTTGGACGGTCCAAAACTTTTCGACATCGCATGCCAAGAAGATGCGCCCGCCAAAAGTCGCCTTCATCGCTCCGCGTGAAGAGAGCCGAACGCGGAATGACACTGTTTCCCGCGTATCCGGGTCGCTGGTGACTCGGCTGACTTCACGCGAAGCGAGGAAGGCGACTTTTGGCGGTCACGTCAAACAGGCGAGCCGCCTGTTCTAGGAAAAACTCAAAGTCGCGCCGCGAAACCTTGCGACCATGTGCAGCTTGTTCCTCGTAAATTGCAGACCTAGAATCCGGCCACAACTCCGCTTCAATTCCTCTCGCGACTGATCCCTGCCAATGGCTGATCTCGACTACTACAAAGTTCTGGGTGTTCCCAAAACGGCGTCTGCGGATGAACTTCGCAAGGCGTACCGCAAGCTCGCCCGCGAGAATCATCCCGACGCGAAGCCGAACGACAGCGCGGCGGCCGAACGCTTCAAGCAAGTTCAAGAGGCGTACGACGTTCTCAACGACGACACCAAACGCAAGCAATACGACCGGTTCGGCAGTGCCTACGCGCAGCAGGCGGGACGAGCGGGAGCTGGTCCCAATCCGTTTGGCGGTGGCTTTGGCGGCGCGGGGCCGATTGACCTCGGCGACCTGTTCGGGCAAGGGGTCGATTTCAGTGAGTTCTTCGGCGGTGGGGCACCGACCGGTTCGACCCGCAAGGGAAAACGAACACCCGCGCGCGGCGAAGACGCGCGGGCCACGGTCAGCGTTCCATTTGAAACGGCCGTCAGTGGCGGTGCGGTCGATGTTCGAGTCGATCGTGGCGGCAAGATCGAAACGCTGGCGGTCAAGGTTCCGCCGGGAGTCGGTGCGGGCCAAGTGATCCGGTTGGCGGGACAAGGCTCGCCCGGTCCGCGCGGTGGAACGGCGGGCGATCTGTTTCTGACCATCGACATCGAATCGCACGCCTATTTCCGACGTGAAGGCTCGAATCTGCTGGTCGATGTTCCGATCACACCCTCGGAAGCGGTCCTCGGTATCAAGGCCGAAGTTCCGACGCTCGCCGAAGGGTTCATGGTCGTCACGATCCCGCCGGGAACATCGAGTGGTGCGAAACTGCGACTGCGCGGCAAAGGGATCGTCGATCCGCAAACGCAGCAAACTGGCGACCAGTTCGTCGTGGTCAAGATCGTCGTCTCGAAAGAGATCAGCGATGCCGACAAATCGCTGTACAAGCAATTGGCCGAACGTGAGACTCCGCCCCGCACCGGACTCTGGCCGATGTCGTGACGAAGTCGTTCGGTTTGTGGCTTCGTATAACTGCATGTTGAGCAACCCCACCGGGCAACGCCGTTAAGGTTTTTTGTAGCAGAATTCGTGAGACTTCTGACGACTCGATGGCTCGCCAGAAGTCTTACGACTTCTGCTACATTCGATTGGCCTTGTTTTGTAGATCTGAAATCTTTAACGGCGTTGCCCACCGGGCTTGCCCCGTTGGTCTCGACACAAAGTAGCCGTCATCGCCTCAACCGTACGTTCTCTGGATCATGAGATGTCAGTTCGACTCATTCCGTTCGCCACGTTGCTTTGCATCGTGATGATGTCCTGCGCGAACTTGGTCATGGCCGACGAACCGGCCTCTGTGCCGGATGTCACTTCCTCCGCAGAGACCACGCCAACGATTCAAGATGTTCCCGTCCCGTTGACGCCGGAGCAGCTTGAAAGGAAGAAGAAGGCTTACATTGGGCTGGTGGCTGTCGCCGGGATTGTGATGATCGGAGTGGCATTGAGCGCACTGACCATCTTGTGGGCGGGTCGCCTCCGTCGGCAATTTCGCAAGTCCGATCCTGGCTGCGCGCCGCTCGACAGGTCGTTCTGGTTCCTCAAACCGCCGAAGCGACTTGTGACGCGATCTTCACTCCCAGAACAGCAACGCGCCGCTGACGGCCCGCCTCCAAACACTCTTCCTGATTCGGACTCGCCGTGATGCCGGATGCCTCGTTTCCCAAGACCGCTCATCTGCGCAGCAGTTCCAACTACGAACGAGTCTACGCGCTGAAGTGCAAAGCGGCCGATGGTGTGTTGCTGATGTTCCTAGCGCGGAACGACTCGAACGTCACACGGATCGGGTTGAGCGTCGGCAAGAAGCACGGCGGCGCGGTGGTCCGCAATCGGTTGAAGCGGCTCCTGCGAGAAGCCTTCCGACTCGAACGGTCTCACCTTCCGAGTGGCCTCGACCTGATCGCCATTCCGCTGGCGGCGAACAAGGCCACGCTCTCGACGTATCAAGTCTCGATCGCCGGGTTGGTGCGCCGACTGGTGAAACGACTCGGGCCGATCGAGCCACTTCACTCCGCTCTGTCGCCCAAGAACAGTCCGCAATTGCCGGACTCGACTCCATGACCGCCTTGATGAAATGGATCACCCGACTGCCGAGCCTGCTGCTGATTGCCGGAGTCCGGTTCTATCAGATATTCATCGGCCCGATGCTGGGCAGGCACTGCCGCTTCGAGCCATCGTGCAGCCACTACTTCATCCAGGCCGTGAACAAGTACGGCGCTGTCCGAGGCGCGACGAAGGGCGTACTCCGCATCTGCCGTTGCCACCCGTGGCATCCCGGCGGATATGACCCGCCATGAGGGGCTGATCGACACCAACCCGAAGTGTGAACGAGGTCTTCTATCGACTTCGCCCTCGTTCACACCTCGATTTGGTGTGGCGCGGGTAAGGAACGGGGCCGCAATAACTTCCCGTGAGCGGCAAGGCGCTAGCCTCCGGTTCTTGTGCGACGACCGGCGGC
>JAYTQJ010000409.1:0-3973 GCA_043746775.1 Schlesneria sp.
CGCCAGCCAGTCGAGCAACTCCGGATGCGTCGGTCGGTCGCCGGTCTTGCCGAAGTTCCCGACACTGCGAACGAGACCCACGCCGAAGTGATGCTTCCAAACTCGATTAACCATCACCCGCGCCGTCAGCGGATGATCGGGCTGCGTCAGCCAGCGAGCGAACGCCAGCCGTCGTCCGGTTGACTTCGCGCCAGGAAACGGAGGCTGAACCAAGTAACCCGAAGCGTCAGCGAGGGCGGACGCTTCACGAGACTCTGATTCCGAAACCGGAGCGTCAGGAAGCGCTCGCCCTCGCTCACGCTTCGGGTTACTTGGGCGACACAGCACCGCTGGCGGACCAGCCGTCACCAACGAACCGGCGATGTTGTGATCGCCACGACGATAGATGTATGTCGGCGACGGATCGCCCCGATCCCACAACGCCATGATCCGCGGCTCGATGCCTCGTTGAGCCTCCAGTTCTTTGATTCGCTTCTCGATGTCGGGCGATTGCGGGCCGGCTTTGAGCGAAGTGATCTCGTCGAGCAGTCGTTGCCGACGAGTCCGCTCGGCGGTCGTGACGTGCGGCAGGTATCGCTCGCCAAAGCCAGCACTCATCGCTCCGCCGTAAGAGATCAGCTCCGGCTTCAACCAGTCGTGCTCGTCATAAGCCCCTTTGAAGATCGCTACCAAGCGGTAGTAGTCCCGCTGCGGAATCGGATCGAACTTGTGGCTGTGGCAGCGAGCACACTTCATCGTCAGCCCCATCACGCCCGAACCGATGACGTCGATCACGTCGGCCATGACCTCCAACCGATCCGGCACGAAGCCGGTCAAGTTGGCCCACGTCGGATCGGGAGCCATCCGCAAGAACGCCGTCGCCACGAGGTTGTCTTCAAGCTCCTGCGTGATCTCCGCCGCATGTTCGTAGTCGGCGAGATCATCTCCCGCGAGCTGTTCCTGCAAGAAGCGATCAAACGGCTTGTCGGCGTTGAACGACTGAATGACGTAATCGCGATACCGCCACGCGAACGGCCGCGGCAGATGCTGCTCGCGTCGTCCTTCGCAGTCAGCATACCCCGCGACGTCGAGCCAGTGCCGCCCCCAACGCTCGCCGTATCGCGAAGAGGCCAGCAACCGGTCGATCAGCTTCTCGTAAGCATCGTCCGCCCGATCGGCGAGGAACGCATCGACCTCGCTCGGCTCCGGCGGCAAGCCGGTCAAATCAAACGCCGCTCGGCGAATGAGCGTCAGCCGATCCGCTTCCGGCGACAGCGACAAACCTTTCTCTTCAAGCTTCTGCAACACGAACGCATCAATCGAATTCCGGACTCGATCTGCATGCATCACGTTCGGCGCGGTCACCGCACGAGGCGGCTGAAACGACCAGAACTCCCGATCCTCCGCGCGCACCAGCGGATCGTCCGCTGTCCCCGCGAGATCCAGTTCTTCAGCCGCTTCTGGAGCACCCAGTTCAATCCACCGCGCGAGCTTGTTGAGTTCTTCCGTTTCCATCGGCTTCACGGAAACCTCAGTCAGTCTAGATCGAGGCGGCATCTCTTCGGCTCGAATCCGCTTCAGAATCAAACTCTCATCCGGCTTCCCCGGCACAAACGCCGGTCCCGATTTGCCCCCCTTCAACATCGCCGCGCGAGTCCGTAGGTCGAGCCCCGCTTCCTGCTTCTGCCGTCCATGACAGGCCGTGCAACGCAACAACAAAATCGGGATCACGTCATGCTGAGTGACCTCCAGTTTGTTGGCGATGACCTCGTTCCCCATCTCGGCACCACCGTCGATCCAGCGCCGAATGAGTTCGAATTCATTGTTGCTCAACGGATCTTTTTTCTCCGGCGGCATCTCGCGCTTGTAAACCATCTCGAAGAGCAGACTCTTCGCCGAGTCACCCGGCACGACCACCTTTCCCGACTCGCTCCCCTTCCGAATCCCCGCCGCCGTGTGCAGTGCCAATTCACCCTTTTGCGTTTCCGCTCCGTGACAACGAAGACATTTCGCTTTGAGCAGCGGTCGGACATCGTTCTCAAACGAAACCCGCTCGTTCGGCGACTCATCCGCCCATGCGATACCAGTCGCACAGCAAAGCACGAGAATTCGAACGAGCGTGTGATGCCAACAATTCATGAAAGTCCCTCGACGCAGACGAGTTCAAATCACGCAGACGACCTTAAACCGAATTGGCGAGCCGCTGAATGGTAACGAGAGAGACTTTGGTGCGCACTTCGCCCGCAACCCAAGTCAGAAGACGAAACTTTTCACGCCGAGGCTGTGATTTTTTCGTAGGGCAGGCGGCTCGCCTGCCACATTTCTCGTGAACACAAACAGGCGAGCCGCCTGTTCTACGATTGATTCACAGACTGTCCCCGATTCCCGGAGTGCTTGTCTTGATCCGTGTGGCCGCCTCACAACGAGCAACTGTTGGGTTTGCATCAGGTACCTGTCGAGAGACCGCAACTTGCGAGCGAACTTTGGCTCCCGTACAACCCTCCGCCTGTCCTGCGCGTGGAATCTTGTGAGTCGTCAGCAACATCTCGTTCGCCGAAAACAACACGTAACGGTTGAAACGGACGTGTGCGGATGGCGGTACAACGGTTTGGTTTTTTCAGCCGAGCCGCTCGTTGCGGCGATCGCGCGTCACATCAATTTGCAAATGGAATGAATATGAAAGCTCTCCTTCGAGTCGGAACGGTCTTGCTCGCGTTGTCTACGTTGTTGATGCCGCAGTTGTGGTTGCGAGCCGCTGAAGATGAGGCGGTCCCCACAGACCGGCTGCTGCCAACCGAAGTTTCGGTCTATGTGTCGATCCCCAGTGTGGACGACCTCAAGGCTCGCTTCGGCAAATCATCGCTCGGTGAGATGACGGAAGATTCCGCGTTCGAGCCGTTCAAAGCCGAGCTCACGAAAGCGTTCGAGCATGTCTCCAGCGAGATCGAACAAAACCTCGGCGTCACGCTGAAGGATCTGCTGCAAGTTCCCAGCGGCGAACTCGCCTTTGCGGTGATCACGCCGCCAGGCAAGAAGATTTCTGGAATCATGTTTCTCGATTTCGGCGACAGCGAAAAGACGATCGACACGCTCATGGAAAAGGGCGAGAAAGCCCTCTCCGAGCAAGGTGCCAGCAGCGAGGACGAAGAGATCGACGGAACCAAAATCACCGTCTGGACCATGAAGAAAGACGATGATGACGAGGAAAAGCCGAACCAATTGGTCTACTTCATCAAAGACACGATGCTCGTCGTGGCCAGTGATCTCGATACAGCGAAGGGTGCGCTGACACGCTGGGACGGTAAGCACTCCGACACGTTCGCTGACAACGACAACTACAACTTGATCCTGAAGAAGTGCCAGTCCGAAGATGACGACGGACTGCTGGTGTGGTACGTCAGCCCGATGGGCTTGGTGCAAGCCGCACTGACACAAGTCGCCGCCGCGAATCCTCAAGCCGCGTTGTTCATGGGCTTCACTGAGCCGCTGGGAATCAACGGGATTAAAGCGATCGGCGGTTCGGTCGATATGGCGACCGAAAACTTCGATAGCACCAGCAAGACCTTCATGTTGATCGAACAGCCGACGAAAGGTCTGCTGAATGTATTCCAGTTTCCGGCTATCGAACAAAAGCCACCACGCTGGGTCACGACCAACGCGAGTGCTTGGTTTTCGCTGAACTGGGATATCGCCGGGGCTTACACTGCCGTCGAAACGATGGTCGATATGTTTCGCGGCCCAGGCTCGACAGCAGCCGCGATTGACCAGATTGCTCAGCAAGAGCCGAAGGTCCATCTGAAGAAGGACGTCATCGACGTCATCTCTGGCCGCATTCAGTTCGTCATGGAATCCGCCAAGAAGAAAGATGACAAAGAAGGCCAAGATCGAGTGGTTGTCGCGTTGGGTTTGAAGGACTCCAAGAAATTCAAAGCCACGATGGCCAAGATCGCGAAAGCTCCGGGCTTCCCCGCGAAGGCTCGTGAATTCCAAGGCT
>JAYTQJ010000410.1:0-3971 GCA_043746775.1 Schlesneria sp.
CCGAGCCGCTCGCGGACAATACACGGCTCGGCAGGAGCCTCGCCCTCCCAAAATCGAGTTCCCGGATAGGCTCCAAGTAGCTCAAGCCGTGCGAAGCACACCTTCGCAATCCGTCATCACGCCGATCGAGACACATATGAACAACCTTCCCAAAGACATCGCCCATCTCGTGGACAACCTGTGTCGCGAAGGGGACCGGTTTGCAGGGATCGATCAATTCGACGATGCCATCGAAAAATATCAGGCCGCGTGGGATTTGCTCCCCGCGCCGCCGCAGCAATGGCCGGCAGCAGCTTGGATCTTGTTGTCCGTCGGCGACGCCTATTTCTGGCTGAAGGACTTCCACAACGGAGCCACATTCCTGCTCGAAGCACTCGACTGCCCGCACGGCGACAGCAATCCCTATTTGCTGCTGCGTCTCGGTCAATGTCTGCTGGAATCGGGGCGTCTTGATGAGGCCGCCAACGCTCTCGAAGAGGCGTTTCGTTTGGGAGGCAACGAACTGTTCGACGGCGAAGCCCCGAAGTACCTCCAGTTCGTGCAGACCCAGCTTCGCATCACGAACATCAAGCAACCGACCGGCCGTTTCAATCGCCCTTTGAAATAGCTGGATTCTCGGGCCGAGGAGCGAGCAGAAATGCCAGACCTGATGATGTCGCCGCCACTGCAGATCAGTTTCTCGACGCTCGCCTGTCCCGATTGGACGTGGCACGACGTGCTGCGATACGGACCGGCCTTCGGGTACAACGGTGTCGAGGTGCGGCTGCTCGCGCGCGAGACCGATTTGTTGGCTGTTCCCGATCTCCAGCCGAGTCACCTCCCTGCGCGACGCCGCGAACTATCGGAAGCAGGCTTCCGCGTGGCCGGGTTGGCTTCGTCCGTCCGCTTCGATCAGGAAACGGCCACCGCTCGTTCTGAGCAGATCGAAATCGGTCGTCGTTACATTGACCTGTGTGTCGCGTTGGGCGGCGAGTTCATTCGAGTCTTCGGTAACACACTTCCGGCCAACGAGGACGCTCGTTCGCAAACGATGCAGCAGATCGCCGAGGGACTGATCGCGCTCGGTGAAGCCGCCGCCCCGGCGGGCATTCAAATCCTGCTCGAAACGCACGGCGACTTCTCGGCGTCACCGCCCTGCGAAGAGTTGATGCGGCGCGTCAATCATCCGTCAGTGGGACTCGTCTGGGACACGCATCATCCGTGGCGGTTTCATGGCGAGCGAGTGGCCGACACCTGGGAGCGGCTGCGTCCGTGGACCCGTCACACGCACTGGAAGGACTCGATCACTCTGCCCACTCGCGAAGAAACTGCCGAGACCGCCGCTGCCGCTCACGCCGCCAGCAGCTTGATGAGCGGCCATCTTCACGCCGACTATGTTTTGTTTGGCGGTGGCGAATTTCCCGCTGTCGATTGTCTGCGACTGCTCCTCGATGCGGGCTACACCGGCTGGCACTCGCTCGAATGGGAAAAAATGTGGCACCCACAACTACACGGCCCCGACATCGCGCTGCCGCTCTTCCCGAAGAAACTACGCGAGACTGCGCTGTTGGCGGCGATGCCTCACTGAGAGGCTATCCGAGAAGTCGTGTCGGAATTACCAGCGAGCAGGCCCTGAGTTGGGTGCCACGGTCACGGCTTTGTGTGGCCGTGCTTTGATCGTGGCGAAAGCACGGCCACGCAACGCCGTGACCGTGGCACCAAACTCAGGGGCTGTTCGCTGCTAATGGTGACACGACTTCTCGGGTAGCCTCTCATTCAAGGGCATGCGAGGTCCTCTGCATGTCGTTCGCGTACCTCGCTGCTTATGAGGCCGTGCGAACGTCTCTGTAAACAAAGCCTCTCCGGTGCGGTTTACTTAAGCGAGGAGCCAATGCTGTTCACAGGTCGTGGATGGCAAGCGACAACGGTCCATCGTGCGTGGTGCAGTACGCTGCCGGAGTCGGGAGTTGAGACTTGCAGCTCAAACTGGGCCACTCCAAACGGCAGATCGTCGCACAACCAAATGTCACAGCGGTACTTCAACGTTTCGCCCTTGTCTCCGGCCGCATGGACGACTTGAGCGGCCGCTCGTTGGCAGCGGAATGCCTCGCGCCGTAGAGGCGTTTTCAAATATCGAATGACACCCGGACTGTACTCCTTTTTAAGAGGCAACCCACGGACAAAGGTGAGGTCCGCCTGTTGCTGTTCAGGCGTGACCGAGGCATCCGGCCAACGCAGGAACTCTGCGGGGGCAGCTCCCGCGCGGAAACGGGTGGCATCTAGGAACAACGTTCGTTGACTCGGGGTCTTTCCGAGCGAGTCTGATTGAAAGATGTCGATTGCCGTGAGGTCGTTGCCACTGCGAGCCGCATCGTGTCGGCAGGTCAGCCGCAGCCGCGCGGTGTGTCCATCGGGTGTGGATGACGCGAACTCAACCCAACGTGAGTCGTCTTTCGTGTCGGCAGGTTCAGGCAACGAAGCGAACCATGTCCAAAGTGGCCGTGGCAACGGAGCCGGTTCTTCGCGGTAGTCGATCCAACCCCAATCTTCCATGCGATCAAACAACCACGGCTGCTGCCACGGATTGGGGACTGGCTGCCAAGCAGAGAATGCCGAACCGACCAGCAGCAACGTGGCGAAGACTTGAAGCGAGCGCCGATTCGCGATGGCATCCAACGCGGGGATTAGCGCCAGCAGCCAGAGGGGCGTTAGCCAAAGCGACCATCTCAGGGCACAGCTCACTCCGCCGAAGTTGTAGTTCTGCGTGCGAGTCAAATAGAACGCGAGAATGATCGCGGTCAGAACGGCCCCAGAGCGTAGGACACTGCGTAGAGCTGCGTCTGGCACACGACGACTCATCAGCCAGCCCACGATGGCCAGTAAAAACACCGGCGACAACGACCAGATGCCGTGATGTCCCACCGTGCAGTGCATGAAGTACATCAGGGGCGAATCGAGATTGCGATCGACTCCCTGCGGGTTCATCCAATAGCTCGGCACACCGTCGATCACGAAGTTGTACTTGGAGGAACCGTAGCTCGCGTAGGCAGGCTTCCAGCTCCCCGTCGCGATCACGTTCGTCACCAACAGCGCAACGACCGGGACAAGAGCGGCGGGGACGTACCAACAAACGGTCTGTTGTGGCGATCGTTTCCAGGCGAGTAGAAACGTGGCCAGTGCGAACGCCCCCGCAGGAAGTTCATTCGCGCAGGTCCACACCGCCGCGAAGCCACACAACGCGAACATTCCGGCGCGAGGCACTTTGTCGGACAGCAGCCGCATCAGCGCGAACACCGCGACCATGACTCCCGCCGCCGCAACGGTGTGGTTGTTGAGCGTCATCAAAAACGGCGTGAGCAGAGTCCCAAACGCGGCGGTGGACAGCACAAAGCGGCGACACCAGTCGGTTCGCGCATGACGCTCCAGCAGCATACTCAGCAACCCGAGTGACACCGCGAATGGCAGAAGATTCACAAGTAGCAGTACCACGGTCGTGACGGCGTGCGTGTTCGTCAGCAGTGTCCAGCCCGTAATTTGGGTCACGCACCAAGTCATTCCCGCAACGATCACCGTCAGCAGCGGCGGCTTCGTCGAGTAAAAGTGACCGTCGTCGTGAATGATGTCGATCGAGTCCCAGCCCGGTTGTTGGCGGATCTCGTCGATGCGGAATGTGCCGCGTTCGACGAGAGACCAAACCGTACACCAGCGCGACCGGTCGTTCGCGCTCTGCAACGGCTTCGCGTTGAAGAGGGCTGCGGCGTGAACGGAAACCGCGATCATGATGATGAGCAGGCTGGACGCGCGTCGCGACACGGCGGATGACTCAATGTGCTCTGTCAATGCAGGCGTCCCCCTCATCGAGTCGTCCTTTCACAATCGAGGCAATTGGTGAATCTCAACGAGCCTGCATCGTGGGTGATGCGACTGTCGATTGCCAGCCACGACATCGGCCATGTGGCGAGACCGGCATTTCGCCGCCTTGTGATCGGCGC
>JAYTQJ010000411.1:0-3969 GCA_043746775.1 Schlesneria sp.
GCCAGGGGGCTTACGCCACCCCGCTCAGAATTTCCCCACGTTGTGTTGCGACAGGGATAAGAAAACTGCGTGGCGCATGTTCCCGGTCGCCGCCAACGAACTCATCAGTGCGTGGCTGCTGTTCGGAATGGTCGCGTCGAACTGCCGCCTCAACTTCGCGCTGGGTCCGCGTGAGGCACCGCGTTCATGGCTCGACCTGCCGCAACAGTTCGCGGCGGCTCACCAGCGCTGGGACATGTTCGCGCCCGATGCTCCGAAGTTTGATCCGCAATTGGTCGTGCGAGTCCGTCTGCGCGACGGCCGCATGCTCGGCTTGCAGAGCGACGATGACTTGCCCTCAGCGGGAATCGACCTCGCGCCGCGGCTGCGCCTGTTTGCCTGCCGCATCTACATCGGACACGCGATCCTGCAATTCAACCCCGCTCGACAGCAGGAAGCGGAGGCGTTGCGAGCAGAACTCTGCCGCTTCGTCTTGCGAGAACTCGCCGCGACCGGTCGGCCGCTGCACGACATCCACACGATTGAGTTGTGGTCGCGCTCCGTCCCGACGAGCCGCCGTGAACGCAACGCACCTCCACCAGAACCAGCCTTCGTCAGCAGCCTGCTCGTGCCCGACCTGTCGGCACACTAACCCGCCGCGTGAGCAAGGACGAAGTTTCACGGCAGGGCGCGAAAGACAAAATGATGCGGCACAGAATGATGACGAGGCCGCGCGAATTGAGGGGAGCGCGAATGTAGACATGGGCGATGTTTGTTATGGGATCGGGCGTTCCTCACCGCGCGGCTTGCCACTTCTTCCAGCCTTCGTCAAGGAACGCGGCGAACTCACCTTCTCTTTGTTCGAGGCCGAAATAGCTCGACAGGATCGTCTTCCCATCCGGCGTGACGACCGCATACGACGGCAGTGTCACGTCGCCAAACCACTGAGTTTGGAGCTCGATGTTCCGTTTGAGCAACCGCGCGGACTCAGCCCCATCCGAGACACCGGGAACCTTGTCGGTGTAGAGCTTCAGTCCGACATATCGCTCCAGTTTCTTGCGGATCGCCGGGCGAGCCATTCGCTTTTCCATCAGCCGGCAGTTCGTGCAGAAGACACCCGTGAAGTCCACGAACAGCGGCTGTTTGTTGGCCATCGCGTCGGCGACACCCACGTCGAAGTCGAGGCCAAAGTCATCGTCCAACCGCGCGGGGGCGAATGAGACGAGTTGATCGATCAGCCAACTCTCCCGCTCGGGATTCATTAGGCCAACGGCGAACAGGCCCGACAGTGTGAGGAACGAGGTGGCGAGCAGTACGCGCGGGACCGACAGGCCCTTCGGTGGTGAGTCGTGATCGAACTGGAACAGGGCCAGCAGATAGAGGCCCGTCACCAGCGACAGGATTGCCCAGAACGCCATCACATTCGTGAAGTCGAACAGGACCGGCACCGCGTTCCACTGCTGATCGACGATGCTGAAGAACTTGAATGCGAAGCCGAGTTCAATCAGGCCCATCACGACCTTGACCGAGTTCATCCAGCCGCCACTCTTGGGCAGTTTTTTCATTAGGCCCGGTAGCAGGGCCAGCACGAAGAAGGGCAGGGCGAACGCGAGACCGAAGGCACCCATTCCCAGCAGCGGCCAGAAGTATTCGCCGTTCGCGGCACTCACCAAGACCGAACCGGCAAACGCGAACGTGCAGGTGAACGACGTGAGCGTGAACGTCAGCGCCATGAAGACCGCGCCGAGATAGCCTCCCGCCGATTCACGTTGTGCCGACCAGTTGAGCACCCACGACGGCACGCGCATTTCAAACATGCCCAACATGTTGAGGGAAAACGCAGTGAAGACGACTCCAATGAACAAGTTGGCCACGGCTCCGGTAGCCAGCGCGTTCAACGTATTCCCCGCCCCGAACAACGCCGTCACGCCGACGCCAATCAGCGAGAAGGTCGCCACGATCGTCACACAATAGACCAGCGCCAGCAGCAGCGGACGCGAGTGCTGCGATTCACTCTGCTTCAAGAAAAAGCTGACGGTGATCGGCACCATCGGGAAGACGCACGGCGTGAGCAGCGACACAAAGCCCCACCCAAACGCGAGCAACAGAAACGGAATCAACCCCTTGTCCTGCGGCCGCCCATGTTTTGTCGTCTCTGATCGAAGATAGTCCTCGGGCTTGGGCGGATTCAGCGTGGCATCGACTTCGCCCGTGCGAGGCAACTCGAACGCCACCGGTCGCGGCGGCAGGCAACTCGTTTTGCAGGCTTGAAACGTGATCGTCCCCACCGCGCTGTACTGGCCCGGCTGAGTCTCCGGCAACACCTCGAACGAACGCGACCAAATGACGAGGCCGTTATGAACTTCCTGCTTCAGGCCCGGCTCGGGTTGCTCGATCTCAAACTTGTGATCGGCGACAAAGCCCTCGCCCAGCGGCTTGAGTCCCGGTGAGTTCTCGACTTCGATTTCAGTGGCCAGCCCGCCTGGCCCGTTCTGTGTCAGTGAGAACGTGTGCCACCCTTCGTCCAGTTTGGCCGTGATCGACAGCGTCACCTTCTCACCGGGCTTGGCATCGGACGGCGTGAGCTTGAACCGCAGAATGGCGGGGCGAGTCTTCCCCTTGTGAGGTCGCTCGGCATAGTCGAACAGCGGTGCTGAAGTCGCCGCGCCATCGGCCGCGCCCGCAACTTCAGTCAGCGCCACTTCAATCGCGTGCGGTGGGTTGATTGGGATGCACTGACCCTCGCCGTTCTTGCCTTCGCTGCAATACTGGCCGGTCAGTTCGCCCGTCACGCGGACCTGCGATGGATCGGCTCCGTCCTTCAAACGAAGCCGCTTCTTCCAAGTGACGCGATCATGGAACTTGGAGACTTCTTCCGAGAGCAGTGGCTCGAACTGGCGCTTCGGTTCGCGGTCGGGAACCCAGTCGGCGTCGATCTCTTCGAGACCGGTCTCGTCCAGTTTGATCACCGTACGGCCGCCGAATTTGCCGTCGGTCCCGTAGATGTAATAGCCGTCGGGGAGCGTGACCGACACCGCCAGCGTGACTTCATCACCCGCCTTCAATGACGCGAGCGTCTTGCCCGGTCCGGCGGTGAGTGTCGTCACAAACTTCGGCTTGGCGATCCCGCGTCCCTTGGGAGTCAGGTCGAGCAAGTCTTGCAGCGACTCACCTTGAGCCAGTGCCAGCGTCGCCCACGACAACACCAGAGCCAGCATTCCCACTCCAGCCCACAGTCCACCGCGCCGAAGGAATCGAATCGTCATGCCACACATCCTGTGAAGAAACTCAAATCTGCCAAACCTTGGCGAACGAACAATATTCCAAGCCACCATCGACAACGTGACTCCAACTGGAGTCTGGGTGAGCCGGGCGGCGTCAGCCCAATGGCACTCGCTTTGAGCGACTTTCAAATTGACGATCAGTGCGACGTAGCTGAATTCGTGAGAATTCAGCCGACTTTAACGGTCGCCTGAAGTCTTACGACTTCAGCTACACCCCAAAGTGAGTGCCATTGGGCGTCAGCCCCCGGACTTTTCTATTCGCGAGCGAAGAGTCCGGGGGCTGACGCCACCCGGCTCACCAAGCATGTCTCATCGAGAACACCGTGAGGAATAACGTCAGGCCGCACACTCGCGTGCCGACGACGGTCGCATGTTAGCGGCAGTCCACCAACCCGGCCAACGGCACATTTTTTCGATCCGCAACCGCTGCGACAGATCAGTCTGCACCTACGTCGTGCGGAGCGATGCCGCTGGAAAGCTTGAGATCGGGAAGTTCTTGTGAATGAGTCCAGCTTTGATTTGTCTTCAAAGTAGCCATCATCGCTCCGCGTGATGAGCCTTTCATAAGTGGACGCCTGATTTCGGGAGGCTCATCACGCGGAGCGATGATGGCTACGTTGGTCAGAGCCTCCGAACTCACTCACAATCTCCCGGAGCATTCGCCCTCGCTCACGCTGCGGGTTACTTGTCAGACAAACAATTCATG
>JAYTQJ010000412.1:0-9024 GCA_043746775.1 Schlesneria sp.
CGCAAAGCCGTGACCGTGGCACACTGAAAACAAGCTGTTTCTTTCCGGATTGCCTCTCAGTCCTCGTCCTTGCTCACGCTGCGGGTTGGTGTGTTTTTCATGCCGCTTGCCCCAGTGGGCCATCACGCAGCCGCACGATCGGCATCATGGGCTTGGGGCGATTCGAGGCGTTGCAGGAGGACTTCGGCGACGCGGCGGGTGGCACCGGTCGTGTAAATCTTCTTTCGCAACTGGTCGAGTTCCTCGCGGGCGGCGGCGAGTTTGCGCGGGTCACTGAGCCAGCGATCGACATCCTCTACGACCGCTTCCACGACGGGAGTCGGACTACCGACGCTCAGGTATTCGGGCATGATCTTGCGTCCCGCAATCAGGTTCGGTAGCGAGAACCATTTGATCGTGAGCAGCAGCTTGCTCAAAAAGTACATCGGCCAGGAAGTGCGATAAACAACCACGGCCGGAGTCCGCCGGGCTAGCATCTCCAAGCTGACTGAGCCGGAGACCATGATGGCGCAGTCGGCCAGTTCGATGATCTCGGAAGTCTTGCCGACAAAGAACGAGACCGGAAGTTCTTCTTGGAGCCGCTCGTACTGTTCGACACAGAATTGCCGCTGACTTTCCTTGTAATTGGCGACGAGAAAAGTGACCTGCGGATGGCGGGCGTGCAGCCGTCGCGCGGCTTCCAGAATGAGTGGCCAACTTCGCGTGACTTCTTGCTTGCGCGAACCGGGCAGCAAGGCGACGGTGGGGGCCGAGTCCGATTTCCACTCGCGCTGAAACGCTTCGTCGAGCGGGTGATCGGCGACTTCGTCAAAGAACGGATGTCCGACATACAACACCGGCACGCCTCGCTCGGCGTACCAGTCGGTCTCGAACGTCAGGCCCGACAGGATCAGGTCGACGTACTTGCGAACACGACTGATCCGCCACGGTGCCCAAGCCCACATTTGCGGCGGCATGTAGTAGATCACCGGAATGCCCGCCGCTTTGGCCTTACTCGCGATCCACCAATTGAAGCCGGGGAAGTCGATCAGGACCACGACATCCGGCCGGTGCCGTTGGAAATACTCTTCCGCCTGCTTGACCAGCTTAAAGAACTTCCAGATCAGCGGAATGGTTTGGAACGGCCCCATGACCGCCATCGTCGTCAGTGGGAAGAGCAAGCCGCAGCCCGCGCGGTCCATCAGCGGCCCGCCAAATCCCGACGCGCGCAGCTCGGGACGCTGGCGTTTCAACTCGGTAATCAGGTGCGCGGCATGCTGGTCGCCGCTCGGCTCACCCACGGAAAAGAAGACGTGCATAATTCAGATCGTGCCTTGTGCGAGATGCGGCAAACGGGTCGTCGTCCCTCCCCAGCGGGAGCCGAGTGCCGGACAGGGCGAGGCTTCCCAGAAAACTTTTTTCCCGTCAAGACAGATGACGATCGAGGGTGCGTGGAGTCTTCGAGTTTGAAACTCGACTCATTGAGTCAAATTCTCGTTCTTGCCTTCAATGTAGCCTTGATCGCTCCGCGTGAAGACAGCCGAGCGGGAGTTCAACGCTGATCGTTCAATCGACCTCCCCACTGACTCGGCTTCCTTCACGCGGAACAATGAAGGCTCATGAGGAACATGCCTCTGCTGCCTTCTCTGTGTCTCTGGTAAACCTTCTTCGATGACATTCCAGAAAGAGGATTGAACCACAGAGACGCAGAACCACAGAGAAGACAAGGCTGCGGGGTGCTCTTCAGGAGGCAGGGGCCGGCTCAGCTCAAACGCCGGTCCAGCATCGTGCAATCACTGGAAATTATGGTGAGCCGGCGCGGCGAAGCGCCGCTGGTCCCACCCTACATCTTGCCAACTTCAAATACGCATTGGCTCAGCCGGATTGCTGGCGTTGGATGACCGTGCTCGAAGCCACGGCTATACTCCCGCCCATTCTTTCGACCTCAGTTCGACTAAGGACATCACTCGTGCTTGCCGGTCCCCTGTTTTCTCGTGAGGCCCTCACGGTTCCTCGGCAACTGAAGCATTTCCTGGTGCGATCAGGTTATGTCGGGGCGCTGTTCGTCCTGATGTACACCGCCGCACAGACCACGTTCGGTTGGCAGCAGGTTCGCAACTTGGGAGACATCGCCCGGTTTGGCGAGCTGGTCTTTCAAGTCTTCGCGTTCGTGCAACTGACGCTGATGATCTTCTTCTCGGTTCTGTTTGCGGCGGGCAATGTCTCGCAGGAGAAGGATCGGCGGACGATGTTGCTCCTGCTGATGACCGATCTGCGCGACCGAGAGTTGGTCCTCGGCAAGCTCTGCGCCAGTCTGCTGCTGCCGGGTGTCTTGCTCGCCACGTCGATTCCGGTGTTCTTCATCGTCCACCTGTTGGGTGGCGTGTCGCTCGAACAGATTGGCTGCGTGATCGCGGTCTCGGCGGCGGCCGGTTTTGTCGCGGGGACGTGGGGATCGCTCGTCGCCTTCTGGCGCGAGAAGACGTTTCAGACGCTGGCCATCAGTTTGATTGGCATCGTGATTTACTTGGGCGTTGTCGAAGGGGCCGCGATCTTCGCCGGAGCCAATTCGATGGCGAGTTTCATCGTCGGGACACTCAACCCGTTCCGCGCGATGCTGCGCGTTCTCGAACCGTTCAACACCGCTGGCGGAACGTCGTTCGTGACGGCGGCGCTCGTCTCGACGGGGACGCTGACCGGACTCGGCGTGCTGCTGGCGCTCGCGACGATTTGGCAGGTCCGCATCTGGAATCCCTCGCGCACGCTGGGTGAAGCGGCGACGAAGGACGAGAGCATGCCCGGTGTCGTTCGGCCGCCGCGCGTCGTCTGGAACAGTCCCGTGATCTGGCGTGAGATGAAGACGAAGGCTTACGGCCGCAAGGCGGTCGTCATCAAGCTGGCGTATCTCGTTGTCGCGGCCTTCGCGATCTACTCGATTCTGTCGTCGCCCGCCGACAGCAGCCTCGTGCTGGGAATGATCTCTCCCGCCGGAGCCGCCTTTGTCGGATTGAGCCTGCTGACGATGTTGCTGGTCAACGCGCAGGCTGTCACGTCGCTGACGACCGAACGAGATGTCGGGACACTCGAACTGCTGCTCGTCACCGACATCACGGCGAAGGAGTTCATTCTCGGGAAGCTCGGCGGCGTCCTCTACAACAGTAAGGAACTGATCCTGACGCCGCTGTTGTTCATGGCGTGGTATGCGGTGCAGGGGACGATCACCGTTGAGAACTTCGTCTATGTGTCGCTCGGTTTCCTGACGTTGGTCCTGTTCGCGGCCATGCTCGGTCTGCATTCGGGGTTGAGCTACGAGACCTCTCGCACGGCCATCGCGAACAGCCTGGGCACGGTCTTCTTTTTGTTCGTCGGCATCTTCATCTGCATGATCCTGATCCTGCAGGCGCGAGCCTCCTTCGGACTGCAATTGCCGAGCTTTCTGGTGTTCATCCTCGGCGGAAGCCTCGGTCTGTGGGTGTCGCTCACGCATCGCAACCCGAGTCCCGCGCTGACGCTCGCGGCGGGAGTCCTGCCGTTTTGCACGTTCTATGCGATCACCAGTTTCCTGCTCGGCCAGACGCTCGGAGTCTGTCTGTTCGTCGTCGCCGCCTACGGCTTCACCGTGATCGCGATGCTCGTTCCGGCCGTCAGCGAATTCGACACGGTGCTGGGCCGGAGCGTGATGCCGAAGGGTTGAGCCTGCGTGTAGCGGGGAGTTCAGAACGCGAAACAATGGTCACTCGGAAGCCGACGACTCCATGACGGATGCAGTACCAGACGCCGACTCTCCTGCTCCACGTCGTCGCGGGTTGTGGGCTGTCATGGGGCAGCCAGCCTCACCCGATGAGGTGGCTACCGTTGAATCGCCCGTTGAGAAGGACGCAAACGCAGAGCAGCCAGCCGCGCCGGTGGATGGCTCGTCGTCCGATGAGGCTCCGGTTGCGCAGCCTCCTCTCGAAGACAAGACTCCCGACGAGGCGACTCCCAGTGTCACCCCTGCGGGACGGCGCGGCTTGTGGAGTGTGATGGGGCAAGCGACGGCTGAGCCGCGCGCGGAGGCGGTTGCTCCAACGTCGGCCGTCTTGCCAGCGGCTGTCGATGACAGCGCGGATGCCACTCAGCGCGACGAGCCAGTCGCGCCGGTCGCCGCACCGCGCGGGCTGTTCTCGTTGATGCAGCGGGCGGCGAACGTTGCAGTTCTGCCTAGCGGCGATGATCTCAAACCGACCTCTTCGTCCGACTCTCAACCCTCAACCTTCAACCCTCAACCTTCAAAAGCCCCCCTCACCCTAACCCTCTCCCCGCAAAGCCGGGGCGAGGGGACAGGAGGAGCACGAACAAGCGAAGAGGGGACAGCAGAAGAGGCTGCGGAGTCGCTCGCGCCGCCTCTGTCGCTCGGGCTGATCGACCCGGATGACTTGGAGCCGCCTCGGTATCTGAAAGACGCCGCTCGAGCGGTGCGTCGAAGTTGGATCGGACTGGCGTGTGGAGTCGCTGCGGTGGCGGCATCGGCACTGACCATGTTGCCTCAGGTGTGGATCGGCTTCCTCCCGTCGGAACTCGGGTTCGCGGCCATCATCGTGGGGTATCTGACTCTGACCGGAGCCGCCGCGCGCGAGATGCCAAACTCGACGCGATCGGTCTCGATCAGCGGGATGCTTTTGGGAACGGTCGGCATCTTCCTCGGGCCGCTCTTCTTCACGGGACTCGGCCGCGATCTGCGCGAAGCGACCGGACAACAGGCGACCGGCAAGCATCTGTTGGAGATCGGCGTCGGTCTCAACCAACATCACGAGCAGCACGCGGCGTTTCCCGTGGGAGGCGTCTTCACGCGCGACGAGGCGGGTGTCGTGAAGGGTCAGCACGGTTGGATGACGTTTCTGCTCCCGTTCATCGGCGAACAAGAGCTGCATCGCCAGATCGACTTGGGCAAGAGCTACGACGATCCCGCCAATCGCCCGGCGATGACGCGCGACGTGACGGCGTACTTCGCGGCGGGGGGCGATCGCGCGAAGATCGTTCAGGGCTATGCGGTCTCCCACTTCGCGGGCGTGGGGGGCGAGATCGACGATGCCCAAGGACTGGCTCACGTCGGCATCTTCCAACGCGACGAAGCGGTCAAGCGCGATGAAGTGACCGATGGCCTCTCCAACACGCTGATCGTGGGCGAACTGCCGGGATCGTTCCCGCCATGGGGCGATCCCGAAAACTGGCGCATGATCGGTCGCGGAATCAACAAGGACGCGAACGGCTTCGGCAACGCAACTCGCACCGGCGCGACGTTCCTGCTGGCCGATGGCACGGTGAAGTTCTTCAACAACAAGACCGACCCGAAGCTGCTGCGGAAGCTGAGTACGAGGGATGGAGGCGAATGAAGGGATCAGGGGGACAGGAGTTAGGAGTCAGCGAAGAGGACGGTCTCATCCTGCTGATCCCTGATCCCTGCCCCTTGCCTCCTTCCCCCCGGCCGTTTCTGCCGAAGTCGTCTGGACACATTTTTGGGGATGAACTACATCGCGGACCGTTCTCACGCTTCGGTTTCGCGTGGGAGTGTCGCTGCGGTTTGAGTTCTTCTGCGAGGATTGGCCCATGCCGTCCACTTCTACTCGTCGAATGGTGTCGGCCCGCCGGTCCTTGCCCGGTGGCCGATTTGTGTTGGGATGCTTGTCGCGACGGGCCGCATCCGGCCGTTCGATGCGTCTCGCCAGCGTGACTCTCGGCCTAGCACTGTCGCTGCTCAGCGGGTGCTATTCGCACTACGGCTATCAGGGGCAGACCGGTGGCGGACCGGGTTATTACGGCCAGCCGAATTACGGGCAGCCGATGTACCAAGGCCCCGGCTATCCGGGAGGGCCGATGCTCAACGGGCCTCAAGGACAGCCGTTGGAGAACGGTGGCACGTACACGCCGGGCATGACGACACCCGGATCGTCACCGACACCGCTCGGAGCACCACCCAAGACATACGACGGCAGTGGGCCGAGCATTAACTTTGAAAACTCGGGGGGCAACGCTCCCGATTTCAACGCCACCCCCGGCACGGGGCGAGGCGCTGTTCCAGAGCCGGGCGATGAGCTGAACAACAACAGCCCCGGCGCGACCAAACCCTCACTAACGCCCACGACCTCGGCGACTCAACCAGACGACTTGACGACACCGTTCGGTGAGTCGAGCAACACGCGGGGAGTCGGCACCGGCTCGGGCATCCAACCCGCGAATGGAACCAAGGAAGAAGACCCGTTTTTTGAGATGCCAACGCAGCCGCGCCCACTCGGGGCCTCGGCGACATCCGGCGCGTCGCCCATTCAGCGAGTGAGCTACGAAGAGCCACAGCCCGCCAAATTGAATCCGTTCGGGCGCGACCTGAAGCACGCCAACCCGACGTGGTTGCGCGGCGTCATCGACTATGACCCGAAGCAAAAAACGTGGTCGATCCTGTACTCATCGAACCCTGACTCCCGCGACTCAAACGGCGGCTGCATCACACTCGCCAACCATCCGGGTCTGGCGAAATGCCGCCTCGGTGAAGTGGTCCTAGCAGAGGGAGCGATCGACGCCACTCAAACCGATGCGCGCGGCAAGCCGCTCTACGTCCTCGACAACATCACGCCGCTAAAGGCGCAGTGAGGCCATACCGCACGCGGATGAAGCGGACACTAACCCGAAGCGTGAGCGAGCAGGCAACACGAGTCCTCGCGTACGCTCTTTGAAGTTGCGCTATTTTGTATTTCCGCCCCAACGGGGCAGCCCTAACTCAGCCCAGGGCCAGCGACCAACGGGAGCGCCACCTTGGGTTCAGCTTTGAAGCCCTGAAGGGGCGGTCCTAAAACGCTCAAAGGAATAGTGCCGCCCCTTCAGGGCTTTATTTTCCAGACAAATTGCCAATCCAGGGCGTTGCCCTGGGCTGGCATAGCATCGCCCCTTTGGGGCTGAAATCCCCGAAGGCGCAACTTCAAAACTTACGCTTCGGGTGAGTGTGAAGTCCGCCATCCTCATCCGACAGCGGATGGCAACGCCGGACGCGGATCAGACCTGGATCGAATTGTCGGACGCCCCGGTGGCCTTGAGGCGATCGGGGTGTTTCCGTTTTCCTTAAGAGCTGGTCCGCAATAACTTCCCGGTTTCGCATCTTGTTCCCTCCCCTCGGTGGGGAGGGTTAGGGAGGGGGGACGAGTGGAAAATCGACTTGACCATTCTCCCCCCTCCCCGCCGAGGAGAGGGAGCAAAGCGGGAAGTTGTTTCGAGCCGATTCCATAGCGAATCGAACCAGTTGTGAACGAAGGAGTCATTCATGTCGGGACGGTGCTGGCTGTTACTCGGTGCGATTCTGGGCGGGCTGTCTGTGGGACTCGGGGCGTTTGCCGCGCACTGGTTGGACGGCGTGTTCGTGCAGCAGTACGCGGGCCAGACGCGCGTCGTGGCGGGGGAAACGGTTCCGCTGGCGAAGAAATTTTTGAACGACTTCAAGACGGGTGCCGAGTATCAGATGACTCACAGCCTCGCGCTGCTGGCGGTCGGGCTGCTGTTTGAGCGGCGCGCTTCGCGTGCGTTGAGCATCGCGGGTTGGTCCTTCACTCTCGGCATCGTGTTGTTCTCGGGAAGCCTCTACATTTTGACGCTGACCGGCGTGACGAAGTGGGGCATGGTGACACCGCTCGGTGGCGTGGCGTTCCTCGTCGGCTGGACGGCACTCGCGATGGCGGCGGTTCGACAAAAGTAGCCGTCATCGCTCCGCGTGACGAGCCTGTCGAGTTCCGCCACACTGACTCACACGCCTGTTCTTAAAAGGCTCATCACGCGGAGCGATGAAGGCTACTTTGTGTAGAGACCCATGGCTCCACATCGGTGGCAATTTGAGCCGTCACCCGGTTCCAAGAACCATTGGGCTTACACCCAACGCTCACAATAAATCTCGGGCTTGGGTCTGCTTACGTCGCGGTGGCCCTCCAACTCACCAGAAAGGATTTAAAAGATGAATTGCACACTGCGAGACCGCATCATTTTCTCCGCCTGCTTGCTGGGACTGGGCCTTGCCGCCGGAGCGACCTCATTTACGAATCGCGTCGTCGCTCAGGGCGAAACAACGGAGGGTGAAATGGAAATCGTCGCTCATCGCGGTGCGTCATACGACCTGCCCGAGAACACGCTGGCCGCATTCAAACTGGCGTGGGAACAGGGCGCAGACGCCATCGAGCTGGACATCATGATGTCCAAGGACGGTCGCATCGTCGTGATTCACGACACGGACACGAAACGACTGGCGGGAGTTGATCGAAAGGTTTCCGACCAGACATCTATCGAACTCCGCCAGCTCGATGTCGGCCGTCGGAAGGACGAGAACTCCACTCGCCACCAGATTCCCCTGCTGCACGAAGTCTTGGCGACGATCCCCGACGGAAAACGGGCACTCATCGAAATCAAATGCGGCAAGGAAATCATTCCCGAGTTGATTCGTGAACTGAAGGCCGCCGGCAAGACGCCGGAACAGACGGCTCTTATTGGGTTCTCGGCCGACGTGATGGAGTCCGCGAAGGAAGCGCTCCCCGACTTGAACGCTTACTGGATCGTGAGCATCAAGCCCGATCCCAAACGCAAGACGAAGCCGCTGACCGTGAACGAACTGATCGAAACAGCCAAGCGGATCAAGGTCGATGGACTGGACCTGTCGGCGTGTGACACGATCGACAAGCGGTTCGTGGCGAAGGTCCATGACGCGAACCTCGGACTCGCCGTCTGGACCGTCAACGATCCCGAAGTGGCCACCGCCATGCGCGACGCGGGCGTGGACAGCCTCACCACCGACCGACCGGGCTGGATCAGAGAGCGGCTGGCGGAAGAGCAGTGACTGTCGATCACAAACCCATTCTAGTGCCCCGTCAGGTCTTAATTTTGGGGTAGCCGAACTCGTAAGAGTTCTGCGTTTTCTGAAGTCTCACGACTTCAGCTACCTCCCCCAAATTAAGAACGGACAGGGCACTAGTTGGTTTCCTGAAGACAGGGCTGGTTCAACTTGTCCTTTGCGTTTCTTGTAGATGTCACGCCCTTCCT
>JAYTQJ010000413.1:0-8991 GCA_043746775.1 Schlesneria sp.
GGCCGTGCTTTGATCGTAGCGAAAGCACGGCCACGCAAAGCCGTGACCGTGGCACCCTGAAAACAAGCTGTTTCTTTCCGGAGGCAAAGCGGGCTTACGCCCAAGAACCAGGGGACTTATGTCCCCCGCTCGGAAAGGCATTTGAGCGAGCTGACGCTCGACCGGACCAGCTCACGCCACCTTGCTGATTGGTACGCTGCCTCGTCCGGACAACTGCTGGCGATAGCCATCGACGTGTTGTTGGAAGAGGTGTTGAATGCCTTCATCCAGCATCGGCATCGACGTGCCGAGCGCGCGACGGATCTTGCGGGTTTGCAGCGAGGTCTCGCCACAACCGAAGCCGCTGGGACGACCGATGAGCGATTCCGAGGCCAACGACAGCGGGATCGGGAGATGAAACTGTTGCGCGAGGCGGCTCGCGAACTGAACGGGATTGACCCGCTCCGCACCGGCGACGTGGTAGATGCCGCTCAATCCGGTGGTCCACGCTCCCGCGAGAATCTCCGTCAGATCGGACGCGAGGATCGGCGAGGCATAGCGGGTGCAATCGAGTTCCGTTTCAAAGCTGCGTTCCAGCCTCGTCAACAGTGACTCAACCCAACCTTGCTTCTCACCCGGCTGCCAACCGAAGGCGTGTGTCCGCACGATCAGTGCATCGGGGCAATCGGCTTGAATGCGCGCTTCGATGTCACGCAAGGCTTGAGCTGGTGCGCTCGGGCAGAGGCTCTGGCTGTTCTCGGAGTGAAACATCCACGGGCCAGTGAAGATCGCGTCGGAGGAGATGAGCGTGAGCTGCACGCCCGATTGACGAGCGGCGTCACTCCACGCGGTCGCTTGTGCGAGATCGCCTTCGCCCGGCAACGCGCTCCCCGACCAACCGGCGCGAGCGGCGTTGCCACACAGAACAACACGGCTGGGCCGCACCCGCTCGATCAATTGACGGACAGCCTCACTGTTGGAAGCGATTCTCGCTTCGACGTTGATCCCCGCAATGTGAACCGGCTCACCGAGACTGACTCCCGTGACCAGCGCGCGTTGCGCCAAACCGACTGCGAGATTGCCGCCCACGACCGTCTCGATACCTGCGATCAGAACCTTGTCCACGCGATGCCTCCCTGCTGTAGCGTGCCAAGAAATACGTCATTTCTGACGGCGTTCACCTCAGTTCGGCGAACGCGCGCGGAGTATAGATTTGGCCTCCAAGTGAGCCAACCCCAATCGCCACGCGGGTGCGGCTTCTCTTCTTGAGGTGCATTCGCTCCGCAAATGCACCTCAGAAGAATGCACCACAGAAACCGATATTGAGCGGATTCTGCCGGTGGACTAGAACCCGCGCGGTCTTGGGGAAGGCGGCTTCCCGTGGACGTTTTGTTGAGTCAGGGCGTCACTCGACAGAACCCGCTCTCGCCTTTCACGTCCGCTCACGTTCCTGTTTCCCATGCTGTTCTAGGCTTTGTTTTGAAACTCCCCCAACGGGCTTGCCCCGGTGGAAACAGGTCTTTGCACTACTCGGCGTCACCGAGATTTTCGAGTAGCGCAGAGACCCGTGAACCACCCCGACAAGCGGGGTGGGGTTTCAAAACAAAGCCTGGCAAGGAGGCCCCACATGCGCTCTACCTCTCTGCGCTGGTCATCCATTCGTGCCGCGATGTTTGTCGCGCTGTGTCTGGTGTTCGTCAGTCATTTCACCGCACGGGCCACGGCGCAAGATCGCAAGTTTCCCTACGAGGCCGTCGTCGATCTCGATGGCGAGTACGTGCGGAGCGGTCCCGGCCCGAACTTCTATCCGACCGAGAAGCTGAAGCGCGCGGACAAAGTGATGGTCCATCGCCACGATCCGGGAGGCTGGTGCATGATCGCGCCGCCGTCCGGCAGCTTCAGTTGGATCCTCGCAGAGCACGTCCAGAAGTCGGGCGACAACGCAGGCGTGCTGAAGGCGAACAACGTCGTCGTTCACATTGGCAGCTCGATCAATCCCGATGAGTTCACGACCATTCAGGGCAATCTGTCCAAGGGAGATGCGGTCCAGATTCTCGGCGAGAAAACGTTCGTGTTCGAGGACCGGTCCAAGCTGATGTACAAGATCAGCCCGATCAAGCGCGAGTGGCGTTGGATCCCGCGCAAAGCCCTCGTCGCGGCCGACGCGATTCGTTCGGAACCGTTTCCCGCCGAGCCACCGCCACGCGGCAAGAAACCGTCCGGACCCGTGGCCGACGGCCTAGACCCCGATGCCTTCGCCAAACCGATCTCAACTGGTCCCTCACCACTGGGTGGGAAGCCGCGCCCGAACGAACAGGGAACTTCGTCGAAGGTCGATCCAGCCGATGGCTTCCGAGTGCGACTCGACAAGATCGATCGACAGTTCCGTGAGATGGTCATGCAAGAGCCACCGACGTGGAATCTCGACAACATCGCCGAGCAGTACCGCACGCTCGATCAGGAAGTCAGTCAGCCCGCGATGAGCCATGTGATCGCGGGCCGTTTGGATGCGGTCACGCGCTATCAAAAGATTCACGCGGACTACTCGGAGTTTCTCAAGCTGACATCCGAGACACGGCAGCGCGATGCGCAGTTGGCCTCGCTCCAACAGCAAGGTGAGTCTCAGTTGAGAGCCTTGGGGGCGAACACCACTTCCACGCCTCCGGTCTCACAACCGACGCTCGGCGCGGGACAACCGATCTCCACTCGACCGATCCCGAACATGGTTCAACAAGAGGGACAACCCAGCGGTGGAACAGCAACCGGCGGAGCAGCGGCCCCCAACACGACGCGGCCCGCCAACCCGAACGGCTTTGCTGGCGCGGGCCTCGTGCAACCGATGTCGAAAACGTTTCCCGGCGGACCGCAATACGCGCTGATCGCTCCCGACGGCAAGCTGCTCGCGTACCTGCAACCGGCGGCGGGAGTCGATCTGCGACGCAATGCCGGTCAAGCCATGGGCATCATCGGAGACCGCCAGTTCCGCCAAGACTGGGGTGCCGATACGATCACCGTCCGCGGCCTGCAACCCGTCCAATTGAAGACGGGTCGTTGAGATGTGAAACACCAACCCGAAGCGTAAGCGAGGACGTGTGACGTATGCCAACGGGAGTGTGGCTGGGGTCAGCGTTTCGCCGCCCCCATAGGCACCAACTTAAGGATCGAGTCTCATCGTTCCGGGGTTCCGAGCAGTCGTCCGCTGAATTTGTCGTTCGAGGAAATCGTTTGGAACGTGTTTGTTTTCAGCCCAGAGGGCGGCAGATCATAGCCCACGGCGTGAGCCGTGGGTGGGATCAAGACACCCGGTTCAAGCCCCGGAAGGGCGACACATTGGCCCGCCTTTCACCGAGCTGTCCTCAATCTGGCCATAAAGAGTGTCGCCCCGCCGGGTCTGAAAAAGTGATTGTGTTACCGCACCCACGGCTCACGCCGTGGGCTACGACCTGCCGCCCTCCGGGCTAAGACAAACAAGACCGCACCACGCAACCTCGTCGTCGCACTGGTAACCTGCCCGCTTAAGTTGGTGCCTATGGGGTCGGCGTTTCGCCACCCCCAGACGGACGCGTTTTCCACCGCCACGTCGAAGACTCCGTGACCGTGGCACCCACAAAGTTGACGGTTGTTGATGAGCTGCTCTTTAACCGCACTTGGTTCTGTGAGCGATGTGGAGAAACTGTTCGTGACGGAACGTGCTGAGCCTGGGAATCGCCTGTTGTTGCCTGATGTCTCGCGCGGGCCGCTGTTGTTGGTCAGTGTCCGTTCGCCCGAGGAAGCCAGCGCCGCTCTGCGAGGTGGAGCCGACATCCTCGACGTGAAGGAACCGCGGCGCGGGTCACTCGGCATGGCCGACATCGAAGTCATCGCGGCGATTGCCCTACAACTTGCAGACTCAAACCATGATCAAGCTCCACGCGCGACGCCCATCCCGCTGAGCGTCGCGCTGGGCGAAGTCCACGACTGGCGAGACGCGCGCAGCATCCCACCGCTCCCAGAAGCTGTCACGTTCGCGAAGCTCGGTTTGAGTCATCTCGCGCCGCACAACAACTGGTCCGACGAGTGGCTGCGAGTCCGCCATTCGTTTGAAGAGCGTCGTACGGCGCAACTCAACTGGGTCGCGGTCGCGTATGCCGACGCCGACGCGGCCACTTCACCACCGATCGACGACGTGCTGACAGCGGCCATCGACACGAACTGCTCCGGCCTGCTGATCGACACGTTCACCAAGACCGGTCTCACGCTGACGGACTGCTGCCACATCACGTCGCTCGCGGTACTGGCGGAACGATGCCACTCCGCAGGACTGTTCCTCGCGCTGGCCGGACGGCTCACGCGCGAGTCGCTTCCGGCTCTCTGCCGCATTCCGGCCGATGTCCTCGCCATCCGCTCGGCCGCCTGTGAAGCGGCAACGCGCGAGGGTCGAGTCACCGAGTCCGCCGTCGCCAATTTCCGCATGGCGATGCAAACTCCGTTTGCAGGCTGTGGAACCCCGTAGGGCAACGCCGTTCAGGATTTCGGAGCTGTAAAACAGGGACCAGCCGAACGTAGCAGAAGTCGTAAGACTTCTGGAGAACCGTCGAGTCGTCAGAATTCTCACGAATTCTGCTACAGAAATCCTGAACGGCGTTGCCCGTAGGGCAAGCGTCTCGCTTGCCCGTGATACCGTTTTCGTAGAACGGGCGGCTCGTCTGTTTGTTTTCTCGGAGGACAAGGCTGGCGAGCCGCCTGCCCTACGAAAAACGCAGAGCCTCGGAGGGGAAGACGTGCAAGACGTTGCGTGACAGCATCTCGTCCTGCTCAGCGACCCAAGAGGCGACTTGTGGCAACTCTTCCAATTCCGTGTAACGCTGCCGGATTGTGAGCGTGTAGTCTGGTAGGAAACGACCATGACACTCACCCCAACAACCCGTCTGAGCTTGCTGCTGCGGCTGCGTGATCCTCGCGATCACGACGCATGGGTGGAGTTCGTGTCGCTCTACGAGCCGGTGATTTACCGCGTCTTGCGGAGGACCGGCTTGCAGGATGCCGACGCTCTCGAAATTTTGCAGGAGCTGTTTCTGGCGGTGAACAGAAACATTGGCTGCTGGGAGCATGGGGCGGAACGTGGTTCATTTCGGGGATGGTTGCGTCGAGTGACCCGGAACTTGGTTGTTTCCTGGGTGCGGCGGCAGAAGCGACAAGTGATGACTTCGTTCGTTGATCTCGATGCTTTGCTGGAGTCGCAGCCAGCAGTCGATGGTCCCGAAACGGATGAGTTTGATCGGGAACTGCGGCGAGCGTTGTTTCACTTGGCGTCGGAACGGGTCCGGGGCGAAGTGCGTCCGCAGACATGGCAGGCGTTTTGGGATATTGCAGTTTCAGGCGCTTCCGTCGCCGAGGCCGCCAACAAACTGGGGATGACCGCCGGCGCGGTGCGGGTCGCCAAGTGTCGAGTCATCGCGCGGCTTCGCGCGGTCGTCGCAGAAATGGAGAAGACATCATGAACGGTCTGTGCTCACACGAACGGTTGGAACTCGCCCTGGCGGGGTCGCTAAATGCCGATGAGGAATCGACGCTGCATCTCCATCTCGACGAGTGCGAGTTGTGTGCGGCGGAAATGGAGCGGCTGTCGGGAGGCGAACAAGCGAGCCGTGAAATCGCCGCGATGCTCATGCCCGATGAACTGGACGATGCCTTGCCGCTGCGCGAGGAATGTTCCACGGCCGATTTCGTCGTCGATCATCTGGAGCCGTCCGATGACCCGGCAGTCCTGGGGCGGCTGGGTGGTTATGACGTGCTCGACATCATCGGGCGCGGCGGCATGGGCGTGGTGCTCAAGGGATTCGACCGCGAACTCAAGCGGTTCGTGGCGATCAAGGCGTTGGCTCCGCACCTCGCGCACAGTGCGCTGGCGAGAAAGCGGTTTGCGCGTGAGGCCCAAGCGGCGGCGGCGGTGGTCAACCTGCACGTCATTGCCATTCATCAGGTGCAACCCAACGGACAACTGCCGTTTCTGGTCATGCCGCTGCTGACTGGCGAATCGCTCGCGCAGCGACTGAAGGCGCGTGGGACATTGGAGCTAAAAGAAATTCTCCGCATCGGGATGCAGGCGGCGGAAGGACTCGCGGCGGCGCATGGGCAAGGGCTGATCCATCGCGATGTGAAGCCGGCGAACATCCTGCTCGAAAAAGGAGTGGAACGCGCGGTGCTGACGGACTTCGGTTTGGCACGGGCCGCCGATGATGTGTCGATGACGCGCCAGGGAATCATCGCGGGGACGCCGGAGTACATGTCGCCGGAGCAGGCTCGCGGTGAGGCGCTCGATGGCCGCTCGGATCTCTTCAGTCTCGGTTGCGTGCTGTACGAGATGGCGACCGGCGTGTCGCCGTTCCGAACCGAATCGACGTTGGCCACGTTGCGGCGGATCGTCGATGAGCAGCCCGCCGCGATGGCCTCGCTCGTTCCCGAACTGCCGCCGTGGTTCAGTCACATCGTCCGGCGATTGCTGTCGAAAGACCCAGCTCAGCGTTTTGCCTCCGCAAGCGAAGTCAGCCAATTGCTGGAGCAATGCCTGTCGCATCTTCAGCAGCCCGCGTCCGTGCCTCTGCCAGCGTCCTTGGTGCCTCACACCGCTGGCCGCTGGTCGAATTTCAAAGTAACTCGGAAAGGAGTGATCGCCATGCTCGGAACGATCGGAATGACTTTGCTGGGAATGGTGATGTGGCAAACGACGGAAGCGCCCGACATTTCCGGTCAATGGACCAGCGACGAATGGGGCACCGTGGTGCTCGAAGCCAAAGGGCCTGGACAGTACGAGGGGACTTTCGCCAGCTCCGGTAAGGGCACCGTTTGTATCAGTGACGGGCTCACGTTGGGGACTTACAAGTTACCCGATTCCGTCAAGATTGATGTTCCGGCTCTTGGGCCGATTCCCACTGCCAAGGACAAGGCGAGCACTTTCCATTTTCATGCTGGGATCGCCAGAGGGATCTCTGACAAGGACAAGTCGGGCACGGTGCATTTGAAGTGGTCGCGAGTCGAACGTCGCTTCAACGGAACCTGGGGCAAGGACAATGACCGCAGCGGCAAACTATCGCTGCGTCTTGTTGGCAATGAAATCCGAGGCGGATGGACGACAGACAAAGACGCTCAAAAGGAAACTGGCACTCCACGACTCGGCGATTTGTTGTGGACACGCAGCCAAGAACGTTCTAGCGAGGCTTCGAAGTCACCGGCCCCGGGTGCCGCAGCGGGCAGCCGCGAGACCACCTCGGTTGAGCCATCACCGGGAGTCGAAAACAATTTTTTCGTCCGCAGGAGCGAGAATTCAGTGAAGGTCGAAGGTCAGTTCGACGGCAACGAAGAAGTTCTGTTGGTGATCGGCGACCCCGAGACCCCGACGGAAATGAAGGGCAGGAAGGAATTGCATTGGCCCGTCCCCGTGGAAAAGGCTGGGGAATATACATTCGAGGTACGCCGAGACATGTTGAAACTCGACGGTGGCGGAACCGCTCCAGGACTTGTCTTCCAAGTTCAAGGTCTGCCGAACACTTTTCAGAACACGTCGAACATCACCACCATCGGCAAATATCTACAACCGGATGGCAAAGTGGTGATCTCGTCCCCGAAAAACAAACTGCTCCTCAAACGCAAAACGGACCATATGATCGTGGTCGTCGGCCATGTTGAATATCCAGACGCGAGTACCCTTCCCGTTCACATCCTGATTCGACGAAAAGCAGAGCCGAACGCGGGAACGTTCTTCGACGAACCATCTGAGGCCAACAAAAGCACCCGTAAACAGCAGCCGGTAAATGCTGAAGCAAGTCCGGAACCCGAACCGCCCGCGTCGCAGAAACCAACGGGCAAATCGCCGGAAGAAACTCCTAATCCCGCCGACGCAAAGGTGACCGGTCTCATCACCAGGAGCGGCAAGCCGCTCACAGGGAAAGTCACCTTCCATTTGGATGACCAGATTGTCGTAGCCAAGATCAAGGAAGACGGCACATACACTCTCAATCGCGTACTGGCTGGAACATATATCGCCACGCTCGAAGGGAACGGTGTCCCGGCGCAGTTCACCGTCAAAGACGAAACGCCGCTCAGGGTGGAAGTCAAAGCGGGAAACAACACGTTCAACTTCGAACTCCAATAATTACAACTGCGTTTGAGTGCCGACCTGCACATTGATCGTCAGTGGCCTCTGATGGCGAAACAAAACCAAACAACTGCCATCTGATCGTCAGTCGGCGAATTGAAAGTCGTTCGGCGTCCGAAAGGTCAATGAACCGCACCCGAGCAATCTCCCAAATATCTCAGGAAGCATAGATCGTCACACGGAGGAATCGAACATGCCCACTCCCCACTATGGTCCATCGCCGACCGAAGACATAACGACTCGGCGAATACGGCGTTTTGTTGCGCATGGCATCGTAAAAGTATTCGTGTTTGCCTTGTCGCCAATGCTCCTGTTTCGCCTCAGTCAGGCTCTCGTCTTGGAGTTATTCCTGCTCGTCATGTTCGCGATTGGCCCGGATTCAAACATCGAAAAACCGTTCTGGCTGCGGCCCACTGCACAAGGCTGGATGTCGGCAACCGTCTGCTTAGTCACGGTGCTTCTACCGGCTGCCGCCTTGGCGATCGCATACGACCGCCTTGCCAATCGCTTTTGTGTCTCAAGGCTTTGGTCATGGACATCGTTCTGTCTCCTGTCATTCGCAGCGGCAAGCGTGTTTTGCAACGTGCATCTCTCTGATGTGGCTGGCGAAAGTCGTATTTGCCTGGGGAGGGCGCCTACGCTCTTGGGCTGGCACACACTTCAAGGCACCGTGCCACTTCTGTTGGGCTGGTGGCTCGCTATTGCCTCCTCATTCAGGATTTGCCCAGGAACAATCGGAGGGACGCATGCACAATCTGTGGATGGCGGCTGAGCAATGCGAACTTGCGGGCAAATCAAAGGGGTCAGGACTCGTTGATTTGCGGATCGCGGGTTGTTAGCCTGTTTTGATGCCAAGAACACCACGAGCGGATGAAGCG
>JAYTQJ010000414.1:0-21587 GCA_043746775.1 Schlesneria sp.
CAGTGCGACGTAGCTGAATTCGTGAGAATTCAGCCGGCTTTGATGGTCGTCTGAAGTCTTACGACTTCAGCTACACCCCAAAGTAAGTGCCATTGGGCTAGCGCCTTGCCGCTCACAGAATCACAAAGTCAGAACCATTGGGCTGACGCCGCCCCGCTCGGATGTCTCATCACTGACGGCGCGAGGTGTCACTCTTGTCGGTCGCCTCAGCGCTCATCGCCTCAGTCCGATAGACCGACAGGGCTACGAAGTCGTACAGCGCGTGGCAGAGGATCGGCGGGACGAGGTTGGCTTCGCCGGTGATCGTGAAGACCGCCGCAAGATACATCCCGAGCAACCCGGCCAGTACGACATAGATCGCTGAGACCGAATGAGCCAGCCCGAACAAGACGTTGCTCAGGATGAGTGCCGCCGTGATGCCGCAGGTCGCCGTCAGCCAGGTCTGCGCGACGCCGCGAAAGAACAGCTCTTCTGAGAGTCCCGCCATCAGCGAGAGGAACACGAGGTCGAGCCAATGACAGCGTGTGAGCGTCGGGCCGATTGTCTCGGACAGAAAGTCTTTCACACCTCGAAACGGCCCCACGGGATAGCGGTGCGTGATGGCGAACAGCAGCAGCATCGGGAGCGTGGCACTGACTCCCCACATCACGGCCGCTGGCGTGAACCGAAGTTGGGCGAGTAAGTCGATTCCCGCCAGCCAAGCCAGCATGATCGTCACGACCAGCAAGCCCCCTTGGCAGTACGTCGCGATGTGCAGGAATTCGCCTCGACTGAGAAACGACTTCGGCCTCGCTTCCTCGAGTGACTGTTCGCGGGTTTCAATCTCGTCGCACGACATGCGTGTCTCTCTGTGAAAGCGGTTCGATGGAGATGTTCTGTCGCACGTGACACTAGCCCTTATGCATGTAAACCCCACCGGGCTTGTCCCATCGGTCGCCACACAACACCTGACCCATCGTCTTTCCAAACTTGTTTGTTTTGTGCCCTCTTCATCCGCGCCCCGGCTTTGCCATCCGTGCTAAAGGCGCTGTCTGGGAACGCTCGAACTAGCACGGATGGCAAAGCCGGGGGCACGGATGAAGAACAGAAGCCAAAACCGAATACAGCACCAGCGGAGACCTGTCCTGAGTTGTTTAGAGACCAATGGGCTTATCCCGGTGGAAATAGGTTTTGGCACGACTCAGGACATCACTTGAAACTTAACACGAGTCGTGCAGAAACCCGTGAGCCACTGGGGCAATCCCAGTGGGGGGCGCTTGATTGAGGACTAGAGCAGTTTCAGAGTTGGATTGCAGTATTGTGAGCTGTTGGCGCTAGCCTCGGGTGCGAGAAACCCGAGGCTAGCGCCAACGGCTCACTGAAGACCGGCTACGAAACTGCACTAGCTCAGCCCGCCGGAAACACGGCACAACCGGCTCGCCGCGATTGACAGGTGAAACGGGCACAGGCCGCGCTTCGAGACATCGAATGAAACCGGTGCAGTGCGCTGAAGGGCGACCCGATAACACACGTACCGGATTGAACCGCGTGATGCGGAGAGAGACGGGAGCAGGTTGTCGGGCTGATGGGCGAGCCTTGTGTCACAACGAGATTTGTCACTGAAGCGAATGGGGATGATCCCGCACCAGACGCAACACGGAACAACACACCACGAACACTCCGTGCGGATCGGTCGTCACCTTTCTTCCAACATCGACAGCAAGTCACCGTGATGGGCGATGGCCCGTCTGGTCCAACTCGAAGCCGTGGGAACGGCAACCCGCGACCGCCGTCGTCAAGCCACCCCCTCGGCTTGGCGACGGCGATTGTTTTCTTTGTGGGCAGTGGGCAGTTTTGGGCGTCAGCCCCGTCTTTGTCCTTCGGAGCGGGGGACGTGAGTCCCCTGAATCGAACGACACCTGCAAGCCACTCGCAATCAGGGGACTCACGTCCCCCGCTCCGAAAGACGGGGAAGGGGCACGTTCAATTCCCCACGAGTCCGCAATCCGCCATCACGGCTTCTTGACCGGCCGCTCGAACACCACGATGTGCTGACGCGGCAGCTTGTCGATCGTTTCCTTCCACTTCAGGCCGAACTCGGGCAGTGAAATTTCCTTCTTCACCTGCGCCTCGGTCATCTTGTGGACGAGCTTGATCGGCACCTGAGGGTCTTCGCGCCGGTACTCGACGAACGCGATCCGGCCTCCCGGCTTGAGCGCCTTTGCCAGTTCGAGCGTCATCTCATACGGGTACTCGAACTCGTGATAGACATCGACCATCAGGGCGAGGTCGATGGACGCCTCTTTCAACTTCGGCGACTTCTCCGTCCCGAGGACCAGTTCCACGTTCTTGATCTTGTGGTTCATGATCTTGTCGCCGAGCAGGTCGAGCATCTCTTGTTGGATGTCGATGGCCAACACCTTGCCTGTGTCACCGACTTCATGAGCCATCATCAGCGAGAGAACACCCGACCCGGCTCCGACATCCGCGACGACCATCCCCGGCTTCAGACCCAATTGCGCGACGAGCGTGCTCAGCCGCTCCTCCTCTTCCCGCTCGGGCCGCTCCAACCATGGGGCACCATGAAACGACATGACCATCGCCAGCTCACGCCCCATGTAAAACTTGCCCTGCCCGTTCGGATCATGCTCCTTCCGAAACTCGTACCGCCCGTCCTCGGACTTCGTGACACCCGGCTTCTCGGCATCCGTCGCCTTGTTGGTCTCGGCCTTCTCCTGAGCCACCGCCTCCACCGTGAAGACGCCTCCCGTGATGAGCAGCCACAGTAACCCGCTGATCAACGCACAAAAGACACAACACAATCGAACCGACGAACGTTTTACAGCCATCTCGTCACCTCTCAGGATCACCGCCAATTTCAAAGTAGGGTGGGACCAGCTCGCTTCGAGCGCCGGCCCACCATCGGGGATTCTTGGTGGGCTGGCGCGGCGATGCGCCGCTTGTCCCACCCTACAACTTCAGAACCCGCGAGCCATCTTGATGTCGTCGAAGCCGCGCAGCTTGTAGTCGATCTCGACGTAATCGAGCAGTCGGCAGAGCGACCTCACCGCGACACCCATTCCGTCCGGGCCGCTGAAGCCGCCGAACTGGCCGCCTCCCTTCAGATGCGGTTCGAGTTCCAGAAAGACTCCCGGCGCACCGAGCTTCTTCATCTTGGCGTCGATCGTCGGAAGATGTTCCTTCAAGTCGCGCAGGATCAGTTCGTGACCCGAATCGCCGACATCGCACGGGACGAAGTTGCGCAGCATCTCCTCATTCACCACGCCGGTCCAGACGAGGCCCGGATCGACGCGGTAGTCCTTGATGTGCATCCAGCCGAAGTCATCCCGCATCGCGCGATACTCGGCCAAGCATTCCAGCGGCGACAGGTTCTGCGACGAGATGTTCCCCCCGTCGAAGATGCAGACGAGGTTTGCTCGCCCGATCGCCTTTGCGAGCGCGGCAAGCATCCGTCCGTTCTGCCCGACCAGATTCGCCTCGACCTCCAGCCCGTAGACCAACCCCGCCTGACCGCACAGATCGACAATCGGCCCCAGCCGGTCCGCCGCCTGCTGCACGTACTTCGCCGGGTCTTCCCCCTTCGGATGATAGAACGAGAACCCGCGAATCAATTTCGCTCCCAACGCCTGCGCCGCATGAATCGTCGCCGCCACATCCCCCGCATGGTACGCCGCATCGGGGACAAACTTGTTGTGCGATCCATCTTCAACATCGAGCAACTTCACCTTCCCCAACCGCGCCCCGATGCTCGTCACCTTCATCCCATAGTCAGCCTGCAACTTCGCCAACCGAGCCAGCTCATCACCATCCAGCTCGGTGACATGCTTGACCTTCCCCGCGCCGGTCACATCCACAAACCGGGGCGAGTAATACTGAAGCCCAATCGCCGCCAAAGCAGCAAACTGCTCGACAGCCGTCTTGGAATTGGCCGACTCGTCGGCGAAGGCGGAGAGGATGATGGAAGGCTTGGGTGTCATGGGACTATTCGGCTCCGTTGGAAGGGGTGACAGAAATGTTGGACTTAGCTGGTTTGCTTGCCATGGTCATCAGCGAGGCCAGCAATGCCTTGATTTCTTGGGTTTGCAGAAGCAGTTCCAACTTTGACTGAAACTCGCCCGCAGTGTTCGCGACCCATTTGGTCTCGACCTCTTTGGGTGGAACTGATCTGAACTCTCTGGGGACGTATGACTCAACGGGCGCTGGCGAGCCGGGTAAGACATATCGTTCCCGAAGGTAGTTTGGCAGTGGCTCTGGCGGGACGAAGCGTGCAGGTAGCATGGCCTCGCGGCGGTGGTGAACCTCAAACAACGTACAGCGATGGTCTTGAGATGGCACTTGTACGGTGAACCTGAGAACTTCGCGGTCATCTCCGTGATACTCGATCAAGTCGACTTTCAAACGTCCGGATGTGCGCTGTTCCAAGCATCTCGCTTGATGTTCGAGCAGCTCAATGGGGCTGGGCGTATCTGCATGCACGGCGAGAACATCATCAGGCCAAAGGTCCATTGCGGCGGCTGACATTGCAGAACCTCCTTTCAATTTGAGACCGACTCTGGGATCGAATTAGGAACGTCGAGTGAAAACAAGATCGGCAAATGGTCAGAACCAACATTGGACGGGCGGTCATTTCGGTCGATCAGTGAAACATCGCCGACACACTCCACGATCTCCCCCGCGTTGGCCAAGTATGGCAACAACTCGGCGCTAAACAACACTTGATCGACCATGTGCCAGTCGTAGCAGACCGGGGAGGCGTCTCGCCGGTAGAACGTTCCTGCTGGACCTGGTGTCCGGTCGCCGAAGCACCCCCACATCGGATTGTAAAGTGGGCGATACTTGCGCCCTTGAATGGTCCGCAGTTCAGCCGACAAGCTGCTGCGTGTCATAAAGCTGAAGAAGCCTTTGTGTACGACCATTCCTCGCTCGAACGGCTGCATGTTGAAGTCGCCGACGACGCATAGTCCAAATGGTGGACGATCCGCGATTGCGGAGCGAAGGTCGTCTGCAACGGCGCAGGCTTCGTCGCTCAGTTCACTTTCGTTCCAGCCGACTTCGCTTTTCAAGTGAACTATTGCGAGAACAAATGGAACCGAGCCAACTTGTAGGGACCGCAAGCTCAAACGCCCCGTGGCATTCACGTAGAACTCGTCGCACGACACAACAGACTCGTTCACCAGTACAACCAGTCGAGGTGACTGGCTGTCGGTCACGCGATAGCTCATTCCTGTGAGGTTGCTGAGTCGATCCGCCAACTCGTCAGGAGGCACGCCGCACTCGGCGAAAATGGCAACATCGACCTGACGGTTCGCGCACAGGCTGCAAACCAGATCGGTGATCGGTCGCTCCTTCAAATTCCAGAAGAGGAAATTGACGATTGCCAAACTGGTGACTCGCTTCTTCAATGGGCACAATGCCAGTTGTTGGTCGTTGCAGTTCAATGGACTTTGCCAAAGGAAGCTGATGTCGTCAACCAACTTCCTCCGTGCCGGAATGGTCGGTATGGGGATGATCTTCGATGAGACTTACCGGCCGTTTTTTGAGCGGACTCATCGCGAGGGACTCTTTGACCGGCGGTTCGGGGATGTGAGCGTGCCGCTGGTGGCGGTGGCGACTCGCACGGGGTCGCGGGCTGAGGCGTACAAGAAGGTGGCGGGAGGCAACATCCATCCGTTTGTCTCTCATGCGGGAGCGGACTCGGTCGCGAAGATGCTGGCGGCGGGAGTTGATTTCGTGTGTGTCGCCTCTCCTGATGACCGGCACTTCGGCGCGGCGAAGGCGGCACTCGAAGCGGGTGCGCATGTGCTGATCGAGAAGCCGTCGGTGCTGAAGCTGCAGGAGTTGGATGAACTGGTGGAACTGGCTCGAAACAAAAAACTGCTCGCCAAGGTGGTCTATCACAAGTTGCTCGACCCCGATCACAAGAAGCTGAGGACGCTGGTTCACGATCAAGTCTTGAAGCACGTCAACACGGGGTACTGCTCGCTGCTCGAGCCGAAGTCGATTTCGGGTGGCCAGTTCGCCGAGTGGATCGTCGGGCGCAACCCCGGCACCTATGTGGCCTGTCACTACATCAAGCTCATCGACTTCACATTCGGCGGGCGGCTGAAGACTGTCACCGCGACGGGACAGCGCGGGCTGGTCGGGCCGAAGGATGGGCCGACGTGGGACAGCACGCAGATGCGGATGGTCTACGAGTACGACTCGGGCCGCGACGCCGCGTTCGACATCCACACGTCGTGGGTCACGCCCGACAACTTCCCCGGCTACGTCGAGCAAGAGGTTCAGTTCCGCTTCGACAACGGCGTCTGGAACGGCCACTCGCGCAAACGGGGCGTCGAACTGACGGTCGAGGGGGAGACGCCGCTCAAACGGAAGATCACAGTCAACAACCATTACAACGGCACGTTCCTCGAACCGTGGGGCGAGCGGTCTCAGCGAGGTTACGGGATCGAAGTCCTCGAACGGTTCGCACGGGAACTCGCCTACGTGAAGTTCGCGGGTACGGCGACCGACGAATCGAAGCGTCTCGCCGAGATTCAGGCACTCTCGTACAACGACCTCGCCGCCGACCGACAATCGGTCGCGGCGGTCCAAGCCCTCGAAGCGATCCTGGAACGCCACGCGGCAGGCGAACCCGATTGCGTGGTACGTGTCAACGCCTCGCACGGCGGGCTGGTGTTGTATCGACCGGGTTCATCCACACCCCGCGTTCTTTATGATGGGCGAGTGTAGACGTTGGGTAGTGTCGTCTGTTCCGGAAGGTGGCAGCTTTGATTCAAGGGGCAAGCGATGAATTGGAGAGATCGAATCGGCGTTGATTCAGCTGTCTGTCACGGTCGGCCGTGCATCGCGGGGACGCGCGTCATGGTCTCCGTGGTGCTGGACAACTTGGCGACCGGTGAGTCCGTGGACGAGGTGTCGCGCGGCTACCATCTTCAACGCGAAGACGTTTTAGCCTCCATGCAGTTCGCCGCCGAGTTGGCTCGCGATCGCATCGTCCCGCTCGTGCCAGGGGCCGCGTGATGCTGTTCAAGGTGGACGAGAACCTGCACGAGGACGTGGCGGTAGCCCTGCGCGGCCGTGGTCACGACGCGGCGACCGTCTTCGACGAAGGACTGCAAGGTCACGAGGACGCCGAAATCGCAGCAGTCTGTCAGCGTGAGGGTCGTGCGCTGATCACGCTCGATCTCGACTTTGCCAACATTCAAACGTATCCGCCGCAGGACTATCCGGGCCTCATCGTGTTGAGAGTCACTGATCAAAGCCGTCCATACATTCTGCAAGTCCTAGGCGGCGTGTTCGACTTGCTGGATCGCGAGCCTCTCGCAGAACACCTGTGGATTGAGGAAGAGACTCGCGTCCGCATTCGCGCGCCGGGTGAGGGGCCTCAGCCTTTGTGAAGTCCGCCGACCTGTGACTCACGGAAACCTCATTGAACGAGTGCCAGCATGATCCAGACAACTTGCCGCTGCGGAGTAATGTCGGAGTTTCCGGACGAACTCCACAACCGTTCGTCGGTATGTCCTCAATGTGGGGCAGGGCTTTGGATCAAGAGGCCCACGCCTCTTGTGCGTCCAGAAGTGAAGCCGGGACTCTTCATGGTTTATGGGGCGTATGCACTCGCGGCATTTTTCTGGGCATTTCCTGTCGGATTGATGTTTGTGGGAGAGTTTGAATCCGGCGATGAAAACGGCATAAAGAAACGTGAAGTCTTCACACTGACGGAAACTCCCGGGCGGTTCTTGCTCGAAGTGGCCGCTCTCGTCGCGATGGCATCAGTGATGACGGCACTCGCAATCGCACTTCACAAATGGCGGCAAAAGAATCTCGCTCTTACTGAAGACTCGATCCACTCTGTTTGATGACCTTGAACATCTCTTTCGCATGACATGGAATACTTGATGACTCAACCGATCCAGTTCGCCGGTGAAACGAAATCCAATGCTGTCCGTCAGATTGTCGCCGAGCGGGAGCCGCTGGCGTTGAGGACGTTTACGCCGTCTCAAGCCGTGTTCGCGAAATCGGCGGGTGTGTATCACTGGACTCCTGAAGGACGAAAACTGTTCGACTATTCGTCCGGCGTGCTGGTGGCGAATCTCGGGCACAACCCGAAGCGGTGGATGCAGCACTTTGCGAAGAGCATGGGTTGGACGGCAGAGATGCTGTTCGGGGGTGAAGCCGACTGTAGGATGGGCACTCCTGCCCGTCCTTCTTCGTCTTCTCAGACGGAAGCTCAAGGCGAAGAGCGGACGGGCAAGAGTGCCCATCCTACAGACGAGTACGTCTCCGCCGTGACGATGACCGCGTACAACGGCATCACCGAGATCGAGACGCAGGCGGTGCAGAGGCTGCTCGCCAACATCAAGCGGTCGAAGGGGAGCGAGCGGCTCGACACGATCGTCTGGGCGGCGTCGGGGTCCGAGGCGATTCAGAAGGCGCTGTGGGCGTGCCTCGCGCGTGACAAGACGCGCGACATGATCATCGCTACGCGGTACGGCTTTCACGGAAAGAAGGGGCTTGCGAACGCAGTGACCGGTTCCGAGAAGGACGCCGAACGCGATCCGCGCGTGAAGTTCATCAGCTTCCCGATGGACGAGATCATCGACGCCGGGTACGAGCCGTCGGTGATCGATCTCGCCAAGTATCGCGCCGAGTTGGACGACCTCTGGCGGCAGTTCGGTCGCAAACTGACGTGCCTCATCACCGAGCCGTATCTCGGTGGCGGCGGCAGCTTTCATCCGACAGCCGCGTACCACCAGATGCTCCAGCAGTTCTGCCGCGAGAAGGATTTGATCTTCATCTTCGACGAAGTGCAGGCCAACTTCGGCCGGACCGGTTCGATGTACGCCTTCGAGGAATACGGCGTCGAGCCGGACATGGTCGTGTTGGGGAAGGGGCTTGGTAATGGAGTCCCCGTCGCGGCGGTCGCCTCGCGCGGAGACATCTTCGCCGTGATGAAGTACGGCGAAGCCTCCGACACCTGGAGCGCGAACCCGCTCTCGTGCGCTGCGGTCCTCGCGACGCTCGATGAGTTTGAATCGACCGACGTATTGAAGCACGTCCGCCAACTGACGCCCCTCTTCTTGAAACGTTTGGAAGAGTTGAAGCTGACCGGCCTCGTCAGCCACGTTCGCGGCGAGGGCCTCGTGTTCGGCTTCGAGTGCAACGCGGTCGGCTCGCTCACTCCGGGCGAGGTCGCGGCCAAGATCGTCGAAGCCTGCTACCTCGGTCGAGACGGCGTCGGCATTCATTTGCTCGGCGCACTCGCGGGCAAAGTCCTCCGAGTCAGCCCTCCGCTGACGATCACGATGGATCAAGCGAACGCCTCGCTCGACCTGCTCAATGACATCGTCGGTGCCCTCGCTGACAAGCTCCACGCGCGAATGCTGATGGCGTGATATTTCCGGATGCTATTGTGCGACGGTGCTCAAAGGTGAGGACCAGCCGATTCGCACTCATGCCATCAGTACGGCCTGTGCCGGAACGCCCGGGCTGCGGCAAGGTCCGTGGAAGCTGGTCTTCGCGGCTGACGCCCAAGCACGGACGGCGGTGCAGCTCTACAACCTCGACACCGATCTCGGCGAGACCAAAAACGTCGCCGCCGAGCCGCCGACCTGCAGTCGCTGATGGAGACTTTCATCACCGACGGACGAACAACTCCGGGCGCGAAGCAGAACAAGGCGTGAATAAGATCCCTCCGCAGAGTTGGGTGAGCCGGGGGCTGTCAGGCCACTGGCACTCACTTTGGGGTGTAGCTGAAGTCGTAAGACTTCAGGCGATCGTCAAAGCCGGCTGAATTCTCACGAATTCAGCTACATCGCAGTGAACATCAATTTGAAAATCGCTCAAAGTGAGTGCCAGTGGCCTGACGGCACCCGGCTCACCAAAACCAAACCGACAACTCACGACAGTGATTGAATCAAGGGAACGTCAGCAATGATTTCATGCCGCACTGAGAGTTTTACCCGCCGTCAATTTTTCGCCTCGTCGTTTGCGGGCAGTGCTGCGGCAGCGTCCCTGTTGGCGTGGGGAGCGGAGGGTGTTTCAAAGCCTTCCTCCCACATCGTCATCATGACCGTGGAAGACCCCGACAATTACGATGCCGTGAACTCCATGCGCAACTTTGCGGAGCAGGAGCTTCGTCCGTTGGGGCACCGGGTGACGATCATTGAAGGTGACAAGCCCGAGAGAAACCATTTCGCCGGTTTGATCGGAGCGATGAAAGAGGCCGACTTGCTCGTGCTGTTCACTCGCCGCCGCTTTCCGCCGAAGGGACAACTGGATGCCGTTCGCACTCATCTCAACGCGGGCAAACCGCTCCTCGGCATTCGTACCGCGAACCACGCCTTCATCCTCAGGCCGAAGGAAACACTGACTGATCCGAGCCTCGCCACCTGGCCGGAATTTACGGTGGACGTACTCGGTGGAGAGAACACCGGCTACGAGACCAAGGGGTTGCCCTACGGCGTTGTCGTCTCTCCCGGTGCCGCCGAAAGCCCGCTGCTCAACGGAGTACACGCGGAAAAAATCCTCGGACATGAGTCGCTCTACAAAGTGCTGCCCCTCGCCGCCGACACCACGCCTCTGCTGTTCGGTACCGCACAAGGTCAGTTGCCCGCACAGCCCATCGCATGGACTCGCCTCTACGGAAAGAACAAAGCACGTATCTTCTACACCAGCTTGGGTGCTTCCGCAGACATGAAACAGCCCGACGTGCGCCGCCTGCTGCTCAATGGCGTGGCCTGGATGTTGGAGAGGTAATTCGGTTGATCTGGCGAGTGCGTGCTGGGGACGTGTTTCATTAGCCCGGAGGGCGGCAGGTCCTAGCCCACGGCGTAAGCCGTGGGGAAATCAGAAGGTCAATCGCGAAGCCCCGGAGGGGCGGCACATTGGGGGCCGTTTCTCGTGAAGTTTGCGAGTCACGCACAGTAAGTGTCGCCCCTTCAGGGCTGAAGACGTGGCTGGGCGGGCCTGACCCACGGCTCACGCCGTGGGCTAGGACCTGTCGCCCTCCGGGCTGAAAGCACGAACGCTCGACACGCATTCGTCGAATGAACCGTGAAGGCTCACGCGATGAGTGGCCGGGGCTGGAGTTGCTTTGGACGAAGCCCCGGGGTTTCCCGAAGCGCTCCAACCCCGGCCACCCGGTCGTTTCTTTACTGGAGTGGAAACGAAAAATCCCATCGCACGAGTCGTGAAGACTTACGCGATGGGATCTGTGGTTGATCTGTCGCGGCGGACGCCAAGCCACGTTCTTACGGGACTTGCTCCGACAGCGGGATGGCGATCGTGATCGCGTAGTTCCCGGCACCGTTGGGCGAATCGTTCATGAAGACGCTGAAGCCGGTCTTCGTTTTCTCGATGGCGACTGTGTCGCGGCCCTCACGACGAACGACCCAAGCGTTGCCGAGGTCGAGCTTCCCGCGATGAGCCTGCCAGTCCTCAGGCGACTGGGCGAGGTCCTGCCACGGTTTGCCGTTGAACTGGACATGCTTGGGCCGTCCCCAATGTTTGTGTTTGTACGTCAACGCCTCGTCGGAGAAGTGAAAGACGCCGCTGCCATCGACTGACGCAGACAGCGTGACCGTCCACATCCGGGGTGAGTTGTCACCAAGCGGCTCAGTCGGATTCGCCGCCGCCGTCACCGCCACGAGGCACAAGAGGATGCTGAATCGTGAGAGCATGGCGTGTTCCTTGGATGGGGTCAGATTGGGGGCAGGCACTGCAAAATTCAGAATTGGCGGATCGCGACTCTGTTCGTGAAGGAAGCCTCATCCCGCCAATTCGGGCATGACATCAGTCCGAAATGAGGAAGTCGTGGGGACTTGGACATCGGCTGGAGAAGTTTGATGGTCTTGTTCACCGTGTTTTTGAGCCAAGTTGTTTTTCCAGCCGGTCTCGATCTCGAATCAATGGCTTGGACTCGTTCATCGCGGTTCGATGGGACTGGAAGAAATTGGAGAGGGCTTCCTCCTTCTGGCCGAGGCGATGGTAACAGACTGCGGCGAAGATATACGGATTCGGCATCCACGGGCGTCGGCGTTTCGATCGTTCAAAGTGACCGAGTGCCGCACGCACCTCGCCAGTAGAGAGGTGGTATCTTCCGAGGCCATCCAAGAGATCGTCCATCTTGGCTTGGTGATCCAGTGACATGAATGCCTTCATGTCTGGCGGAGAGAGTCGGTGTGAGGTCTCTTGGACCTGTTCAGACAAGAAGCGTTGATGCCGGTCAACATCAACGGCTTCATTGAACGGGGGCCTCTGGCCGACAAACAAGGCGAGCGTCAGTGCCACCAGATGGTCCTCGGGAATCAGCCCCAACCACTCGTCGCGTTCGGACATCGTGGGAACTACGGCTTCATCCCACGACTGACCGCACACATCCCGGACGATATGACGGGCAATCGTCCGAGCAGCTAGCCAATGTCCGTCTTGATTGAAGTGGACGTGTTCTAGAAACAGGTCGTGACCTGGTGCGGATTGCTCGCTGCCTTGCGCGAACGTCTCGGCCAGATCAACCATGTGAATACCGGCACCTCCATCAGTGACGACTTGGCGAAGAATGTCACGGAATGAACCGGGAGCGCGGTAGCGACAGGGATCGAGGTCTCGCGCTTGGGCATAACATTGCGCAGCGCGGTCCTTCTCTCCGAGATGCTCTAGGCATTGGGCGAGTCGATATTGCAGCAGCGCGTCGTCGGGATTTTGTTGGTCGGCCACCGTGAGAACACCGTAGGCTTCGGCGTAATTGCTTTCGTGAATGAGCGCATTCAATTTCCGTTCGAGTTCTCGACGTTCGCCCGATAACTCCGTTCTGCCTGTCTCGGAAAGCCCCGTCGATCGCAGTGGACTCTGATCCCGCAGATTGCTCGCCACGCTGCAAAGGAGCAGGGGGATTTGCGCACGGGTACAGATAGCAGAGATTCGCCGCAGATTGTCGCGATACCGTTGTTCGGCACGTTGGATCAGCGGGCTGTCAAACGGAATTTGAAAGTTGGCTGGCAACGCGGAGATCAAATCGCCGGATTGCTTTTTCTGTCTGGCGAACAGTCCCGTCAAGACCTGCCCGAGCCGGTGTTGACGGGCTTGAGTCGTGATCGGGTGTGTGCGGGAATTCGTCGCGATTCCCCCGATGCCGTAGAACTCGTTGTGCCCCTCATAAAAGACGATGGCGTCGGGAGCCACCGACACTGCCTGTGAGACCACATCCACGAGGAGTGTCGTACTCAATCCAATAATGCCCGCGTTCAGTACCTCAACGTTTCTGCCTGGGAGTTGCCTCGAAAGCAGCAATTCGACCTGACGCGGAAACGCTAATTCGGATGGGTAGGGATATCCTTGAACCGTGGATGCGCCGATGACTATCACGCGAAACGTGTTGCTCGGCTTGGGCAGATCAAACGTGCGGGGTTCGGGGCCGCGCAGGTCAATCGCCGAGTACGCGATGTCGGTGCGCGGATTCAGGTAATGGGCCTTTCCTCCGGGAATCCGGCTCGCGCGCAGGAGGAGATCGACGTTAGTTCCGACATTCGCCCACACGAGCAGGGCTTCAATAAACGCAATCACGGCGAAGGGAAACACAACAACCACGGTACGGAAAAACCAGAGGCGGCGACGGCTCAAAGATCGACTTCGGGGTTGATTCGCCTGCGCTGAACTTGCGTCATCGACGGTTGGATCTGAGAACGGCTGCGAGGTCGGTTCATTCATGGCTGACCCCAATTTTGTATCTCAAGCCGACACACCACATAAATTGTGCGCGAGTACACGCAGTCCGTTTGAAAGAGTTGAAGTTATGAACTGGACCACGCCCCCCTCAATCTTGAAGACGAGAGGGGCGATCCTGTCGTGCTGGCTGGCGGCGCTACTTCTTCGCCTGAGCGTCCGTCACCTTCTTTTGCACGTCAATCGTTTCCGAGTTGACCGTCTTGGCGACTTTTTCGGAGAGCTTCTTGGCGAGCAAGCCGCTCGGGTCGCAGCCGGCGGCGACCGAGACGATCTTGCCTCCCTTTTCGATCAGGAAGTTGGTCGGCATCGTCTTGGTTTCGAAAGTGGTCCACGCGTCGCCCTTGGTATCGACGGTGTAGAGCATGTTGAGCTTCTTCTCTTTGACGTAGGCGGCGACCTTCGAGTCGGGTTCGCGGAAGACGGCGATCGAGGTCAGGCCGAGGTCTTTGTAGCCTTCATGCATCGCCTGGAAGTAAGCGAGTTCCTTGTCGCAGCCCGAGCAGCCGCAGGTCAGTCGCACGAGGACCGGCCCCTTCGCGGTCAGCTCCGACAGACTGATCTCTTTGCCCGTCGCATCCTTGAACTTGAAGTCGGGAGCCTGCGTCCCGATGTCCACCTTCTTCGGAGCGGCCGCAGCCTTCTCGACGGCCTTGGCCTCCTCGGCCGATGAGACACTGGTGACAAGCAACAACGCCGACGCAACCGCAAGCAAACTTCTTTTGAATGACATGAACAACTCCAAGTGAGAAACGGGGTGGGAGGCACAGAATGCCTGTTGGCAGTGCGAGGGAGCTTAACCCCGCGTCTCACATAAGCCAAACCCGAAGTGACTGCCCAGGTATTTCCGCGATCCGTCTCGTCGGCGGAGCGACGAGACTACTGGTCGAACAGCGTTGTACTGAGGGCTTCACTTTCGACAACGGTTTGCCCTCGTTTGTTCGCTTTGAAGTTGCGTTGTTTTGGATTTCCGCCCCAACGGGGCAGCCCTATGTCAGCCCAGGGCAAGCGACCAACGGGAGCGCGGCCCTGGGTAGAGACCATGACAGAAATTGAAGCCCTGAAGGGGCGACCCTATGTCGTTCCGATGAGTAGTGTCGCCCCTTCAGGGCTTTGTTTTCCCTGCAAACCACCGCCCCAGGGCGTTGCCCTGGGCTGGCATAGCGTCGCCCCTTTGGGGCTGAAAACCCAAAGAGCGCAACTTCAAAACTTGCGCGTCGGGCTCGTTGTTGAACAACCCCGTAATCTGAAGTTGTCCACCCACTCCCGTCGCTCCGCCGACGGGAGTGGGTGGGGTCGGCGATTCAACGTCCCCTGATCGGAGGAGCATCATTCACGCGACGCGGCCGACACCGGGCATCGGCAAGATGTCTTGCGGTTCGTCTTCTTCAAACGGGAGTTCCGTCGGGGTCGCGGTGTTGGGGGCGGACTGGCCGGAGCGAGGTTCGTTCCAAGAAGTCGCATCGAAGTGAGGAGCGGCGGTGCGGCGGTGGCGGCTGAGCCACGCGAGACAGGCGGGCAGAGTCACCAGCGACATGAGGACGCAGCTTGCGACGCCGATCGTCAGGACGATCCCCAAGCTGTGTAAGCCGCGATGGGCCGAGATCATCATGCTGCCGAAGCCGACCATGCTGGTGGTTTGAGTCAGCGTGATGGCGTTCACCAGGCTGGGCGACGCGCTATAGACCTCGTGCGGTTTCGAGTGGAAGTCGTGCAGCACGTGGACTCCGTTATCGACGCCGATGCCGATGATCAGCGGCAGGATGATGAGGTTCGCCGGGTTCAGTGGGATGTTGAAAATGGTGAGGACTCCAAACATCAGCAGCATCCCGACGGTCGGCGGAATGATGGCCGAGATCGTGTCGAGGACGCCGTGGCGGTCGGAGAAGAGTCCGATCAGAAAGGTCATCGTCACGGCGACAACCGCCAGCGGCAACACCGGGATCGTCTGCTTCTGAGCGAGACAGACGGCCACCGCGATGCCGACCATGACAAGCGGCGGCAGGAACGTTTGGACGAGGACCTGCTTCCGCAGGAAGTCGATCAGCAGGACGATCAGGATCACGACGAGCGAATAGATCGCACAGATTTCGTAGCTCTGTTTGATCTGAAGTGCGGCCTCAAAATTCTGAAGCGGTGTGCCGGTCACTTCGGGATCGACCGAACGGATATCGGTGACGAAGCGTTCGAGCGGCTCCATGTCCCAGATCGGGTCTTTCGGAAAGACTTGCAGCAGCCACTTGCCTTCGGGACTGACATAGCGTGATCGCAGCTCCTTCGGCAGGTCATCGGGCGTGACTGGCTCGGGGTTCGAGGCGGCATTCAACGCTTGGAACTGCGCGAGGAGCGAGTACCTCAGGCGAAACTCGAACTCGGTCAGGATCGTCATCTGCTCGCGCACGTCGAGTGAGTCGAGTTGATCGAGGAAGCGATCGAGTCTCGTGGTGATCGTCTTCGCTTCTGGCTCGGGGCGTGCGCGAGCGAATTTGAAGAACTCATCCAGTTGCCGTCCCGCTTGAGCGGGCATGACGGGTGAAGGAGCGGGAGGCTGTTCGGGGAGACGAGCCAGCAGCGCGTGAAAGCCTTGCACCATCAACTGTGTTTCGGACGGCGGGATCGTCGGCAGTCGTGACGCGAGTTCTTCGACATGATGGACCGACGGCAATGCCTCAAGCTGAGCCTTCCGTTTCCGCGCGTCGTCCGCCGAGTCGGCCAATGAGATCGCATAGAGGAGCGAGTTGCTTGAGGACTCGAAGATCCGCTTTTGCGCTTCGACCGACTCCAACCCTTCGGCCTGCAAGTGGAGCAGGTTGTGGTCGTATTGCAGCAGGGGACGCGGCCACGATCCGAACGCGATCGGCCCCGTCCAATCGAACGACTTCCAGGCAACCGTCCCGAGCAACACGGCCGACAGGAACAAGACGACGCCGGGATAGCGGCTCGTCGCGTGACGGAGCCACTTACCTTGGAACGGGACCGGCAACGCTTGTTCGCGACTGTTGCGGTCGGCCACTGCGATCATGGCGGGAAGGCACGTAAATGTGGCGAGCGTGCATAGCAAAATACCGCAACCTGCGATCAGTCCGAGTTCCGCCACGCCAAGGAAGCTGGTGAACGACGCGCAGAAAAACGCGAGTGCTGTTGTCACCGATCCCGTGACGATGCCGGGGCCGAGTGTCTGCGCGGTCTCAACGAGTGACGCGCGGAGCGATCGTCCATGATGCCGCAGGTCGAGATAACGCGACAAAATGTGGATCGCGAAGTCGTTACCAAGTCCGATCACAATCGACGCGAACGACACCGAGAGAATGTTCAGATGACCGACAATGAGCGTGGTGATGCCGAAGCTCCACGCCATCCCGACCGTGAGCATCGTCATTCCAAGAGCCGGGTGCAGGAACCCGCGAAAGCCAACGAAGAAGATCAGCGCGACTCCGACGAACGAGATGAGCGACGCTTGAGCACTGTCGATCTGAGACCGCCGCATCTCATCGTTCTCAAGGACCGGGATGCCGGTCAGCAGGATGTGCGTCTGCGGCTGCTCCGACTCCGTTTCGACGATCAGCTTCCGCAGCGCGTCGATCGCCTCCGTCGCCCCTTCAAATCCGTCGCTCTTCTGCGTCGGAGCCGTCATCAGGAAGCCCATCGTTCCGGCTTCGTTCAACAGATAGACGGTTTGATTGGCTTGGTCGCTCAGTTTGCGATCGACCTGCAAAATGTCGGGCCACGGGTTGGTGAAGTCGTTGCGATCGGCAGTGAACCGCGCGAGCGATTCTGTCAGTCGATCGGTGTGCGCCCAGAGTCGCTGGGCCTGATCGGGCTTGGCCGCCTCCAACTGCTTTTTGAGGCGAGTCAGCATCCCTTCGAGCCGGACCAAGTCCCACTTGCCATCTAGGACCGGGCCGTAGACTTCGAGTCGGCCCAACCCCTCAGCGAGTGAGTCGGGCGGAAGATATTGAAGCCCCTTCTCACGCAGCGTTCCCGGTTCGACCTTGTAGAGAATGCTGCCAAACAACTCGGGCCGCTTCGCGATCTTGGCACCGAGAGCGTCGAGCGTCTGCTTGATCGCTTCGGGTTCGTTTCCCTCGACCGCGACGACCATATCGGCCGATTCGCCGAAGCTCTCGGTGTACCGGAGCCATCGCTGGTGAAACGCCATCTTCGGATCGATCAAGTCCGAACGGTCGGTCTTAAACTTGAGGAACAGCCCCGAATAGACGAGGCACAGCGCCGCCGACAGCGCGACCAGCGCGAGTGTGAACTTCGGTCGAAGGACACACGCCTCGGTGATGCCACCCAACATCTGGGCCATCAGCGACGGAGACGAGTCATCGTTGTTCGGCTCAGACATGCGAGCAGCTTGCTCCGATGAGGTGCGTTACGTCCCCACCGACCTCGCGTCGGTGGTCTCTTCACAAAGTAGCCATCATCGCTCCGCGTGATGAGCCTTTTGAGAACAAGCGTCTGAGTCAGTCCAGCCGAACTCACAAGGCTCGTCACGCGGAGCGATGACGGCTACTTTTGCCAGCTTCCCGAGCTATGTAGATACCTATGAGACAAGCTCGGCGGGGAGCCTTTGCAAAATCAAATCGAATCAACGCACGCCCTCGCTGACGCTGCGGGTTGGTGTTCGTCAACTTTGTAGAAAAATCGTCGCGATGCCGCGAGAGGAAGCTCGGCACTCTGACGGCCTCGTCACGTCATTCTGCCGTTACGAGCGATTCGGCCGCACGCGTCGGCGAACCTTGCCGAATCCAGCCGCCACCGAGAACGCGGTCGCCGTTATAGAGCACGAGAGCCTGGCCGGGGGCGACTCCAAATTGAGGCTCCTCGAATCGCACGGTCACTTCGTCGCCGCTCACTTCGACCCGCGCGGGGGCCGCTGTGTGCAGATAACGAATCTGCGCGAGGCACTCGAACGACGACGGCACTTCATCCGCGTGCCAACTCATGCGGTCTCCCTCGACCGTCGTGCAGGCGAGGTCGGCGTGAGTCCCCAGCACGACGCGGCGCGATTCCGGTTCGATGCGGATCACGAACCGAGGCTCACCAAACGCCATGCCGAGTCCCCGTCGCTGGCCGATCGTGAACTGATCGAACCCGCTGTGCTGCCCCAACACTTTGCCAGCCGGATCGACGAACTCGCCCGACAAATCGGGACGACCGCGATACCGGTCGAGGAACCCCACGTAGTCGTTGTCGGGAATGAAACAGATCTCTTGGCTATCAGGCTTCGTCGCGACACGCAGTCCGGCTTCGCCCGCCAGTTCGCGAATCTCTGGCTTGAGGAAGTCGCCCACCGGGAAGAGGATTCGGTCGAGGATGTCCTTGTTAATCCCGGCCAGTACGTACGACTGGTCCTTCGACTTGTCGCGACCTCGCACCAGCGCGGGCTGGCCATCGAACTCTTGAATCCGCGCGTAGTGTCCCGTCGCGATGTGGTCCGCGCCGACACTGACCGCGAAGTCCCACAGCTTCCCAAACTTCAACCAGTTGTTGCACATCACGCACGGATTCGGAGTCCGCCCCGCCAGATACTCATCGACGAAGTAGTCCTTGATCCGCCCGAAGGCATCCGCAAAGTTGAGGGCATGAAACGGAATGTCGAGCACATCGGCCACCCGCCGCGCATCGGCCGCATCCGACGCCGAACAGCAGCCCTGTTTGTTGGCCTTCAGCCCGATGATGGGGAGGAGAGGAAGTGGCGAGTGGCGAGTGGCGAGTGGCGAGTCAGAACCAGCCGATCGCGAAGTCTTCGGCTTTGTCCCCTCGCCCCCGTCTTCGGGGGAGAGGGCTAGGGTGAGGGGGCTTCTCTTCTCTTCGCCCGCCGATTGCCCGGCGCTCTTCGCCCCCTGACCTTCCAACCGACAAGCCGTCTCCTTCTCGGTCTCGCCCGAACGCATGAACAGCCCGATCACCTCATAGCCCTGCCGCTTCAGCAGCACCGCTGAGGCCGAGCTATCCACCCCACCACTCATCGCTAATACAACACGCTTGGACATTGAACTCACTTGGGCAAGACAGACATGTAGGATGGGCACTCTTGCCCGTCCACTCTTAATCACAAAGCAGGACGGGCAGGAGTGCCCATCCTACAGCATCATTTTCCGCTCGGAGCGACCACCGCCGAATTGGGTTTAATCATCGCCGGTTCCATCAGCAGCTTGCCGATCTGGTCTCGCATGGCGTATCCCGCGACGCAGGTGATCGAGACGAGGGCGAGCCACAAGCAAACGTCCAAGATGAACGACGGCGTGAGGCGGCGGTCGAGCTTCTTGTAACGGAAGTAGATCGCGGCGGCAGAGATCATGGGCAGAGTGAGCGCCTGGCCGAAGCCGCCGACGACGACCATCCACTTCGGTTCCTTGAACGCCAAGAACAGGCTGAGGGCGACGACTGGGATCAGGATTGAGATGCGATGGATCATGCGGGCGCGGTCGGCCGGTTCGCGGTACTTCGCGAAATGAGCGAGGCCCAGAAAGTCGGTGACCAAGCGGCCGTTACCGGCACTCGAAAGATACAGCGTCTTGAACAGGACCGCCGCCGCGCCGATCAGGAAGACCAACTGAGTCCACGCGCCAAACGTGTCGATGAACATCCGCGACAGCGTTTCAATCATGTCCTTCTTCTCGGGCTTGAGGCCCTGCGGATGCAGCACGGCCGCGCCCATGAAGTAGAACGCGATCGTCGAGACGGTGAACACGATCATGCTCACCCACGCATCGAGGTGCATCACGCGGACCCAGCCCCGAGCGCGACGCGCCCACGCTTCGCTCTCGTCGCGCTTCCCGGCGTAGCGCGCGTAGCCCTTCTCCAGACACCAGTACGGGTAATAGAAGAGTTCCGCCGCACCGACGCCCGTGATCCCGAAGACCCCGAACGCCACGGCGAAATCGGCGGGAAGACCGAACAACAGTCCCTGCCCGACATCGTTCCATTGAGGGGGATACTTCGTGAACGGCAGCGCGAGAGCCGCCGTCACGGTGAGCAGCGTTACGCCGACCACGAGTGCCGTCGTGACGATCTCGATCCGCCGATAGTCGCCTCGCCACAGCAGCGCGATCGTGGTGAGACACGTCAGTACGGCCCACGGGTATTCGGGACGCTCCCGGATCGACGCGGCGAGGCTCGGCAGGACGCTGTCCAATCCACCGGCAAGGCCCTTCGACAAAAAGGGAAATGTCAGATTCATCGCCTGCCCGATCGTCCCCGTCATCGCGCCGAGTTGGAACATCGTCGAGAGCATCATGATGAGCCACCACCACGTCAGCCAATGGGCACCGAGCCGCAGACCGGGCAATTCATTGATAGCGCCGAGCGTCGGCTTGCCCGACGAGATCGCATACCGACCCAGTTCCGTCTGCACGAAGACCTTGATCACGCAGCTAAACAGGATCAGCCACAACAGCATGAAGCCATGCTGCGCCCCGAGCGATGTCGTCAGCAGCAACTCCCCTGAACCAACAATCGTTCCCGCGAGAATGATCCCCGGCCCGATCTTCTTCAGCGCCGACCACAACGAAACGGGCGGCTCTTGAATCTCGCTCGGAGGAAGAGCGTAGGGATCGAACGACGTGGCATCGGACATGAGCAAGTCCTAGTTGTAGGACGGGCACTCTTGCCCGTCGTGAGAGTAATGAGACACAGGATTGATTGACGGTTAGTTCAGTTGCGAGTGCCGACGTTAGAGATTTGCGTTTGCATTTACTCCGAAGGAATTGCGTCTCATAGCCCACGGTTGCGAGCGAAGCGAGCTACCCTGGGAGATCGCCCCACCGACTCGCGTACCCCAACGGGGTTCCGTCGTCAGAACGTTGGAGTGACGCAACCCTTTCAGGGTAGATGGCCTCTTCGTTCGTTTT
>JAYTQJ010000415.1:0-3950 GCA_043746775.1 Schlesneria sp.
CGGTAACTCACCACAGGCTTGCAGAGCCAGGACGACGTAGGCGCTGCCGACATTGGAGATGAGATTGCCAGCGTCGTTGACTGGCGATTGCGTAAACCACTTGCCGCTCTCGCGCTGATTGGCGTGAATCCATTTGACGCCGCGCCGCAGCCGAGCGTCGTCCGCCGGGACTCCGAGTTCCCGCGCGATGACCATGTTCAGGCCGGTGCCATAGCCGTCACTGGTTTTGGTGTTGAGCGGCTTGCCATCACCACGGGCCAGCCCCTTCCAATCGGTGAGGAAACCGGCCGTGGACCAACCGCCATCGTCGAGTTGCAGAGCCAGCAACTCCGCCAGCGTTTGTTGGCGTTGCTCTGCGGTCGCGATGCCGTCGATCCTGATCGAACACCAGGCCAGCATCGCGCGATGGTGCAGCGACTTGGGCGGATTGTTCTTGAAATACATGCGCAGCTTTTCGAGTCCCGCGAGAGACTGTGGGGTCTTTGCGTAGTCGCCCGGCGCGACCCCGACGGTCAGCGCGGCGATGGTGACGCCGTAGTGATCGTCGATTTCCATTGGTGCATAGTCGCAGTGAGGCCAGTTCCAGCCGCCGTCCTCACGCTGCACTTTCCACATCATGTCCAGCACGTCACGCGCGACATCGCTGAGCTTGCCGGTGGTCTGCACGTCGTTGAAAGTCAGGCCGGTGCCAACCACGATCGGCCAGAAGCCGACCTTTTCCGCGGGGCCGGTCTTCTGCCAGCGCACCTTGCGATGGTCTTCATAGAAGCTGCGGACTTCACCCGAGTCCGGCAGGATCGTGCTCAATGCCGGTCTCGCAATCATGTAGAACAGGTTGGTATGGCAAGTGACACACTTCTTGGTCTTCACCCAGTTCAGCGCGGAACGATCCAAATACTGAGCCGCCTTTACCGCCGAAAACTCGGCCGCCAGCGGCTCGTCCGCCGAGATCACCGGCAAGCCCTCCGGGACATCCTTCAGCGTGATGGGCTGCTGCGCGGCGACGAACGTGGGGCAGGCGACCGTGAGCAACAGTAAAGCGCAGAGGAGGGTTTTCATTGGCGGTCTCTCAAACAAGGCGCGGGAGGTTCGGAGTTCGCATGGAGAGACGCATGGCCTCTCTGGGCTGCATTACGAAACATTTTAGGAACTGGTTTTGGCAATCCACAACTTGGCTGAGATCGGTAATCACGGCTGGAAGGAATCTAAACCGGCTCACTTGCACAACTTTCTCTGTGGGGCGAGTTAGATTGAACGCCACCCGATCGCAACGTAAGTTCTGTGATTGATCGAGTCCCCGAAACTCTTCCGATGAGGTTGCCATGCGTTTGAGTCTGCTGAGTGTTGCGGTGTTGCTGGGCCTGCTGTGGATGGCAGGGCCTGCGAATACCGCTGACAAGTCGCTTCGCGCGGGCGCGTATGCTCAAAACATCACTCCCGAGAAGTGGCCGGTTTCGGTCCACGGTGCGTTAACGGATATCAAAGCCTCCAAGTCGCCTGACACTCTGCATGCCCGCTGCCTCGTTCTTGAAAATGAAGTGCGCTCGCTGGCGTTTGTCGTCGTGGATAGCTGCATGGTGCCACGCGATGTGTTTGATGAGGCGAAAGCTCTCATCACCAAAGTGACCGGCATTCCGGCGGACCACATGCTGATGTCGGCCACGCATTCGCATACCAGCGTGACTGTCACCGGAGTGTTTCAGAGCGAACCGGAGGAAGAGTACAAGCGCCTGCTGGTTCGGAAGATTGCCGTGGGCGTCGAGCGGGCGTGGCGGCAGCGCGAACCGGCTCAAATCGGCTGGGGTGTCGGTAGCGATCCTCGCAATGTGTTCAAATATCCTGTCTGGAATTATCTGTCAGTCTCCGCAAAAAGGGATGTTTGGAAACTATCCGCTTTCGGGAACTGACACAAGATTTCTTACAGGCCCTTCAGAAGACGACATCAAGGATCCCCTTTCGAGTTGAATAAAAAACGTGTCTGAAGTTACCATCAGCCAGAACGCGCGAGTCGGCATTATTGTCGTGGATCGCACCGCGATCCAATGTTGGTTCGCGGAGCGATCCACGACTATCGGCTTCTCTTCTTCAGGAACGCGTCGGCCATTTCCTTGCCCAGCAAGAGCGTTCCTTTGGTTCCGAAATGCAGTCGCGCATGAGGCAACTCGGACGTCTTGATGATCGTGGTGCGCGGATCGGTGCGAGCGAGTTCGTTCAACGCGGCGTTGACTAGGTCGATGTTGCGCCAAGGCGCGTTCTTGTGTTGCTCGGAGATGAACCAGGCGAGATCGGGTTGCTTGAGGTCCGCTCGCGTCTGGTCGATCAATTGCTTCATCCACTTGGCGTTGTTCTGTGAGTACGGCCCGAAGTAGGTGTCGTTCTCGCCGGTGTGCCAGAAGATGCCTTCGAGGCTGCAATCAAATCCTTGTAGCTTCAGATCGTCCTGGGCCGAGCGAATGAAGCTGATGAGCTTCGGATAGAGATTGCGATGTGACTCGGGCGAGCCGTTGGGAAACCAATCGGGGCCTTGGGCTCCGCTATGAGTGAACTTGACGATGGCCACGCCCACTTTCGCATCCAGCGACTTTCGCAATCGAGCACCAAAGCTGAGTTCGGGTCCGAAGTTGCCGAGATCGTCCACAGGTCCGAGCGGCTCCCAACCAGATGACGACTTCACTCCGCCACCCAGCGAGTAACGAAACAAGACGTTGTTCTGATCCTTGGCCAAGGACTCGAACCCCGGCTGCTGAGCGATTTCGGAGACGAAGGAATCCTCACCTTCCATGTTGCGCTGACCGGCCAGCACGAACAACCGCACGCGGGCCGGCTTGGCGATTGGCAGATCGTTCTTGAAGCGGCGGTCGGTTGTTGCCAGCGGCTGCCCGATGTCGCGGAGATACGCGGCCGCGAACGCTTCGCCCATCTGAAGCTGACCCTGAGTGCCGAAGTGATAGTGCGGCTGACCGCTCCCCATGACTTCAAACGCCAAGTGCGACGTTGGCACCCAGCGCAGCAGCGGATCGGACTTCAGCACTTGCTCTTGTTGCTGGCGCAGGATGCCAAGGTTGCTGCGGTGATCCATGCCCCAGATCCCCTTCTCGCTGACCTCGGCGATGTACCACTTCAGCTCTGGAACCTTCAGGTCGGTTCGCAACCGCGAGACGAGCTTCGTCATCCCGTCGGCGTATTGCTTGTAGAGATTGCGGTCGAGCATGTCGTTCTCCCCCTGATGCCACATGACCGCTTCGAGCCGATAACGAACGCCGCGTTTGTCCAACTCGTCGAGCGACTCGCGAATGAGCTTGAGCGTTCGCGGGTAGAGCTTCTGTCCCTTGTCCGGCGCATCGGGATTCCAATCAAACGCGATGGTCGTCCCACCAACCGCCGACTTGATGATGGCAATCGGGAACTGAGCCTGCTGCCGAACACGTCGAGCAAACGTCACCTCCGGCCCATACGACCGCAGCGACTTGAGCGGAATCCAACCTTTGGAGGCTTCATCGCCACTGCCCAGGATGTACGAGTAGAGGACGTCGCTCTGCGGCTCGCCCGCGCCTTTGAAGTTCGGATAGTCGTCAATGCGTTCGGCGCTCGCATCTGATCCCACCATGTTGGACTGACCGGCGAAGAGGAAGACTCGCGTGACTTCCTCGGCGAAGGCGGAACCATTCGTCATGCAGGCCATCGCCACCAATGCCAGTGTCACGATCGCTTTTCGAAAGGACGGATTCACGGAGTTCCTCGTTTCGTGCTCGGAAGCTTGTTGCTGCGGCCGGTGGCTTTGGATTGTTCGAGAAGTGCTTTCAGTTCGGTCACGATTTCAGGACGCTCGAAGGCGAGGTTCTTCATCTCGCCGGGATCGGTTGCGAGGTTGTAGAGCTGGCCGGGCGCGTCGGGGGCCGTGTCGGGCAAATGGAACAGTTTGAGGCCGGGGTCGTTCTCGTAGCGATTGC
>JAYTQJ010000416.1:0-1758 GCA_043746775.1 Schlesneria sp.
CCACGAAGACCGGCTCGGCGGAAGCCTCGCCCTCCCAAGCCGCGCGCCGGTATCCACAAATGGATCTCGCGAAAGAGACCGACGAGCAACTCATCGAACGGCTCGGAGCGAACAACGATTTCATCCGCTGGACGGCCACGCGGCTGTTGCAGGAGCGAGGGACGGACGCCGCGCGGAAGTCATTGCTTGAAATGATCGAAGAAAACAAAGGGACCATTCCCCAGCGTCGCCACGCATTGTTTTCGCTTGCAGGGATGCCGGTCATTCGTATCAAGGATGCCAATGGTGACACGACAGACGATTCTGTCCTCGACATCTTCGGAGCGTGTTGTTGCCGTCCTGATGACAAAGACTTTTTTGATTCGTGGGCATTTCGGATTATCAGCAACGATCTGGAAAATCCGCTTGATGTCCCGAATCCAGAAACGCTATTGACGCCGTTGGTGAAGTCAAACTTTGCGAAACTGAAACCTCCGGTAAGGCTTCAGGCTGTTATCCAGATCGCAAAGCAGCCGAGCAAAGCACCGTACAATCTTGAGGCGCTCGTTCTGAATCTTGCACAAGCGGGCGACGACAAGCTCATTCCTCGAATCATCTGGCAAAACCTACATCCACGACTCGAAGACCACGCCGACGAATTCATCGAAGCTCTTCAGCGCGGCGAATATCTCAAATCGAAACCCGTCGCCGATCTCATGCCGCGCGTCGCCGAGCGCATCCTCGGCCGACAAAAGTTTGATGCGCAGCCGATTGGAAAACTGTTTGCGTTGCTGCGGGACGATCATCCGCAAGTCGGGCGGCAAGTGCTGGAGGTCATCTCGGCCAAGGTGCAGTCGGGCGAGTTGAAAGGGGAAAAACTCGATCAACTCAAAGCCGCGCTGGCCGAACCGCTGACGCCGCTGCTCGCCCGTAGCTCAGGCGGCTCGCCTGAGCCTCATCCCCTCGCCAACGACGCCGCGCTCCTAGCCGTCTCATGGGGCGACCCTCGCGCCGTCGCAGCCGTGAAGAGCGTCCTCTCCTCCGACAAGGCTTCGCATCCCCAACGTCTCGCCGCTCTGAACGCGCTTATTACCGCCAAAGACGACGGAGTGCTCGATGCCGTCGCCGAGATTGTGGCTCACGCGGCTCGCGTGAGTCCGAAGAATCCCAACGATCCAAAACCCAAAGAGGGGACGGACACGCGAGCCGCGTATCCCACAGCGTTCGTCGCCGACGTTTTCGTCGCCACTGGCCGCCTCGATGACCCCAAAGTCGCCGACCTCATCCTCACCCGATTCGCAAACCTCGAACCCGAACTCCAGCCGTCGGCCATCGAACTGCTGACTCAGCGAGCAAGCTGGTCCAAACAACTACTGTCGCAAGTCGGCGAGAAAAAAATCGCGGCGACCGCCATCAACGTGAATCAAGCGCGGCGCATCCAGGCTCTCAAGGACGCCGAGCTGTCCGCCTTGCTGAGCCGCCATTGGGGCCAAGTCCGCGACACGCGCAGCCCCGACCGCGAGAAGGTCGTCGCCGAGATGAAGTCGCTCATTCGCCAAAAGCCGGGCGATCCGTTCGCGGGAGAAAAAGTCTTCAAACGAGTCTGCGCCGCGTGCCACAAAATCTACGGCGAAGGCCCGGACATCGGCCCCGACATCACCTCGAACGGCCGCAACGATTTCAACCAACTCCTCTCGAACGTCTTCGACCCCAGCCTCGTCATCGGAGCCGGCTACCGCGTCTGCACCGTCGTCAACAAAGCCGGCCGAGTCCAAAGCG
>JAYTQJ010000417.1:0-1756 GCA_043746775.1 Schlesneria sp.
CCCAAGAACCAGGGGGCTGACGCCGCCCCGCTCAGATGTCTCATCACTGATCGCGCGAGTGATATCGCACTCTATTCGCTTCACAGCACCGGCGAGAACATCCGGCAAAAGCTCTCCTTGAGCCGGGCCAGTGTCGGACGCTGCGACCAATCGAGCGGCTGGATGCGGGTCGCGTGCAACACGTCTTGATCGAAGTGATGGTCGAGTTGCTCAGCGAGGCTCACGTCATACAGGGCCGCGCCGACTTCAAAGTTTAAGTACAGGCTGCGCGAGTCGAAGTTGGGAGTGCCGACCAGCGACCAGCAGCCGTCGATCGTCAACGTCTTCGGGTGAAATTGCCCGGCTTGGTACTCGTAGATTTCGACGCCTGCTCGCAGCAGTGAGTCGTAGTACGAGCGCGCCGCGTTGCGTGTGGCCCAATACGTTTTGGGGCCGGACAACATCACGCGGGTTCTCACGCCGCGCAGCGCCGCCGTTTCGAGGGCACTCACCAATGGCGGGGTCGGCACGAAGTAGGACGTGGCCAGTGTGACCTGTCGCTCGGCACGGTTGATCGCCGCGAACAGCAACGTGTGGAAGAGGCTGTCGTCGTTGTCGGGCCCGTCGGCCAACACTTGAGCCATGACATGACCGTATTCCAACGGAGTGGGAAACGCGACGCGCGGCAGGTCGTCACCCGTCGCGTAGTGCCAGTCGATCGCGAAGATTTCTTGAAGCTGCAAGACGGTCGGCCCCTTCAACGCGAGATGCGTGTCGCGCCACAAACCGAAGTGCGGGTCACGACCGAGGTATTCGTCCCCCACGTTCATGCCGCCGGTGAACCCGATCTCACCATCGACGATCACGATCTTGCGATGACTGCGGAGATTGATCGACCACCGTTCGCGAAACGACTGTCCGGGAACAAACGTCGCCACACGAATGCCCGCGTCGCGCATCGGTTGCAGGAAGCGATGTGTCAATCTCAATGAGCCGATGGCGTCGTAGAGAAACCTCACTTCGATACCCTGCCGCGCCTTGGCGATCAGTCGGTCGCGGAGCGCGGTCCCCAAGCGATCGGGCTGCCAAATGTAGTATTCGAGATGAATCGTCGAATGGGCGGAGTCGATCGCGGCGGCGATGTCATTGAAGGTCTGCCGCGCGTCGGTCAGGAGTTGGACCGAGTTGCCGACGGTCGCGCGAGTCGAGGTGACTCGCTCCGCCAACTGCCACAGTTCTCGTTGGGTCTCGTTGAGGCGGCTGTCGGACAAATGGTGATGTCCCGCCAGTTGCGGTACCGATTGACTCGCACTGCGCATCGCGGCCAACCGACTCTGAACACGCCGCCCGACTCGGTTGATGCCGAGCGTGACGAACAGAAACGCGCCGAAATACGGCATCGTCACGATCGCCATCATCCACGCGACGGTGGCGACGGGTTCACGCTTCTTCGTGAGCAGCACCACCGGCAACAACGTGAGCGACAGCAAGTAACCGACGACAGAAAGTACGGCCAACAGAGTTTGCATGACGGACAATGTGTGAGAGAAGGATGCGGTTCGACAGAATCGTGTGCCACAGGATGATGGAAGTCCGGCTTTTCTTAAAGCCGGACTTCTCTGCGGGCAGTAATGCCGTTGTGAGTTCGTCCCCAGATCCAATCGGACGATGGTCTTCAGAATGACAACGAGGCCATCGCCCGATTCCAATTGGGTGCCACGGTCACGGAGCTTCGACGTGGCCGTGCGAGCATGTGTTGACCGTTTCCCACCTCACG
>JAYTQJ010000418.1:0-3944 GCA_043746775.1 Schlesneria sp.
GCGGTTTGACGGTCTCTTGGACCCGGCCTACGATACGCCACCGCTACAACCGCCTCTTGGAAACAGCATCTTGAACGACTCTTCACCGCACGATTCTTCGCTCGAGACCGATGACTGCGTTCATTGCTCTCCCGCCGCGAGCTCGTCAGCGCCCGTTGAACAACGTCCGGTGGACCTGCCTCGCATGGAGCGAGCCGTTCGCGAAATCTTGGCCGCTGTTGGTGAAGACCCCGATCGTGAGGGGCTGCTCGAAACTCCGGCTCGTGTCGCGCGGATGTACGCGGAACTCTTTGCAGGACTGCGACTCGACCCGGCTCGCCATTTGAAGCGGGTCTTTTCCGAGACCTACGACGAACTGGTCCTCGTCCGCGACATCAGCTTCAACAGCATGTGCGAGCACCACCTGTTGCCGTTCATGGGGACGGCTCATCTCGGTTACTTGCCGCGCGGCAAAGTGGTCGGCCTCTCCAAACTGGCCCGCGTGGTGGAAGAGGTCTCGCACCGCCCGCAAGTGCAAGAACGGATGACGCACCAGATCGCTGACCTGATGCAGCAGGAGTTGGACGCCAAGGGCGTGATCGTTGTCATCGAGGCGGCTCACACCTGCATGTCGATCCGAGGCGTCCGCAAACCGGGCAGCGTCACCATCACCAGCGCCGTTCGCGGCCTCTTCAAAACCAACCAAGCCAGCCGGGCCGAAGTGATGGCCTTCATTCAGGGGCGGTAAGTTTCATCAGACTCTTGTGAAAGGTTTTCAAATGAATCGGCTGACGTTGGGATTCGTGCTGGGATTGGTTGTCGCGTGGAGTGGCGCGGTGCTGGCGCAGGACAAGGCCGTGGAAGAGGGATTCGTTTCGCTCTTCGATGGGAAGTCGCTGGCCGGTTGGACCGGATCGTTGGCCGGGTACGCGGTCGAAGACGGCAACTTGATCTGTGTCGCGGGAGGGAAGGGGAACCTGCTCACCGAGGCGGAGTACTCCGACTTCGTCTTCAAGTTTGAGTTCAAGCTGACGGACGGCGCGAACAACGGGTTGGGCATCCGTTGCCCGAAGGTCGCTGAAGGAAACCTGCATCTGGACGGCATTGAGCTGCAAATCCTCGACGACACTGCCGAGAAGTACAAAACGCTCAAGCCGTATCAGTACCACGGTTCGGTCTACGGGATCGTCCCCGCGAAGGCCGGGTCGCTCAAACCGTTGGGAGAATGGAATCAGCAAGAGGTCACAGCGAAGGGGCGTCGCGTGACGATCGTCGTCAACGGGAAGACCATCGTCGATGCGGACCTCGATGAAGCGACGAAGGCGGGCACGCTCGATGGGACCGTGCATCCGGGACTGTCGCGTGCGAAGGGACATCTCGGATTTCTCGGCCACGGGGATCGAGTCGACTTCCGCCGCATCCGCATCAAGTCCTTGGCAGAGCTGACGCACACGACCGATTCACTTGATGTCGTTAAGCAACGACTCGCGAAGCAGGAGGCGGTGCTACTCGATGTGCGCGAGCAGGCCGAATGGGACGAAGCTCACGTTGATGGAGCGATCTCGCTGCCGAACAGCAAACTTCAAAAAGGGATCGACGCCAAGACGCTGCTCGGGATCATCCCCAAGGACAAGATCGTCTACACGCACTGCCGCGCGGGTCGTCGTGCGTTGGCCGCTGCCGAAGAGTTGTCCAAGCAGGGCTACGATGTCCGAGCACTCAAGCCGGGCATCCAAGAGTTGCTCGACGCGGGCTTCCCGAAGGCGAAGTGACGGGTGCCACATTTCCACCGCTCGTTCCACCGCGAGGCCATGCGGTGAACAGCCCACCATTGGTCTCTGCACAACACGTCAAGGTCAGCAAAAGTAGCCGTCATCGCTCCGCGTGACGAGCCTTACGAGTTCGGTTGTACTTACTCAGACTCTTGCTCTCAGAAGGCTCATCACGCGGAGCGATGATGGCTACTTTGCGGAGAGACCAATGAGGCCAGCCCGGTGGGATGGTCTTTCAACGCGCGGTGAAACGACTCACAAGGACAGACATGGGATCGCCGTTATTGCGACTGACGAACGCGGGCCTCTACTGCGAACGAGGCGGCTTCTACGTCGATCCGTGGAGTCCCGCCGCGAAGGCCGTCATCACGCACGCGCATGGCGATCACGCGGTGAAAGGCTCGCGGCAGTATCTGACCGCCGAACCGGGACGACTCATCCTGCAGCATCGTATGGGAGCCGGTGCGACGATCGACGGGCTGCCGTTTGGTGAGGCTGTCGATCTGAACGGCGTCAAAGTCTCGCTCCATCCGGCCGGGCACATCCTCGGTTCGAGCCAAGTGCGCGTCGAGTATCGCGATGAAGTCTGGGTCGTCTCGGGCGACTACAAGGTCGCCCCCGATGCGACCTGCGCGGCGTTCGAGCCGGTGCGCTGCAACACGTTCATTACCGAATCGACCTTCGCACACCCGCACTATCACTGGGAGCCACAAGCCGACACGTTCGCGCAGATTCACGACTGGTGGCGTGAGAATCAGCAGCACGACAAAGCCTGTTTCCTCTATGCCTACTCGCTCGGCAAAGCGCAGCGACTGATGGCGGGACTCGATCATTCCATCGGCCCGGTCTTCTCGCATCCGTGGGTTGAAGAGATGAACGCGCTCTACCGTCAGTCAGGTGTGCCACTTCCCGAGACCCGGACGCCACAGTCAGGTGTGACGCGCGAAGAGTGGTCCCGTGCCCTGATCCTGCTCCCCCCCGCCAAGAGATGGGACGTTGGCTTTCCAATCATGGGGAACTATTCGACGGCCTTCGCTTCGGGCTGGATGACACTCCCCGACGGGCCGACTCAGCGCCGAGTCCATCGCGGCTTCGCCCTCTCCGACCATGCCGATCACGACGAACTCCTCGCTGCAGTCGCCGCCACCGGAGCACAACGGATCCTCGTCACCCACGGCTACATCGACGAGTTCGTCACCGAATTGAAGAGCCTCGGTTACGACGCCCTCGCCCACCGCACACCCCGCTGCGGAAAACCGCCTCGCGTGCCAGAGACCGTGCAAATGAAGCTGGCGTTCGAGTGACTCGCCCGATGGTCGATCACTTGGTTGCTCGATTCCGTCGTTTAACCGCGTGGGCAACGCCCCGCGCGTCGGGCGACGTTTGAGCTTGGTTTCACCGTTCGACGCGCGGGGCGTTGCCCACGCGGTTAAACGAGCGATTCCCGAAATGCCGCGACAACCTCGTTCCACAGCGCGGGCGAGACATCCTCCGGACCACTTGCGACACACGCCAGCAGGCACTCGTTGGCATCGCGTCCGGACACTCGCGCGATCGCCGCAGCCGCCAGCGCGGGTGATCGGCTCATCCCCGCGCTGCACGCGACAAGTGTCGGCACGTTGGCGCGAAGCAGTTCAGAAATCGTGTCGATGGCCACCCGGAGTAGCCAGCGTTCGTTGTCCGCTCCGTCGAACAACGGGAAGCGGCAGTAAACGATCTCGCGCGGAAGGGCCGCGATCGGTTCATTCGCCGCCAGATCGATGACGGCTCGAATCCTGGCGTCCATCAATTCGGCCACGCTCCGCACATCCCCGGCGTTTCCGATCCACAGCGAGTAGGGCGACACATGTCGCATGGCAGTTCCTTCGAGAACATCACGACAACCAGAACTCCCGAATGGAAGCCGGAAGAGTTCAAAGCAGAACCACGAATAACACGAATCAAGCAAGAGGCAAGAGCGAGGGTGACGAGGCCCGAATGCCAGAGAGTAGCGGGCAACCAGACGGCAATTGTCTTTGCCCTTTCTTCATTCGTGTTATTCGTGAGATTCGTGGTTCCGTCTTCGCCTCTTATTCTACTTCTGAGAGGCTATCCGAGAAGTCGTATCGCCATTAGCAGCGAGCAGGCCCTGAGTTGGGTGCCACGGTCACGGCTTTGCGTGGCCGTGCTTTCGCTACGACCAAAGCACGGCCA
>JAYTQJ010000419.1:0-3943 GCA_043746775.1 Schlesneria sp.
ACGACTTCAGCTACACCCCAAAGTGAGTGCCATTGGGCTGACGCCGCCCCGCTCAGAGGTCTCATCACGGACAGCGCGAGGGTTAAACGGCGACGACCACAACGACGCAATCTCGAATTGTTCAAACCACTGCGGGCGATCGCCCGCAGTGTTCGGCAGATGTTGCCTGAAAGACTCGGTGGTCTGCGTTGGTCTTGGCATGTATGGACTCGTGGCAAGTGGGGGGAACTGATTCTTCCGACTCACTGTGACAATCGACCAACTCTTCCAGACCGATACGACCGGCTCCAGCGATCAACCTTCCGTGACCGATCCGATTCCGTGACGTGGAGAAAGTGCCGTCGGCATTTTGCGGGGATGCTCGTCAGGAATCAGTGTCGAGAGGTGACGCATGGCAGGATCACAACGGAATCAGCGGCAACACGTTGATCTGCCTCGCAACTGGCGGCTGATTTCGGCGGCCAGTCTGACGGCGTTCGGGCTGGCTTGTGGAGTCGGTCACCCCGCCCTCGGAGATTGGTGGTCGTTGCCGAGAGTAAAATCGTCATCCAACGCCGCCGCCCCGAAGCCGGCGGGATCGAAGGCAACCGCAGCCCGTTCTCGTGAAACGAGGCCATCGACGACTGACAACGGTTTCTCTGCAACGATCCGACGCTTGCAAGCCGACGCTCAGCACCAAGCCGAACAGGGTGATCTCGATCGGGCCGTTCAACTGGCCGAGCGTGCTGCCAAGATTTCGGAAGCCTCCTCGCAATTGAATGGCCCGGCTGCTGATTGTTCCCCCGAGCAGACCGCTCGGTTCGCGAATGATTTGCGATCTCGACGCGATGCGATTGCGGGGCGAGGTCATCGCGGGGGAGCCGAGCCACGGATGGCCGATGCGACACCCCGATCTTCAACGACACTCTCTCCCAAGACAGACGCCCTGCTGAGATCGCCGGTCTCTCGATCCGAGGAACTGGTTGAGTCCGCGCGAGACCACTCACCGACGACTAACCAGCAGATCGGCTCCAACGAGCAAGACCTCGCGTGGGCTGGCGATTTGCCGCCAACACCCGCGCCAGAAGTCGAGCCGTTTCAGACTCCCACCAAGTTCCGGCGGATCGTGCTCAATCGAACGGCAACTGAGTCCAACGAAGCGGATGTGGAATCGCACATCCTGCCCGACGGGAGACTCGTCGTATCGCAATCCGACGACGTGATCGGTGATCCGTTCGGTCTCGATGATGACCTTGAACAAGCACCCATCGCGGTGGCTGCAACTCACACGAATGAGGCTCCAGAGAACCGACGAGCCGCTCGCCCAGAGACATCCGCACCCGTGGACGAGTCGCTGCGTGAGCCATTCCGCGACCAGATTCAGCACGTTGCGATCGAGGAACTCGACGAAGAGACCTCGCCGTTTAATCGCAAGCTGGAATGGGAGGACGAAGTCCTCAACACCGAGCCGGTTCGTTCAGCGAAACCAACGGTGTCCTTTGCGAAGCCAACAGCGTCCGTCGTGCAGCGATCCACTGTCCGCACAGGACAGCCCGCCGACACGAAGTCGAATGGGAGCGAGGCCGCAGACTCGGCCGACGAATCATTCCCCGTGCAGCGCGTCGTTCAGTTGCGTCGTCGCTTGGAGTCGGCGGCATCGCTGAATCCCGGCGGGGCCTTCACGTTGTCGGCTCAAGCTGAGTCGGCTCTGTCAGCGAATGAGGCTTCGCACAATCACCTCGCGTCGTCTGAGTCCTCGGAGACGAAGCCCTCGACAACCATTCCCGCTTCGCGTGATGGTTCGATCGTCTCGACACGGCGCAGTCGATCATCGTTGGAAGCGGCTCCACCAGCAGTCGCAACGTCCGAACAGGCTCCGCATCCCGAACGACACCTCGTGAAGCTGCGCGAACATCGACTGCAATCGGAATCGGTGCAACACGCTTCTACAAACACATTGCCACCCGCTCATTCGCCACGTCGTCACGCCGTTGGATTTTCGGAACCGATCCTCTGGCAATCGGTCGAAGAACGCGGTCCCGTCGTCCCCACATTGTCCCTCGTCAGTGACATTCGCAACCGCGATGACGGCGCTCGCCTGGCATCTGCCGCATCGCTCTCGGCCAAACTCGACAGTCCGCTTTTGATTCCCGCCTCCCGCTCTGAGACTCCTCACTTTGGAGCGATCGAATTGCCAAGTGGTGATTCCCAAGAGACGGGAACCGGTGGCTCCGTCCTGTTCGCGTCGAGCCATTCCACGCTTCCGTCCTCGATGGCCGACGGCCCGGCCTTGGGGGAAACGAACGGAGCAGGATCAACGGCAATCGACAGATCGCCAAGCTCCGTCCGCAACAAGAACACGTCCGCATCGAAGTCGAGTCACCGCGTGTCGCGTCAATCGTTCGCGCTGATCGAACCGCTGGCCGCATCACTCAAGCTGCCCGTCGCCACGACCGCGTCGCTCCTCGGTTGTGCGGGCCTCGCACTCTTGGGCTTCGGCTTGATTCTCCTCCGCGCCGCGTTCCGCTGGCGGCATGTCGGATGAACGGGAACGTCGTTTGGTCGCCCGTTAGAAAAACGTAGCTTGGACGCCCACGTCCGAGCGGGCTCCAGTTGGAAACGGACGGACGAGGGCGTCCATCCTACAGGCAGCGTGAGAGTCGCGCGAGGTCGTCCAGCAGCGCGTCGAGGCTCAGCGCGACGGAGATGTTCTGGTCGATGTGACTCGCCGCCGTGATCGTGCGGTCGATGAGTTTTCCCAAACGATCAAACGGCTCCGGCTGAGTTGCGATTTGATCGGCGAACGCGGTCGCTTCGGGGATCGTCATGGCGTTGCCGACCACCGTGCCACCGTGACTCAACCGCCACATGGCCGCCCGGTAGAACTCGACCGCAAACCGGATCATCCAATGAATGTTGACACGCTGCGCGGGCGTGTCCGCACTTATCTTGTCGATCCCCTCAAACAACAGCTTCGACAGACTGAGTCCGCTGAAGTTGGCTTGTGACAGCGCGAGGTAAAGCGTTGATCGCAGTGACACCAGTTCCGGTTCGAGCAGTTGCCGGGCCACAGTCAGACTGCCGTCGCTGAGTGCTGCGGCGAACTGGGCCTCTTCGCGCGACGGAACCAAATCCTGCTCGACCAGTAACGCGGCGACATCGGCGGTCGAGAGCGGCGAGAATCGAACCAACTGACAACGTGAACGGATCGTCGGCAGCACAGCATCCAAGTTTGAGCCGATCAAAAACAACATCGCTCGCTCGGGCGGCTCTTCGAGCGTCTTCAACAGTGCGTTCGCGCTCGCTTCATTCATCAAGTCGGCATCGTTGATGATCGCCACCTTGCGCGAACCCGCCAGCGGGCGAATCGATAAATCGTGGCACAGCCCCTCCTGCCCTCGTCGCTCGTCCTCGCCCACGATCAGTTTTATCGGGATCTCACGCTTTCCCTCGGGACATCCCACAAACAAGAAGTCTGGATGAGCCGACGCGAGAAACGGACGGCAACCCGCACACTGGCCGCACGCTTCCAGTGGGTCTTCACCCAACGCCTGGCACAACAACGACTGGGCCAACCGCCGCGCGAACTGCTGCTTGCCGATCCCATCGGGGCCGACGAGCAAGTAGGCCTGTGAAAGCCGTCCGCGCGAGATCGCGCGTCGAAACATCTCGCGCTGTTCCGCGTGACCACGAAGTGAAGACCAGTGAGACATGGGCCAGAGCACTTTAAAAAAATGGACGGAACGAAAAGCCTGAGTAAAGATGCGAGTTGCGTCCTCGCAGACACTTCGAGTTCGTGCCCGCTTCGGCCGCGTGGAGTGTATACCTCACGCGATCATCAATGAGACATCCATGGTGAGCCGGGCGGCTGACGCCCAATGGCACTCACTTTGGGGTGTAGCTGAAGTCGTAAGACTTCAGACGATCATCAAAGCCGGCTGAATTCTCACGAATTCAGCTACGT
>JAYTQJ010000420.1:0-1752 GCA_043746775.1 Schlesneria sp.
TTGGGCGTAAGCCCCTCGCTGGAAGAACCGGGGGGCTTACGCCACCCCGCTCAGATGTCTCGTCACCGACAAAACTTAACCCCTGCTGGAGAGACTTGATGGTTCGCCAAGGAATGAAACTCGCCGCGATGCTACTGCTGTCCGCCGTGTTCTCTGTCGGACTGCCTGCGGCCGAACGGGACTCCGACCTCATCCGGCGTGAGAACTTGAAGGAGGGTTCACGCGACTGGCAACTGACGCGAGTCGCCTTGCAAAGCGCGACCGGAGTGCGGGCCGCTTACATTGAAGGCTACTGCTCGAAGCAGAGTCTCGCGGCGGGTGAGTCGATCGACATCATGGTCTCGACGAACCCGGTCGCTCGGTTTCAGATCGAGGTCTTTCGCACCGGTTACTACGGCGGTCGAGGTGCTCGGCTGATGACGACACTCGGGCCGTTCGACGGCGTGACTCAGCCCGATCCTGCGACTGGCCCAAAGAATTTGCACGAGTGCCAGTGGAAGGCCACGACGACGTTGAAGATTCCTAGCGACTGGGTCAGTGGCGTGTATCTTGGTCGCCTCTCGACCTTACCTCCGGACGAGAACACCGCCTCTTGGCAGAGCTACGTGATCTTCATCGTGCGCGACGACCGCCCCGCCGACGTGCTGTTTCAAGTCTCAGACAACACTTGGAATGCCTACAACGAATGGCCCGCGCAGTCGTCGGTCTACACGCATCCCAAGGGGAATCAGGGACCGTGGGCCGATGTCAGTTTTGATCGGCCCTATGGTCGCTATGCCCAATACGGCAGCGTCGTCAACGATCCGCTCTCGATCGGCTCGGGTGAGTTCCTGCCGTTCGAGTTCCCGCTCAGCTACTTCCTCGAACAGCACGGCTACGACGTGACGTATGTCTCGAACAGCGATCTCGTCACGCCGGATCGCGGGCTGAAGTGCAAGACGTTCCTCAGTGTCGGTCACGATGAGTATTGGGATCGGCGGCAGTACGACAGCGTGGTCAAACTGCGCGATGCGGGAGTGAATTTGATGTTTCTCTCGGGCAACTCGGTCTGCTGGGTGACGCCGCTCCGCTCGGGACACGATGGCCGACCGGCGCGCATTATGTTTCGCGGAGGCCCGTACGGAGGTGACTACAAGTACGCCGTTGATCGCGAACGCGACAACGGCCCATTCCCCGAGCGTGGCCCCGATGAGGGCTATCTGATCGGGGCGCGTAACGTCGAACCGGTCAACGGCGGCGGCGATTGGGTCGTCACGAAGCCGGAACATTGGATGTTCACCGGCACGGGGATGAAGGCGGGTGAGCGTGTGCGTGGACTGATCGGCTGGGAGTATCACGGCGATCCCCCAACTGACATTCCCGGCCTTGAAGTTGTCGGAGCAGGGACGGCTCTCGTCAGCGGCATCCGTCCACAACAATGGGCTGCCACGATCTATCCCGGCCCCAAAGGCAACTTCGTCTTTAATGCCTCGACGATCTTCTGGTCGCAGGGACTGAGTACGCCTCCTGGCCACGTCCTCCCGTGGTCACACTGGACCCGACCTCACGGCCCCGACGACCGTGTGCAACGCATCACACACAATCTGCTCCGAAAAGCGATCGGCAAATCGCTCGGCACGGACTGACTTACGCAGCCTGTTGAAGAACGTAACTTGGACGCCCTTGTCCGAGCGATTTCGAGTTGAAAACGGACGGACGAGGGCGTCCATCCTACGGGCGATCAGGGGTCAGGTGGTTCAAAGTTCATTTTTC
>JAYTQJ010000421.1:0-8908 GCA_043746775.1 Schlesneria sp.
CCAGCGTTCCACATCGCTCGACGCGCGGGGCGTTGCCCACGCGGTTAAACGACGAATCACTGGCGACTTTGAATCGTCGCGCACACCTAAGGGAGACCATCATGATCGCGAAAATGAATGAACCGTTGGCGACCGATGAATTGGTTCGCACACTGCCACCGTCGGTCGCGAACCGGCTGTCAGGGATAGCGCCGTCGTTCGCCGAGACCGCTCTGAAACTGGGAGGCAAGGGGGACGAAGAGGTCCGCCGCACGGGAGCGATGGACAAGGCGGACGAGCAGGTGGAATCGCTGTTCTCGCGGCAACATCAAACGGACCGCAGTCCGATCCACCGCGCCGTGTGGGGCGACGCCGTGCCGATGGAGCTGTTCACGTCTGTCCCCTCGCTCCAGTCTTGCGAGGAGAGGATTAACAGTCTGTTGAGCAACCCCACCGGGCTTGCCCCGGTGGAACCAGGTCTTTGCACTACTCAGTTCCATGAACAAGATCCGTTGCATGAACAAGAACAAAAAGTAGTGCAAAGACCCGCAAGCCACCGGGGCAAGCCCGGTGGGGTTGCTCAACAGGCTGCTAGGGTGAGAGGTTCTTCTGAGACGGGCACGACGACCGTCATGCGCGACTCACTGGCCGTGGTCGAAGTTCACTTGATGCGCGGGACACTCCACGACGCGCGGGGCAAACTCCGTGACGAGGTGCTTCGCAACTTGGGCGCTGTCGGTTTTTGGGGCTTGCTGGTCGATCAGCCTTATGGCGGCGCGGGAGTTTCGTTCACCGAGTTCGCCCGCTTCCTCACGAAGTTAGCTCAGCTCGATCCGACGATTGCGGGGCTGGCCTCGGTACACGGCTGCATCGGTGCTGTCGATCCGTTGCAAACGTTTGGCAACGCCGAGCAGCAACAACGCTTCCTGCCGAGGCTGGCCAGCGGAGAACGTCTCTCAGCCTTCGCCCTCACCGAGCCTTGTGCCGGTTCGGATTTGACAGCACTGCGCACGGTCGCGGTTCGACGCGGTGACACGTTTTTCGTCACGGGCGAAAAACTCTTCATCACGAACGTCGCACCGGGACGCACCATCGGGCTGGTCTGTTTGATCGAAGGTCAGCCGGCGGTCCTCATCGTCGATCTTCCGAACGAAGAGTCCGACCAGTTCCGTTTGAAATCGTATGGCCTCTATGCACTGCGACACGCGCACAACCAGGGGATCGTGTTTCGAGACTTCCCCGTGCCGGTCGAGAACTGGCTCGATCCCGGTGACGGCGATGGGCTGACGATTGCCTATCACGGTCTCAATCGAGGCCGCGTCGCGCTGTGTGCCAACGCAGCGGGTGTGATGCGGCTGATGCTCGCCAACATGATCCCGTGGGCCAAGTTTCGGAAGACGTACGGCCAGGCGATCGAGACGCGCGAGCTGGTCCGTCGCCGGATGGGACATCTCGCGGGACTGATCGTCGCGTGCGAGGCACTGATGGACTGGACGGCCGGGCTGCTCGATCAAGGCTATCGCGGCGAGATGGAGTGCATCATCGCGAAGATCTTCGGCAGCGAGGCTCAGAAGGAGGCAGCCATCGAGTTGTTCATGAAGACTCACGGCGGTCGGGCGTTCCTGCACGGACACTTGTTCGGCGACAACGTCCACGATTTTCTCGCCCCGTGCATCTACGAGGGCGAGGGCGAGATGCTCGGCATGGCGTTCTTCAAGTCGCTCGTGAAGCAGCACGGCAAACAGTTCTTCGAGCCGATCGGAATGGCTCTGGCGGAGAAGGGGATCAGGCAACCAAACCTCGCCAACCCGTCGCACCTGTGGGCGATGAAGGGACCGCTGATGAACTATGCCAAGTGGTTCGTCGGGCGGAAGTGGCACCGGCCGCACTTGGAATTCAAGCTGCCCGATGGCTACGAAGCGTCTGGGTTGGAAGGCCACGCCCGCTTGCGCGATCACGCCGAGTTCGCCGCCCGCTGGCTGCAACGCAGCTCGCTCGAAATAAGCGGCACAATGAAAAAGTTCCAACTCAAACTGGCCGACCGCCAGTGCCGCATGGCCGAGTTGTCGGGACGGATTCAGTTGGCCGTGGTCGTACTCGTCACGAGTCTCTACGCCGCACGACACGACAACGAAGTGATCCGCGCGGCGGGCGACACGGTCTGCACCGAGTTGCGTCGGCGACTGTCAGGCGGTCTCCCCACGGATCGCTATTTCCAACAAGTCACCTCACTCGGCGACGCCATCGCCCACGGCCACTTCCCCGGCTTGAACGAGACTCCCCAAGCGGGGTTGCTCATGCCGTATCAGAGTGAGTGAGAGTCGTCGCTGCCAGTACTACTAACGTCTTGTTTCTTCGCGTGGCGCGATGATTTTGGACTGAGTGACGCGCTCGTGCCTTGGTGATTCGCGGCTCATTACTCCGAAGGAGTTGCGTCTCACAGCCCAGGGTTGCCGCGCATCGCGGCTACCCTGGGGAGGTCAGGATTGAGGGGTCTCTACTCCAACGGGGTTGTGTCATTCGGCCTGCCTGACGCAACCCCGTTGGGGTAGAAAACGGTCCTTTGCCCCCGACCCAGGGTAGCTCGCTCCGCTCGCAACCCTGGGCTATGTGACACAACTCCTTCGGAGTAAAGGCAACTTGTGTTCATGGCGAGCGCCAACACAGATCGGTTTGGGTTGCGGGCACAGACCGCGCTGGGTTCTTCGGGTTCACCTGATGTTTGGGGGGATTCATTTGGAGAGAAACAGACGATGGTCACTGTCTTCATCCCTTCAGGATGGAGACCGGTGCCGTCGTCCAGCGCTCTCCAAATGAATCCCCCGAAAACATCCGATGAACCTAGGTTCTGATTGAAGAGGAGTTTCAAGCTGGCACCACGAGCATCTGCCGCTCACGCTCAACGGCATACGCCAAGCAAGCCTGAATGTCCTCAGCGGTGAGATAGGGAAAGTCTTTCAGAATCGCTTCCGCAGACATGCCGGCCGCCAGATTGGACAGTACGTCAAACACGGTGATCCGCATCCCGCGAATGCACGGTCGTCCACCGCGTTTGTCCGGTTCGATGGTGATCAACGAATGCCAATCGCCAGTCATTGTTCTTCTCCGTTGCGAGGGCTGGCATAACGGAGACACGCTTGAACGTCAGCGACCTCCAGATCGGGCAACTCTTCGACGACCTGCTCCGGAATCAGACCGTTCGCGAGCAGATCGAGTACGTCACTCACGCGAATGCGCATCCCACGCACACACGCCCGCCACACTGCTCGGGGTCCACCGTGATCCGATCGGCAACTGTCGTCATAAATCACCCCTCAGCAAAGAATCAACTTTAGAAATCATCGTCGCGTACCGGGGCGACAGTGTAATCCCGCACATCGGGGCCTGTCGCGACTGAGGAACGGCACCTTGGTTCCCTTTCGAGCAACTCGACGAATAGAATCCGCCCGCTGGTTTTGATGCCCCTGAGTTGCCATCCCTGTTGAGGAACCTCCCGATGTCGTTGTCGCTATCCCGTCGTCATTTCTTGTCCGCTTCGGTCGGGTTGATCGCGGCCTCATCGTTGAGCAAGAGTCTCTTCGCCGCAGATGCTCCAGCCGGGAAGGCTCCGCTGTTCAAGATTTCGCTCGCGCAGTGGTCGCTGCACAAGACGTTCTTCTCGAAGCAGGCCGATCCGCTCGACTTCGCCAAGATCGCCAAGAACGATTACGGGATCGACGGCATCGAGTACGTCAACCAGTTCTTCAAGGACAAGGCTCAAGATCAGGAGTATCTCGGTGAGCTGAAGAAGCGAGCCGATGACAACGGCGTGACGAGTGTCCTCATCATGTGCGACGGCGAAGGAGCCTTGGGCGACGCCGACGAAGCCAAGCGGATGCAGGCGGTGGACAACCACAAAAAGTGGGTCGAGGCCGCCAAGTTCTTGGGATGCCATTCGATTCGCGTGAACGCTCAATCGAGCGGCTCATACCCAGAACAGATCAAGCGTGCAGCGGACGGACTGCGCAAGCTGACCGAGTTCGGCGCGACGCACAACATCGGCGTGATCGTCGAAAATCACGGCGGCCTGTCGTCGAATGGCTCGTGGCTGGCCGAGGTCATGCGCACCGTGAATCATCCCGGCTGTGGCACTCTCCCCGACTTCGGCAACTTCCAAGTCGCTCCCAAAGTCTGGTACGACCGCTACAAGGGGACGGAAGAATTGATGCCGTTCGCCAAGGGAGTCAGCGCCAAGTCGCATGACTTCGACGAGGCTGGCAACGAAACGAAGTCCGACTACCGCAAGCTGATCCCGATCGTCCTGTCCTACGGCTACCGAAGCTGGATCGGCGTCGAATACGAAGGGAGCAAGGCAAGCGAAGCCGACGGCATCAAGCTGACCAAGAAGCTGCTCGAAACCGTGCGTGCCGAACTGTCGTGATCGGTGGAAAACGAAGTCCGGCTTTTCCGAAAGCCGGACTTCATGCCTCTTCAGGAGATCGTCATGTCCACCCACACCATCAGCATCGAAGATCGCGTCGAAATTCCGTTCGATCTGCGCACACTCGACGACTTTCGCGCGTGGACCCACTCGGAAAGTTTCCCTGAAGACGGTCGCATCGACTACATCGACGGACGAATCGAGATCGACATGTCTCCTGAAAACGCCTTTGCTCACGGCACGCCTAAGATGGCGATCGCTCATGTCCTGCATCCGTTCGCCGACGAGAACGACTTCGGCTGGCTGTTTTCTGACTGCACGCGAATCGTCTCCAAAGAAGCAAAGCTTTCGGCTGAGCCAGACTTGGTGTTCATCACGGAAGCATCGCTGGCGGACGGCCGCGTGAAGGGGATCCCCGGTGCCGCTGGCTCGAACGAACACGATGACAATATCGTCGAGTTTGAAGGTGGCCCCGATCTCATCGTCGAGATCGTCAGCAACAGCTCGGTGAAGAAGGATACGGTCCGTTTGCCGAAGGCGTACTTCGCTGCGGGAGTGCGTGAGCTTTGGCTCGTCGATGTTCGTCGCGGCCAGATGCACTTCACGATCCACACACGCGGCCAGTCTGAGTTCGTCCCCCAAGTCGCTGACGCCGACGGGATGCAAGCCTCGACCGTTCTCAATGCCAGCTTCCTGCTAACCCGCCGACAGACGCCGTCTGGACGCTGGAGATACCGTCTGGCCCTTCAATGAAATCCCATGTCGTTGAAATTGACGTAGCGTCGCTTAACCGCGGGGGCGTTGCCCACGCGGTTAAACGAGTCTGTTCTGACCGTGCGAAGTAGAAATCGACGATCCCCTTTTGAATCAACACTGCCCACCCCTCTTCTTTTAGGAACCTGTTCATCGTGAAACGCCTCTGCTTGTTTGCTGCTTTGATCGCTGCATTGCCCTATCAGTTTGTTGCTGCCCAGATTGACGAATCGCCGCTGGCCGTTGAGCCGGTCGTGACGTTCGAGAATCTCAAATGGACCGGTTGGGAATCGGACGACAACGGGGTGCCGACACCGTTGCGGCCGATCCTGCTCACCAATGCGGGGGATGGGTCGAAGAGGCTCTTCGTTCCACAGCAACAGGGGATCATTCACGTCTTCGCACCCGACGCGAAGGAGACGACCGTCTTCCTCGATATCAAGTCGAAGGTGCAGTACCTCGACAAGGAGAATGAAGAGGGCTTTCTCGGGATGGCCTTCCATCCGAAGTACAAGACGACCGGCGAGTTCTTCGTGTTCTATGTCTCGGCGAAGGAAGCTCACACGACGGTGGTGTCGCGGTTCAAGGTCTCGAAGGCCGATCCCAACAAGGCCGATCCCGCTAGCGAAGAGGTCCTGCTGAAGGTGCCTCATCCCTATTGGAACCACAAAGGTGGGACGATCTGCTTCGGGCAGGACGGCTTCCTGTACATCGCCCTCGGCGACGGCGGGGCGGGCAACGATCCTCACGGCAGCGGTCAGAACTTGCAGACGTTGCTCGGCAAGATTCTGCGGATCGACATCGATAAGAAAGACGCTGGCAAGAAGTACGCCTGTCCGGCCGACAATCCGTTCATTGGCGTCACAGCCAACAAGAAAGAGATCGCGCTGCCCGAGATTTACTGCTACGGGCTGAGAAACGTCTGGCGGCATTCGTTCGATCGTCAGACCGGTCAACTGTGGATTGCCGACGTGGGACAGAACCTTTGGGAAGAGATCAACCTCGGAGTGAAAGGTGGCAACTACGGCTGGAATCTGCGCGAATCCAAGCACCCGTTCGCACCGAACAGCACGAGCAACGCTCCCGGCCTGATCGACCCGATTCACGAGTACCACCACGACATCGGCAAGTCGATCACCGGCGGCTATGTCTATCGAGGCAAGGCCGTTCCCGAACTGACCGGCCACTACGTTTACGCCGACTACGTCTCGGGCAAAATCTGGGCGCTCAAGTACGACGAAACGAAGAAGGCTGTCACCGCAAATCGCGCGATCAATTACAGCGGCGCGCCGCTGCAAGCGATCAGCTTCGGTGAGGACGAAGCGGGCGAGGTCTATCTCAACGTCGTCAGTCCGACCGGGAAGGGGATTCACACGTTCCGGTCGAAGGCGAAGTAGAGGGATTCACATGAGAGCAGGTTTCTTACCGGCCGCTTTCAACACGATTGGCCTTTTCCCTCGTTCCCAAGCTCCAGCCTGGGAGCGAGGGACAGTTTGCAGACCGATGCGAAGGAATGAGCAGTGGCTGAACGACTGTTCGAGTTTGTCCTGTGGATCGCGCCCGAACCTCGCGAGTTGCTGGATTGGTCGAACGCGCTCTTTGATGCCGGTGCGGACGACTGTTCGCCTGGTGAGCATTGCGGCCAACCCTATGTGGCCTTTCATCGGGAGGCCGCCTCGTTGGAAGAGGCGGTGCGATCCGCGCATCGGCACGTTCAAGGGGCGGGGTGTCGAGTGTTGCGGTGTGAGATCACCGAGGAAGAAATGGCTGGCTGGACCGCTTAGTCGCATCAGATTCGTTCTGCGAAGAACTCGTCATCGAACCTGCTGCTACCCCATCCGCTGGCTCACCAATGACCCTCAGCGAGCGTGAAGTTCTGTCGTAAACCAGCCTTGCTTTCGGTTGATTCCCAGCTATGCTGTCGCCCGGTTTGCGTCCGAGGAGAGGTGGCTGAGTGGCCGATAGCACCGCTTTGCTAAAGCGGCGTGGGGGTCAAACCTTACCGGGGGTTCGAATCCCCCCCTCTCCGTGCTCAGGACAAGGCGTTATTGTGACGCCTTGTCCTTTTTCGTTTGTAGCGTCTTGATTCTGATGCCGTTCGGCGATTGAGATAGATCCGGCCGACGGCATTGCGGCTACCAACAGACCGAGTTCTGACGCGGCGGTGGAACGGTTCGACCAGAGTACGTCGAGTGGGTTTCGAGGCGGAGACATCGCACCTAGAATGCGACTCGGATTGGCTCCCACTCTCGTAGATCAGGTTTTCCCATGCCTCAGTTTGAAAGCCGCACGCTGCTTAAGGCGACGCCCGAGCAGGTCTTCGAGTTCATCCTGCAACCCGCCAATCTGGAGTCGATCGCTCCACCGGAATCGCAGTTCGTCTTCGTGAACCCTCCCAAGGTGATCGAACTTGGCAGCCGATTGACGTGCCGCGTGCAAGCGTATGGCATGGTGCAGCAGCTCTCGTATGAGATCGTCGAGTTGGTCTCGCCGCTGCGATTCCGCGAACAGATGGTCGAAGGGCCACTCAAGCTGTGGAGGCACGACTACATCGTCGAACCGAATGCAGCGGGAGGTTGTTCGCTGGTGAACCTCATCGAGTTTGAACCGCCCGGTGGCCTGCTGGGCTTTGTCGTGACGGCCGACAAGATCATGGATGCCCTCGACGATGGCTTTCATCATCGGCGCGGTGCCCTGCAAAAGGTGTTCGGATGAACGATGACGCACAAGCCAAGAGCGACGCCGATTCCCGGACACTGTCGGCACTGCTGATGGTCGTCGTGATCGCCTCGCTGATTTTGGGCTTGATCGCGATGATCCTGCCCGGAGTCCTCGGCATCATCTTGGTCGTTGGCGGCTTGGCTTGGTTCGGTGTGCTGCACTACGCGCTGTGGGGCTGGTGGCTGGGAGGCTACTTGCGACGGCTTGAGGCAGCGGAGTCCGACCCGTCCGAGACGTAGGCGAACGGCAGGACTTGCCTGACGCACGCGCCTCTCACCGCAGAGAGAACGACGCTGCGGGTTCATGGCGTGTCTCTCGTCCTCGCTGACGCTGCGGGTTGGTGTGGGGGCGAGTTTATTTCTGTCACCGCGCTACAACCGGCAAGGTTCCCGCCAGTTCGTTAGGCGGATGCGATTTGCGGCATGAACGCGCGGCAAGTGCCCCGCATGCGGCAGAACCGTCACGATGCGAACCGTCTTCGCCGCAGGATCGGCTGGGCGAGTCTGCCTGCGCACGGCAATTGATTCACGGCGGCGAATTCAGCCGGACGAAACCCAATGACACGCTTTGTGGTGCTCGCTTCGGCGAGACTTCCTCCGCCCGACATGAGGTTGGAACGAGAACTAATGTTGATTTCACCGGTTGGCAAATTGAGTGGTCGTAATTCGTGTCCCGTCGTGCTGAACGAGAACGCGGTCGCACCGCTGCTGCTCGTTCTGGACGGCCCTTCCGAATCGTTCGTGATCGATGTCAATGAGGTTCGCGTCGGCTCCAGCCTCGCATGTGAGCTGCGTTTGCCGGACGGCCCTGCGCTCCATTCCGTCATCAGGCGTCAAGCCGACGTGACTTGGATCGAAGCGGTCGATGGAACGAACCTGTTCATCAACGGGCAACTGCGACGGCGGACGGCTCTCCGCGAAGGAGACGTGTTGGAACTCAACGGTTCCACGTTTTCCGTCCGGTTCGATTCGCCAACTGACTCGGTGGAAACGGCGAGCTTGGTCGAAGACTTGGCGCTACTGACCGCCGAGGAGT
>JAYTQJ010000422.1:0-40890 GCA_043746775.1 Schlesneria sp.
CATCGGCATCTTCGTCGATCCCGGTCATCGCGGCGACCCGCTCCCCGAATCGCGCTGGAAGGCGAACAACCGCAGCGTCGAATACGACTCACTCGGCGACACGTATGCGAAGTTCATCCTCGAAGAGATCCTGCCCGAGGTCGGCAAGAGCCACAACCTGACGACTGATCCCGAACAGCGAGCCATCTGCGGTGCGTCGTCGGGAGGCATCTGTGCCTGGACGGTGGCGTGGGAGCGTCCCGACTCCTTCCGCAAAGTGCTGAGCCACATCGGCAGCTTCACGAACATCCGCGGCGGCCACGTCTACCCGGCCCTGATCCGCAAAACCGAACGCAAGCCGATCCGAGTCTACTTGCAGGACGGCGACCACGACGTCAACAACGAACACGGCAACTGGTGGCTCGCCAATCTGGAGATGGAATCGTCGCTGAAGTGGTCCAAGTACGACGTCCAAACCGTCTAGGGCCACGGCGCCCACAACGGCAACCACGGCGGAGTCGTTTTGCCGGACGCGATGCGCTGGCTGTGGCGGAAGGACAAGTAACCGTAGGATGCCATCAAGGCTCTGTTGTGCGCGGGTCTCCTGACCCCGCACCGGTCGCGACCGCAGGTCTCCTCTTCGTTTCGTTCTTGAAGTAACGGGTGTTGCGGTTTGGTTGTGATCTGCGAGAAAACGAAAGAGAAGAGGAGACCTGCGGTCGGGCGTTTCGGCGGGGGCGGGAGACCCACGCCGAACGCGAGTCCTCGCTCACGCTTCGGGTTGGTGGCTTCTCACTTCACGATCGTTGGCACCCAGACGACCGCGGTGTTACTGATTTTGGCCTGCTCGAACGCCTCGTTCAGGGCGATCTCTGCCGACGGGCGTGAGGTCCCCTTTTGATAGATGCGGACACGGATACCATCGGCGTCGCCGGTTGCGGCTTGAACGAGTGCGATGATTTCCGGAATCGTCACGGGGCGGTCACCCGCTGCCGAGCGAACGAAGTAGGACTTCTCGTCGATCACGACCTTGATGACGGCTGCGGTGTTGGTGGAATCGGGAGTGCTGCCGGGGGCAGCGGTCTTCGGCGTGTCCGGTTGTTCGCCGGGAGTTTCAGCCGGTTGGGTGCCGGTCTTCGAACTCACATCACCCGAGGTCGGGTCACCGATGCCAACTCCGATGGTGCTTCCTCCGCCGAAGCCTTTCCAGAAGTTAGGCAAATACTGGCCAATGATCGCTCCCGCGATGAGAGCGGCCCCAAGTATGTATCGCTTTTTCACATTGACCTTTCTTATTCTCGGAACAGTCGGACGGCACGATACCTCAGCATTGGTTTAATCGCCTGTTGAAAACGTAGGGTAAGCGTCTCGCTTGCCCGTCTTTACCGCGAGAAAACGAGCAAGCCGGAGGCTTACTCTACGTTTTTCGACAGGCGGTTAAGGGCGCGGCACGGCGTCGGGGCGATAGCCGAGTACAGCGTACTCGAATCGAGCGCCTCCGTTACTGTCGGCTCGCATTCGTTCCGCCACGACGGGAAGGCCCTTGATGACCGCTTGTCGGTGCGTCAGCCGCGAGTCTCCGTAGCTGACCAAGATCAACACGACACTCTTTGTCTGTGGGAATGACTTGTAGAGCTTGAACAGCTCATCTGAAAACTCTTCGGGAGACTCGACTGCGCCGGTTTGAAGCCGCTTCTGGTGCGAGCCGGCATTCACGACGAGTGCCCCGTTTTCCTGAAGGTAGACCTCCCACACGTCGAAGCGTTTCTTCATCTCGGCGAACGTCAGCAGATGATCGACGACCTGATCGCCGCGTGAGGAGGCCAAATTGTGAAGCTCTCTCTTCAGTGTGGCGATCTCGGCGGGAGACAGTCCGGCTTCATCGAAGCCGCGTCGTTGAGCGATCTTCTGAATCGTCGATTCGGGGATGCGGAACAGTTCACGAAACAATTCGCCCAACTGTTCGCGGCTCGCGTGTTCGGCCCGATCGACATCGCGTTGCTTCTCTTCCCACTGCGCGAGTTGCTTCTGTAGCTCAGCCAACTGACGCTGAAGGGTCTCCAAATCGGTGGCCGTGGTTTGGCGTTCGGACTCGACACGCTCGGTCTGTTGCTGCGCGACCGTCTGCATTTCGAGGTACAGCGCGAACATCACGATCAGCAGCAGGTCGAGCAATGAGGCGAGCTGAAAGGTCAGCTTGCGAGCGGGTGTCATGCGTCGCCTCCCGAACCGAGCGACAACTCACGTTTGGCGCGCGCGACGGTTTCACGCACATGTTGGCGGTTCTCCGACAGCCGCCGGAACCGCGTCTCGACGAGGCTGTTGATGAACATCAACACGATCGCTGCGACCAGTCCGGCGAACGTCGCCCAGACCGAGTCACCGAAGTTCCGCACGATGTTGGCCACCGTCTTTTGTGCGTTCTCGTTCCCCCCTTGCAACGCCGCGCCGATCGCCAAGATCGTGCCCAACACGCCCGCCAGCGGATACGCCTCGATCATCGTGCGGCAGACGGTGTAACAGGTCTCGAACGATTGCGATTGCAAGTAGCGGCGCTGTTCGTCGAGCGTCTTCACGCGGTGCGTCAACGACAGTCGCTCGGCCTTTTTTGTTGGGTCGTCGAGGACTTCCTTCACGTCTGCCAGGAACGCGTCGATCTGGTCGGAGAGGCTGATGCTCGTGTCGAGCAGGCTGCGATGCTTGAGTTCGCGCGTGAACGAATCGAAGTCAGTGGCCATCCGCCGCAGGTCGCGCCGCGCCCAAGCCGCCAGCCACAGGAACGCGAAAAAGTGCAGCACAGCCACGCCCGCGATGACAGGTGCCGACCAACCGGCCAATCGGCTGAGTAACTCGGCGGACATCTCTCGAAGCTGCGGTGGCATGAACGGAGTTCCCGGTGAGAAGGAAGCATTGAAGACACCAACCCGAAGCGTGAGCGAGGAGTTGAGTTGCGTCCTCGCTCACGCTTCGGGTTTTATACCTCGCGCGGGCATTGATGAGACTTTTCTGAACGGGGTGGCGTAAGCCCCCCGGTTCTTGGGCGTCAGCCCGTTTTAAGGAGCCAGGGGGCTTACGCCACCCCGCTCAGAAAAGTCTCACTCTTGCCGCGCGGATTCTAGCTCAGGCTTGAGGCTGCGTGGAGACCAGAGTACCGTCCCGCCCGATCTGAAGAGCAGTCGTACAACCTTCTCGGTTCTTGCCTGATGCCGCTCCCGACTTCGACTGCCACTGACGCGATTCGCATTCGTGGGGCGAGGACTCACAATCTATGCGGCATCGACGTGGACATCCCGCTCGGCACGCTGACCGTCATCACGGGCGTCAGCGGCAGCGGGAAGAGTTCGCTGGCGTTTGACACGTTGTTCGCCGAAGGACGGCGACGTTATCTCGCGACGGTCTCACCGCAAACGCGAGCGTTGTTGCAGCGGCTCGAACGTCCCGAGGTCGATCTGATCGAAGGGTTGCCGCCGACGCTCGGCATCGAGCAGCGCACGCGCGGACCACGACGACGGACTACGGTGGCGACGATTGCCGAGGTCTATGATTACCTGCGGCTGCTCTATTCTCGCACGGGACGGCTGCACTGCCCGACGTGTCGTCAACCGGTGTCGTCTCAATCGCGCGAGGCGATCGTGGATCAGGCACTGAGACTCGAAGATCGGCAGAAGGTGTTGATCCTGTCGCCGATCATTCGCGGACAGAATGGCTCGCACGCGGAGGTCTTTGCGCGGATCGTGCGTGACGGTTTCGTGCGTGCGCGTGTCGATGGCGAGCTGGTCGATGCCGCGTCGCCACCGAGTCTGGTCGCAACGAAACCACACTCGATTGAGGTCGTCGTCGATCGGCTCATCATCAAGGAGGGAATTCGCACACGGCTGGAAGAGTCGATCGACCTCGCGCTGGAGCTTGGTCAGGGACAGTGCTTGCTCAGTCACGAATCGGACGGCCAATGGCTGGACCGGCTCTACAGCAGTCGCCTCGCGTGTGCGACGTGCGGCATCAGCTTCCCCGCTTTGGAGCCGAGCGACTTCAGCTTCAACAGCGTTCGCGGCGCGTGTGCGACGTGTCACGGCTTGGGCGTTGTGGCGACGTCAATCGAGGGCGTGGAAGAGACGTGTGCGACGTGCGTGGGACGCCGCCTTGCGCCGCTACCGCAGTCGGTGTTGATCGCGGGACGATCCATCGCCGACATCGTGGCCCTGCGAATGGATGAGGCTCTGCGGTGCATCGAGGAATGGTCCAAGCGGTTCATTGAAGTGGCCACTGACACAAACTCTTCAGGTGAGCCGGGCGGCGTCAGCCCCCGGATTCTTCATTCCACAGTCCAGGGGCTGACGCCACCCGGCTCACCTGATCCTTGGAATGGCGTAGCCGACCAACTCGCCGCGCGGCACATCCTGCCCGAGGTCGCATCTCGACTGCGGTTCCTCGTCGATGTCGGGTTGGACTACCTGACGTTGGATCGCGCGGGCGATTCGCTTTCGGCGGGTGAGTTCCAGCGGGCGCGATTGGCCGCCAGCTTGGGGAGCCAACTGACGGGAGCCTGCTACGTCGTGGATGAACCCACGGCCGGACTTCATCCGCGCGACACCGATCGCCTGCTGCAGACGCTGTTCGATCTGCGAGACCAAGGCAACACGGTCGTCATCGTCGAGCATGATCTCGGTGTCATCCAACAGGCGGACCATCTGATCGACATCGGGCCGGGAGCCGGTTCGCACGGCGGACAACTTCTCGCGGCCGGGTCGCCCAACGTGATCGCGCTCGATGAGAATTCGATCACCGGTCGCGAACTGCGTCGTCGTAGGATGGACGCCTCGTCCGCCCAGACGCCGCTGAGCGAAGCCACTCCGTTCGAGCCATCCTCGTGGCTGACGCTCTCCGGTGCGACGCAACACAACCTGCAGAACGTGACGCTGCGTCTGCCACTCGGCGGACTGATCTGTGTCTCGGGCGTGAGCGGTTCGGGCAAGACCTCGCTCATCATGCAAACGCTGGTCCCGGCAATCCGTCGTGCGCTGGGCGAGGTCGCGCCGGTCTGCGGTGCGTTTCGCGAGTTGCTCGGTGTCGAAGCGATCACGCGCGTGGTGCGAGTCGATCAGATGCCGCTCGGGCGTTCGGGACGATCAACTCCTGCGACGTACTCCGGTTTGTGGGATGAGCTGCGACAGGTCTTCGCGAAAACGAAGGAGTCACGTTTGCGGGGTTTCACCGCGAGACGCTTCAGTCCCCAGAGCCTCGACGGACGCTGCTCGCGCTGCGTAGGACGCGGCACGCTGACGCTCGATAAAAAGAGTTTGCTCGACTGGACTCAACGGTGCCCCGAATGCAACGGCGCTCGTTTCAACCGGCAGACGCTGGCGGTGAGATATCGCGGTCATACCGTGGCCGATGTCCTCGACATGAGCTTTGAAGCCGCCGCCGACTTCTTCGCGAACCTGCCACGACTCGCGCGGTCGCTCACCCTGTTTCGTGATCTCGGGTTGGGCTACCTGAAGCTGGGACAACCGGCGACGACGTTGTCGGGGGGCGAGGCTCAACGAGTGAAACTTGCCTCAGAGCTGGTGACTTCATACGAGACGACCGCCACGCTCTTCGTTCTCGACGAACCGACCTCGGGCCTGCACGCAGCCGACGTGGCGCAGTTGCTGCAAGTCTTGAAGCGGCTCGTCCACGCGGGACACTCGGTCCTCGTCGTGGAACACAACCTCGAATTGCTTGCCGCCGCAGACTGGCTGATCGATATCGGCCCCGACGCGGGCGAGCGAGGCGGTCGCATCGTGGCGGCGGGACGGCCGAGCGACGTTGCAAATTGTGAATTGAGTCACACGGGAAATGCCCTGCGTCAGATGTTTTCCACGTGCGGGTCGGGATTGCCCATTTCACACTAACCCGAAGCGTAAGCGAGGAGTGCCAAGTTCCTCCTCGCTTACGCTTCAGGTTAGTGTCGGCGGGTGCCACCGCCAAACGAAACAGCCCGATCGAACTGTCGATCGGGCTGTAATTTTACGACGTGTCAGTCGATGGCCGAACATCACACGGTGGTGGTGGCCGCCGCTGCGGCTGCCGCGTGATCCCACGTGAAGAGCTTGGAATCAAGATTGGTGAGTGTGATGAAGCCCTTCTTTTCGCCCGGCTTCAGTTCGACGCCGGTCTCCGCCAGTTTCTTGGCGAGTGGTGAGCCTTCCATAATCATTCCGTCGTCGGGGATCGTCCGCCACCACTGCAAGTGAGGCCAATCTCGCTGGACGTTGGCCAGCACCGTCTGAAGCGTCTTGCCAGCAACACCGGGCTTGAAGCCCGCTCGCGTGGCGACTTCAGTGTACGTGGCGTACTTATCGACTCGCTTCAGTTCCCAGACCACTTCAGCCACATTTTCTGCGCGAACGGATGCCATTGTGTTCTCCTGCGTCTTCGCCTCGCACCCTCACACGGTCGGCTCGATGAAGCGTCATCGGCCTCAAACCGGAGTGGATTGTTCGGCATACTTGGAAAAAATGAGCGGCAAACAACGTGAGTTTTTGCCTCACGCTCCCGCCGCCGTACAGTTCTTTGGAAGTTGTGTGTAGGCTACTCGACGGGGCTATCAGCGACAACCCACTGAAACCACGCCCGGCTTGCCGTGGATGGTCATCTCCGATGTGAAGCGAAGCCAGAAACAAGTTACTGAATTGGCGAAAAGGACCGGCGAGTGAGGCATAACGAAGACTGTTCCCACGATCATGACCACGACCATAAAGACCATTCCACAGACGAAATCCCCTTCGGGGGCGATGAGATTTATCGCAATCACGGGATTCGATTCTGTCACCCTGGCGACTGGACCGTGACCGAAGAGGCGGGGCCGGATGAACTCACCATCTCCATTCAAAGTCACGGCACGTCGTTCTGGACACTGTCCCTGTTTGAAGATGCTCCCGATCCGGCCGACATTCTGGAGACGGCGATCTCGGCCTATCGGGACGAATACACGGACCTCGACGAGTCGGAGCCGCCGGAACTGTTACCCGTTCCTGTCGCCGGGCGCGAGATCGACTTCGTCTGTCTCGACGCCGTGAATTGGGCCACGCTCATCGCCTTCCGCACAAACCGGCGCACGGTGCTGATCGTCTCTCAGGCAACCGATTTTGAGTCGAAGCTGACGCGCCCCGTGATGGAGTTGATGACCAAGAGCTTCTCGTGCGAAGAGGGCTTGGCGCTCAATGGCGACGAGCCGGATGAGATCGATGGACTGGATGATCTTGAATTGCCCAATCCCCTCGATTGATCGTTTATGGGAAAGCGTAGGGTAAGCGTCTCGCTTGCCCATGTCGCTCTTAGGAACCAGTGCAAAACAACTTCCCGCTTTTCTCCCTCCCCCTCGGCGGGGAGGGCCGGGAAGAGGGGAGGATGGTGAAGTCGATTTGCCACTCGCCCCCCTCCCTAACCCTCCCCGCCGAGGGGAGGGAACTAGGCGCAAGCCGGGAAGTTATTTCGCACCGAATCCTTAGCAGATCATGCGCAATCAGACACAGGCGGGCCGCCTGTGCTACGGCTTACCCGAGCGGCTTGGCGTCTGGAGCGCGCGGGCGTGTATACTCCGCCCGCCTTGCGCCAACCCCGTATCAGCCGATGCGGCATGAGTCCCGTTCGGTGCGTCTCGCGCGTCGAAGAGCTTGGCACGGATGTCCTCTCTCCAAGTTAACGCCTCAGCACAGAAGGCCAAATGGATACACCTGTCGTCGATCAGTCTTACGTCGTTCGCTATGGAACGACGCGCATATTGGGCGAGTTCTCGGCGCGGGGCCTCGCGCCGCTGCCGCGCGGAGCGTCCGTCATTGTTCGCGGCGAACGCGGTCACGAATGGGGAACCGTTCTGAGTACCGCTTCACAACAAACCCGCACCTATCTCGGTGCCTCCGACGAACACGGCCGCATCATTCGAGTGGCCAACGACGACGATGAAGCCAATCGCGACAAAGCGATCACGTTCGAGAAGGAAGCGTTTGCAGGATGTCTTGCTCAAATCCGCGAACGTAATCTGCAGATGCAGTTGGTGGATGTCGAACAGGTCATCGGTGGCGAGCGGCTCGTCTATTACTACGTCGCCGAGCAACGGATTGATTTCCGAGACCTCGTGAAGTCACTCGCCAAAGTGTTTCAGACGCGGATCGAGATGCGCCAGATCGGCATCCGCGATGAGGCCAAGTTGCTCGCCGATTACGGCGACTGCGGACAGCCGGTCTGTTGCAACACGTTCCTGCGAGAGATGCCGCCCGTCTCGATGAAGATGGCCAAGCTGCAAAAGGCGACGCTCGATCCCTCGAAAATCTCCGGTCGTTGCGGTCGGCTGAAGTGCTGTCTGAGGTACGAATACGACACCTACGAAGAGAGTCGCAAGGAACTCCCTCCCGTGGGAGCGACCGTAGTCACGAAGCAGGGAACCGGCAAGATCGTCGGACAAGAGTTGCTCGCGCGGAAGTTGATGATCGCTTACGAAGGCCAGCGCCACATCATGACCGACGAGCGGGACATCCTGACCGTGGTCAGCACGAAATCGACGAAGCCCAATCAGCCCCCCGCCGCCAAACGCGATGGGGACGAGGCCGGTGTCGCGTCCGAGTCGCAACGTCGTGATGACCGCCCGCGAGACACTCGTCCGCGCGATGACCGACCTCGTGATGATCGCCCGCGCGGCGATCGTCCTTCTCGCCCGGAGCAATCGCGTCCGGATGGTCCTCGCAACGAGGAATCGCGTCCCAACTCCAATCCGTCATCGCCTGATTCGTCCAGTGATCCTGCGTGACAAGTGAGAACGCTCGCCCTCAAACACTATTTTTTGAAACTCACCCCACCGGGCTTGTCCCGGTGGAATCAGGTTTTTGCACTATTCCACTTGGGTGTTGCAGTAGTGCAATGACTCGCGAGCCACGGGGGCAAGCTCGGTGGAATTTACGCAACACATCAAGGTCAGCAAAAGTAGCCGTCATCGCTCCGCGTGACGAGCCTGACGAGTTCGGTAGCCCTGACTCAGACACCTGTTTTCAAAAGGCTCATCACGCGGAGCGATGATGGCTACTTTGGGTCGAGACCACCGGGTAAGCCTAGGGACTGCTGGCGCACCGATTAAGTAACCTTTCTACAGAAGTCGAATACAGAGGGCTGTCGCATGTCGTTCAAACATTCTGTCCGACTGAGTTGTCTTGCAGTCATCGGGGCGCTGTGCCTGAGCGTCTCCTTCGCCGCTGACGACGCGCCGCTCGCGGAGCAATACGGCTTCAAACCGATTGAGGCGTTCAAGCTTTCACAACGCTCGGCCAATCTGCTGACGGGAGACTTGAATCACGATGGGCAGACCGACGTATTGCTCGTCGATAACAGCAAGAGTCGGCTCGATCTGTTGATTCAGCGAAAGGTCGCCCCCGCGACGCGCGAGCGGAAAGCGGGAGCGACCGACGTGAACATCGTGGAAGATCACTGGCGGTTTGAGCACATCAAGTTGGCGGTCGATCAGGAGGTTTCCGCCGTCGCCTTGGGAGACTTCAACGGCGACGGTCGCACCGACATCGTCTACTTCGGCAGCCCCGATCAACTCGTCATTCGCTTTCAGCCCGAAGCGGGAACGTGGACACAAAAGAAGCAACAGCGCGTTCCCGACGCCGCGCCGTCGCAATGGTTCATGGCGGCGGGCGATCTCGACAGCAACGGCTTGGATGACTTGGCCATCTTGGGAAAACACGAAACGATCCTGTTCATGCAGACCGCGAAGGGCGTGCTGGCTGAACCGAAGAAGCTGATGAACACCTCCGACAAACTGGGGCTGGCTCAGATCGCTGACCTCGACGGCGACGGTCGCAATGATCTGTGTTACCTCGCCGGTGAAGGGCTGACGCGGTCACTTGGCACACGATTGCAGTTGGCCGACGGACAGCTCGGTCCCGAGTACATCTTCGATCTCGAGCGTCCGCGAGCCGTGTCGCTGCGTGACATCGACGGCAAGCCGGGGCACGAGATTCTGGCAATCGACTCGCGCACGGGACGGATCAAGTTGTTGAACGTCGAACGACGGAAGCCCGCTGAAAACGATCTGCCCGAACGACTCATTCATTTCGGCTTCGGCAAGCAGGGTTCGGGCCGAGACCGCGATCTCACGGCGGCCGATCTCGATGGCGACGGACTCATTGACCTCGCCGTCACCGATCCCGATGCCTCGCGCGTGTTGATTTTCCGCCAGCGTGCGGGCAGCGGCCTCGATCTTGGCTCACCATTTCCCGGCCTCAGCGGTGTGGATCAGATTCGCGCGGCCGACTTCGACGGCAACGGCAAGGCGGAAGTCGTCATTCACAGCGGCCCCGAGAAGACGCTTGGGCTGAGCCGTCTCGACGACGGCAGACTCACGTTTCCCGAGTCACTACCCATCGAAGCGGACTCCATCGGCCTCGAACTCACTGACCTTGATGGAGATCGGCACCCTGAAATCGTGTTCCTCGCGAAGACCAAGAAAGATCGAGGTTCCGAGTACTCATTGCAGGCGTTGAAGCGTGCCGCGAACGGTGAATGGCAACCGCATTCGTTCGGTGGCAAGACGGCCATTCCGCTCGAACTCAAGGGAACTCCCGAGAAGCTCGTGCAGGGCGACTTCACCGGTGACGAACGGTCCGAGTTTCTGGTCTTTCAAGGAACCACAAAGCCGCCGCAATTGTTTGGGCTGAACAACGTAGGCGTGCCAACAGAGATCGTCGTCAGCGGCAATCTCGGATTGGGGGCCGTCTCACCGGGAGCGATCTCGTTCGCGACGCTCGGCGACAAAAAAGGAGTCCTCGTCGCACAAGACAACTTCGCGCGGTTCATGGTTCTCGGTGACAACCGACGCTGGCAAGTGGTCGAACAGTTCAACGCGGGCGAATCGAACTCGAAGATCGTCGGTGCGACAACCATCGAACTCGACGGCCAACCCGGTGCGGAGATCGCGCTCGTCGATGCGGGTGTCAAAAAGTTGCGTGTCCTGCGACGAGGTGAGGCGGGTTACTCGCAATGGAAAGAAATCGACATCGGCGACTTCCCGTTCAAGGCTCTGAAGGTGGCCGACTTTAACGGCGACAAACGAGACGACTTGTTGCTGTTCGGTGCCGACAAGTTCGCGGTGCTGTACGCGGGCGCGGCGGCTCCGGCACTGAAGGAACTCGCTTCGTTCGAGAGCCAGCTTGAAAAGATTTACCCAACCGATGTTCTCGCCGGAGACGTAAACGGCGACGGGAAGACCGATCTCGTCCTGACCGACACGCGCAGTCATTTCATCGAAGTCCTTCAGTACCGAGCCGACACCGGTTTGAAGCACGCGCTGTACTTCCGTGTCTTCGAGCAGAAGTCTTTCCGCAACGAGGATGAAGCGGGCGGAGATTCCGAACCGCGTGAAGCTCAGATCGCCGATGTCACCGGTGACGGACTGCCCGACTTGCTGTTGCTCATTCACGACCGGCTCTTGCTCTACCCGCAAGACGACGGCCGCGAGACAAAGTAACGCAACCGACTCGTTTCACCGCGTGGGCAACGCCCCGCGCGTTGTGCGGCGAAACACAATTCCACGTCGCTCGACGCGCGGGGCGTTGCCCGTGCGGTGAAACGACGCTGCGTCAATCTCAGCCGTGCGAGGCATATCGCCCCCGAAGCATCCGCGATGCCTTCGATGGCGCAACGAGCCTTCCGTGATCGCGATTCTGCGGCGCTGAGGGGCGGGGGCGGGGGCGGAATATACCTCGCACGGTCATGAGTGGGATGTTCGAGGCGAGCCGTGTGCCGTAAGGCCACGGGTTTCCTCGTCGAAATCAAGAACCCACGGTCTCACGGCATGCGGCCCGCCAAACTCTCGTCTGGGGCCGCGCGAGAGATAACATGCCGAGCTCCCTTCTTGTTCCCTCCCCTCGGCGGGGAGGGTTAGGGAGGGGGGACGAGTGGCAAATCGATCTGACCATCCTCCCACCTCCCCGCCGAGGGGAGGGAGAATGACCTCGCCAGTTCGTTCCGCTCCGTTGATCTCAAAACAACTCGTCGATCGGCTTGCCGAAGGGGAGAACGGGGTGAGGGCGGCCAGCGTGGTCGGTGTAGTTGATTGAAGGATCGACACCGAGGTGGCGATAGACCGTGGCGAGGACATCCTGCGGGTGCTTCGGGTTGTCTCGGACGGTGGCGGCTTGGGAGTCGGTCGAGCCGATAGCGCGGCCGCCTTTGACTCCACCTCCGGCCAGAGCGGCGCTGAAGGCGCTCATCCAGTGATCGCGTCCGGCGGTCGCGTTGACTCGCGGCGTGCGGCCGTGTTCGCCCCAGGCGACGACCAGCGTCGTGTCGAGCAGCCCGCGCTGATCGAGGTCTTCGATGAGCGCCGAGTAACTCTGGTCGAACGGTGGCAGGAAGCCGTTCTTCAGCGACCAGAAGTTGTCGTCGTGCGTGTCCCACCAGCGCAGATCGACGGTGACGAGTCGGACTCCCGCTTCGACGAGACGCCGGGCCAGCAGCAGACGCTGGTTCCAGCCGGGGTTGTCGCCACCTGCTCGCATCCGCGGCGTGTATTGCGGGGGATAGCCGTAGCGGTCGCGAACGGACTGCGGTTCGGCGTCGAGATCGAACGCCTGACGGACTCGCGGGCCGGTGATGATTTCCCACGCCTGTCGCTGGTACGAGTCCATCGCGCCGAGCGTCCCCGTGTGATCGACATCGCGGCGAATCCGATCGAGCGCGTCGAGCAATCGGCGGCGATCGGCCGTCTGGTCCACGGCGACTCCCTGAGGGACGGCGAGGTTTGGAACCTCAAACTTCTGTCCCTTGGTGGCCGGGTCGGCCATCGTTTGAAACGGCTGACACGCCGCGCCGAGGTACGCCGATCCCGTGCCGGGGATCATCCGTGGGACCATGACATACGCCAGCATTGTCGGGTCGATGTGCTGCAATTGCTTGGCGACGACCGACCCCATGCTGGGATGCGCGTTCTCGCTCTCGTTCCTCCCCGGAGCATGGCCGGTGAAGACGACCTGATCGCCGCGCGAGTGACTGACATCGCCATACTCGGGTGGATGCTGGAGGCTGCGGACGATCGACCACTTGTGCATGATCGCGGCGGTCTGTGGTAACAGTTCGCAGATTTGCAGACCCGAAACGGAAGTGGCGATCGGCTTGAACTCGCCCCGAATCTCGACGGGGGCGTCGGGCTTCATGTCCCACGTTTCAAGCTGACTCGGCCCGCCCCGCATGTGGAGGATGATGACCGAGTTTTTTCGCCGGGCCGCTGGATTCAGTGACTCAGCCCGAGCCTGCGATCGCAACACGTCAGACAGCGACAGCCCCAAGCCACTCAGCATCCCGACATTGAGCAGGCCGCGACGATTGATGTGGAGCTCGCGTGAATTCATGAACGTGTTCTCTCGATGGTCGAGCGGCGGGCAGGCGAGGGGGCGTTTGTCGTCTTTCGCTCCGCGAAAGGACGCTCTTTCGCGGAGCGAAAGGCGACTCTGGTGCGGTCCATTCCATAAATCGAGCGCCAAAGGGCTGACGCCCAATGGCACTCACTTTGAGTGAATCTCAAATTGACGTTCAATGCGACGTAGCTGAATTCGTGAGAATTCAGCTGTCTTTGACGGTCGTCTGAAGTCTTACGACTTCAGCTACACCCCAAATCGAGCGCCAAAGGGCTGACGCCGCCCCACTCGGGAATCTCGTCAATGTCCGTGCGAAGCACGACCACATGGTCACAGTATCAACGACGGCTACGGTTTGTTATCGACCTTCCAGAGCTGCTCGATGAGGGCGGCGATGGCGGGGTCGTGGGCTTTCAGTTCCGCGCGATGGAACGGGAAGAAGTCGTTGCGGGAGAAGTACGCTTCGGTGCATTCCGCGAAGTACTCTTTGTGGTTGGTCAGGGCGTAGGCGCGATCGAGACGCTTACGGCCTTCGGAGTCTTGTCGCTGGACTTGGTCATAGGTGCCGCTCGCTTTGGCGTTGTCATAGGCGGCGATGATCCGTGCCTCGTCGTTGCCGAGGACGCGGTCGTGGTAGGCGTGGGCGAGTTCATGCAGGGCGAAGTTGGGCATCCGGCGCGTCTCGGCTTCAAAGATGCGGAGGTTGGTGAACTCGACCCCTTTCGCCATCGCGGGGTCGCGCTGGTGATCTCGTAGCCAGCCTGCATCGGGGTGATATTCGGCTCGGGGCGGAGTTCCGGGGTACTCGGGTGAAAGGTAGAGCTTCACCTTTTGTAGTTCGGTGACGGCGGTCGCCGGGACAACGCGCACGATCTCGTCGAGCTGCCCTTTGAGGAGTTCGAGGGCCTTGGCGGTGAGAATCGGTTCGGCGGTGAGCAACTCCTTGCTGACATGCACACCCCAACCGGAGACGTTGCGCGACTCACGCGAATTGGCGTGACGGCTGCGGGCCTCGGCCTTCGCTCTGATCTCGGCCTTGATGTTCGCGAGACGATCAGGCCACTCAAACTTGGGGGCCTGGCCGGGGTCGTATCCGGCCATGTGACCGGTGAGCCGCGTGGCGGGTTTCGTGTAGCGCAGCTCGGTGTCGCCGAAGACCTCGCGGCAGAGGGAGGCGAGGCCGGGATCGTATTCGATGAGCTGCGAACGCAGGTGAACGTGGTTGTGATCGGAGTCATTGGTGCGGTTGTTGTCGAACCACGATTGCACGCCCTCGGCGAAGTATTCGTGATGGTTCACGCTGGCGTACTTGCCTTTCCAGAGACCGGCCTGCATCGCGTCGGCATACGCCCGTTCCACGCGCGCATCGAACGTGGGATCGACATTCATCATCCCGCGCAGATGAATGTTGTGCGCGAACTCGTGGATCAGGATGTTCTCCTTCTCATACGGATCGCCGGGATAGCTGAGCAGGTTCTCTTCGCCGCACGAACAGAACGGATCGGTCTGACTGCCGCCCAAGCCACGGGCGCGCGCGTCGTAGTACTCGCGGCCGGTGAACTTCGGAAAATCGGAGTGCGGCTGCTCTCCCAACCGCGCGAACTCGGGCTGGTCGGTGGTGAACTCGTTGTGCGCGATGAGGCACATCCGCGAGCCACTTTTGATCATCGCCGCCCGCACATCGGGCCGCTTCGCCAACAACATGTCGATCAGATAGACCGCCTCTTTCAACGCATACGGGTTCACGTTGGCCGAGGCCACGACCGGATAGCCGTGCGCATCCGCCCGCTGCGTGTAAAAGCTTGGCACGCCGTCCTTCGCCTGCGGGTCGTAGCGGTACGCCTGAACGGCAACCTCGGACGTGACGATCGCCTCCGGCTCACCTTTCTCGCCTTGAATGGCAAAGCGATGACCGAGAGTCGTACTGATCACGAGATTCTTTCCGGCGGCAATCGTGGCGTGCTTCAAACGCTCGGTATCACTCTTCAACCAGAAGACCTCCACGGGGTGAGTGCCGCCGTTGATGATCTGCAACTTCGGACGAACCGCCGGTGCGGTGTCGGCACTGAATGCGGAGAGACAGAGGCTCACGAGAACGAAGGGCGCGATATATCTCACGCGGCACAAAGTAAGAGGTTTCTGAGCGGGGCGGCGTAAGCCCCTCGGTTCTTGGGCGTAAGCCCTCTTTGGAAAAACCAGGGGGCTGACGCCAGCCCGCTCAGATGTCTCATCACTGACCGCGCGAGGTATCACAATTGGTAATACGGATGACTTCAAGAGACAGTTCCTTTTGGATGTGGACGCGAACGAGGCGGGGCAGTCAGAGTGAGGCCCTACGTCAGTCGCTCGTTTCGGGCTTGTCTGACAGCACGGCTTGCAGCGCCGCGCGAAGCTGGTCACCAAACCGAGGGCCTCCGCCGACGAACAGTCGCGCCACTTTGCCGTTGCGATCGACGATGACCGTTTGCGGGATCGAGGTCGCCCCGTATTTCTCGGCGACGCGACCGTTGCTGTCGAGAGCCACGGTCGTGGTGAGTTTTAATCGCTCAAGTGTCGCCTTCACTTTGTCGGGCGTCTCTTCGAGGTTGATCGCGAACAACTTGACTCCCTGATCGGCGAACTCGTGCGTGACCTTGTCGATCTGCGGCATGACTTGCAGACACGGGCCGCACCACGAGGCCCAGAAGTCGAGGACGACGATCTGGCCTTTGTGTTCGGACAGGCGGAATTTCTTACCGTCGAGCAAGTCGAGTTCAATGTCGGGCGCGGGCTTACCGACGAGCGCCGCATCCCGGCCTTCCATCCCCTCGCCCGAGCCGTCTCCCCCTTCCTTCGCCTCGAGCGGATCGGCGGCCGCCTTGAGCCGCCATTGGTGGAACGCCAGCGTTGCCGCCGCCTGTTCGATCGCCGCACCAATCAACAACTGATCGACAATGGCCAAGTCCACGCGGCAGCCACCCAACAGTTCACTGCGGCCCGACAGGGTTGTTCCCACGAGTTCCTCGGCGAAGAACGTCAGCCGGTTGCCGTCGCCCGGGATCGCTTGGACGCGCGTTCCCGCAGGCTGATCTGTTGAAGCGGCCACGACATTGCCCGACGCTTTCGTCACCGATCCGAGTTTGTTTGCCGACTCCAATCCCCCGTCGATCTCATCCGGATGCAGCCAGATGATCCGGGCCACGCGGTCGCGTTGCAGCGTCTTCGTTTCGAGCCGGATTTCGATTTGAACCTGGTGTTCGTCCATCGACACGAGACGGCCTCGCAAATAGTCGCCGTCGATGGAGCGGATCAGATGCGTGGGCGGGTTGTCTCGCTGCATGCGCGGCAGCATCAGCAGCCGCTCCTTCTTCGCCCGGGCGATCTGTACGGGAGCGGCCTCGACCAGTATTTCGAGGGCCTTCAGTTGGTCGTGCCGGATGAACGTGGCCTCCGTGATCGACGATGCGAACGTGACGCCTTGCTCGTCGATGGCAGAGACATCGCACGGGATCGTGTCGCCGGAACGGAGATGGAGAACGGGCTTCGTGGACTTCGGCTGCTTGTGTTTGGGTGCGGACGCGACACGACTGTCACTTGTCGCATCCTGCATTTGGCCAACCATTCTGCCACCCGCTTGAGCCTGTCGCTGGCGCGCCTGCTCTTCCCGCATTTGCTGCTGGGTGAGTGACGGGGCTGACGCCGATGTGTCTCGATAGACGATGCGTGCCGACACATCCGACCGCAGCGGGCTGGATGACGCACTGCGTGTCGGTTGCCAGACCAAGCAACAGCCCGCGTGCTTGGGACTCTCGACCAAGCTGCCGTGAAGTGAACACCCCTCCACTTCCAACCGTCCGATGCGCGTGGCAGGCTGCGGGCGTTCGGCCGAGGCCAGTGAGACATCTCTCGGATCGAGGACGGTCAGAGCCTGGAGTTCCGCCACGGGGAAAGCCACGTCTTCGCTGATGCCGGGACATTTGATCCACGCTTTGTTCGCTTCCACCTTCACCAGTTCGCCGCTGATCCGCAGGCCGGAGTGATGCACGGCTCGCAGCGAACGAGGGGCGACGTTGTTCTCTTGCGAGAAGAACACGTCCTGTACCCGCGCCGCAGCAAACCGTTCCTCGATCTCGTTGGTTTCGACCAAGAACTCTTGGCTAGTCGCATCGAAGGACTGGAGTTGACCGTACGTGATCGCACCGTCGGTCGTGTGCAACCGCGACTTGTTGGCATCGATGGTGCGCGGGGCCTCGCCATTCCAACGTCCGATGCTCAGTCGTTCGAGCCGAACGTCACCGCTCTTGTTGGTGAGTTGCAGACCACCCAGCGTTTGGGGCTTCGCAGTCGTGACCGTCAGATCAGCGAGCTTCACTCCGCCGGAGGAGAAGACCAGTAAGCGGCCTTTCGGCTGATCAAGAAACGCCTGCAAATGAACGCGGCCCGGTCCCGACTGAGCTGGCTGCAAGCTGGTGAGATCGGCTTCGCGTTCGGTCTCGCGCTGCACGACCAGTTCGTTTTCCCAGACCTCGAACCGAAACGCCCGCAGCGCCGACTTGGAGTCGCTCGCGCCGAGAGCCAATTCAAAATCCGGCTTGCCCTTCCACGACAACTCGAACTCGATCCGAGCCAGCGCGGGGAGCTTGAAGTCACGCTGCAGAATCGCGCCGCTCTGGTCTGAAAGGAGATGCCCCGACTCTTCGCGCCAAGCCTTCGCCGCCCCCGAGGCCGTCCAGCCCTTCAAGCCGCTCGGCCCGGAGAACAACAGTTCGGTGCCACCTTGCCAGCGATACATCCGTCGCAGGAGCGACTTCTCCACATGCAGCCGCCCGATTCCCGAGACCTCAATCTCCGCTGCGTCACCCTGCATTGCGACGAGTGAACCGAACAGCACGTCGCCTCCCGCCAGTTCAAAACAATAGGCTCCCTCGGGCTGAATCAACTTCGCGGGGATCGGGAATTGAATCGTGTTCACCGTCTGAATTGGGAACTCAAACGGCCCCGTGAACGCCGCTGACTGCCAGGCGAGCCGGTCCTTTCCCCGTGAGTCAGCCAACCGTCCGGTGGCGTAGTCACCATTGGTGAGATGGATCACAGCCGAGGCGGCGTTGTCTGTGGGTTCCGCCGCGTGCGTCTCGCTGGCCACCGTGATGGCCACCGCGAAACAGACGAGCCACATCGGACCACGGAATGTTTGTGAAACGGACTCGCTCATCACGCGGGCACTCCAGTCGAGGGTTGGCATGGCGCTGTGCTCATCGTTCGTAAATCGGCAGGAAGCGGTAATTCAGCGCGAGCGACAGCAGCGACAGCGACGTGCCCACGGTGGGACCGAACTGGCCTTGGAAGCTGCCGTCCTTCAGTTGAGTCGTTTTGAGCTGACGCACCAACAGCTTGTTCCATTTTTCCCACGCCTCGACATCCCCCTGAAACAACGCTTGGGCTTGGTAGTAGCGCGTGTACTCGGCGTAGTGCTGCTGGGCCGTGTTTTCGAGCCGCTGCGTCAGATAAGACAGCGTCGCCTTGAACTGCTTGAGATCCTTCCGCCGCGCCACCGAATAGACCAGCGTCGCGATCGAGATGCGCGGGAAAGACTCATCGAAGCCGCCGAAGCCGCCCGAGTACCCGACCTGCCCATTATCGGAGGTCATGGACGTGAAGTACTTGATCGCCTTGTCGGTCACTTCATCGGGAACTTCGATCCCCGCATTCCGCGCGGCCAGCAATCCGACCAGCACCGCGCCACTGACCGAGGTGTCGGCATCGGTGCTGTCGGGCGAGTACCGCCACGCCCCAAACGAGTTCTTCTTTTGAGATGTGATCGCGGCGCGCACCGCCAATTCCAGTGACACGCCGATCGACCGCTTGTTCGTCTCCGCTCCCGTCCACAAGTTGCGGTCGTCCACGGCACCGTAAGCTTCGGCCAGAGCCAGCATCGCGAAGCCGTGGTGATACATGCTGTTTCCAAAGAAGCCCGTCGCCGCGTTCTGCTGCGAGATGATGCTGCGCAGCGCCTTCCGCACATGATTGCTGTACAGGCCGAAGTTAGGGTCTTCACCGGATGCCAGCAGCACCATCAGCGCCATTCCCGTGACACCCGGCCCGTCCTGACCCCCCGCTTTCCAATCGCCCGCTTCGGTCTGAGAACTCACGAGGTATTGCAGTCCGCGATCATAAATCTCACGCACATCGCGCGGGACCACGTCACCAATCTTGATCGAGGGGGGCTGAGCCATCACGGGCGATGGCACCGCCCAGCAAGCAGCCAGCGTGATGAGGGGAGCCAGCAGCACACCCCGTAGGATGGGCACTCCTGCCCGTCCGCTCTTCCCAACGAAATCCGGACGGGCAAGAGTGCCCATCCTACAAATCCAAGTTCGTTCGCCGCTCATCGCACCTCTCCCTGTCGAGGTTGCTCGGGTTTCAACGCATCCGCCGGGCTGTCGTTCGCCGCCGCCGCGTCATCGCGAGCCGCGTCACGGACGGAACTGGCCGTCTCAAAAATGGTCTTCATCGTGTTGAACAGGCCGGTCGCCGATTGCTTCGGCGCGTCGATGACTCCCGTCTGAGCGAGATGGGCTTCCAAGCCAAGCCCTTGTTGAAGCTGCGGCTGCATCAGTTTCCACTGCCGATCATCGAGCAGCGGCTTGATCTGCTTGGCAGGCAGTTTTGCCAGCCGGTACAGCACAAGATAGTTGTCGTACTGACCAAAGATGTGCGGCGGTTGAGTCTCCTCAACGAGCAGTTTGAGCAACGCTTCGTGTTGCTCGCTTCGCAGTGTGACGGTGTTGCTGAGCGTAATGAGTGACGCTTCCACGGTGGCTCGATAACGAAACCGGCGGCGCTCTTCGACGACCACGCGGTACTGAGCCTGCTGCTCTTCGCTCAATGTTCTGGCCAACGCCTTGCCAAACAACGAGGTCTCGACGAACAGCCCCGCCGACTGCTTCTGTTGCAGCGGTTGAATCTCTTGCCAGATGTTGCCGAACGCATTCTGGTCGTTCTTCACGGCAATGAACTTCTTGCGAACGACCTCGACCTGATCGAAGAACCGCTTCATGTCGCCCCGCGCGGCCAGCGTCAGTTTCTTCTTCTGCTCGTCGGTGATCTGGCAGACGCGCGTCAACTCGTCAATCTTCAGCTTCAGTTGCGATTCCAACCGCGCCTTGCCCGCCGCCGCATTGCCGCTCCCTTGAAAGACCCACTGGTCGAAGTTCGCCTCGTCCATCATGAAGTCGTTATTCGCGACCGCCGCCACCGGTGGAGGCTCACCATCATCGGGAGCCGCGCACACGCACAACGGCATGGCGAACACCACCACCGCTGCGACAAGGCTGGACACGTTTTGAATCGCTCGTTTCATGAACCGTCTCCACTCTCGAACCAATTCCATTGCGGCCGATCCCGCTTCACTTCAACTCAATGTCAATCACTGCATTCACTCGCACCGGCTCAGCCCCCTTCGCCGGTTCGTCTCCCCACCAACCATCATTCTGCTGTTCCTGTCCGTCGCCGCCCCAGTGGCCGAAGCTCACTTTTTGGAACCCATTCCACACCGACTTCTGCTCGACGTTCAGATGCGACACGATCAGGTCGTCGGGGATCTCGGGAAAGTACTGCCCGCCGTACTGCGACAGCATCAGCCACGACTCCCACTCGGACTGCCACTTCGCCGAAACCGATTCGGTGATCTTGTCCCGCTGCTCAACGGTCAGACACAAATTCGCGTCGAGCAACGCCACCGCGCATTGCATGGCGGCTCGTTTCCGCAGCGCCGTTCGCTTGGCAGACTCGTCGGTGTACTTGGTCATCTGCTCCTCGGTCAGCGTCTCCTTCAACGCCTTTGACAGCGTGTCGAGAATGAACCGGCGCGGCTCCGGTGGTGCTGCAGTCTCACGTTCGACGACGTTCACCCCGCGCATCGCTCGCCCCTGCTGCTCGGCCATCCGCCGCACGACTTGAGTGACGGCCGCCTCACCCGCCGCCTTGACCTTCGGCCGCTGCTCCGGCTTCAGGTCGCACATCTGACGAATGAAGTTCAGCTCGGTCGTCAGGATGGGCCGGTACTGCTGAGTGAATTGCGGAATCCACTGCTGCACCTGCGCATCGACCGCCGTCAGATCGAGCTTCTCCGCCAATGCCTCGACAAACGGAGCCGCTAATTCCCCCACATCAATCGCCGCCGCCGGTCCCTGTGGCTTCTTGGCCTCGTCTTGCTTGGTGGCCTTCGGTTCCGCTTTGGCAGGAGTCGCCGCCACGGCTGGCTTGGCTTTGAACTTCGGCTCGTCAGCGCGACTGGGACCGGGCATGAGAACGACGACGAGCATTGCGAAAGCCGATCCCAATCCGCGGCCGAGTGATGGTTTCATTGCAACCTGCCTCTCTCCACTTTGCACGTGGCACTGATCACTTTGCACTCACTTCGAGCCGTCTCGTTCCAACCGATTGAAGTACTCATCCAGTCCCGCGCGGAACTCTTCGGGCAGTGACGTACCCGATTCGCCCGTCGCTTGCGACACGCCTCGGTCTTCACGCACTTCCTTCTCGTTCACGCCCGAGCCGATCAGCGCGAGAGCCGAGTCGTTTGTCGTTCCGCCGCCGCCACCGCCCGGCGATGAGCCACCGCCGCCGCCACCCTTCGGATTGATCTTCTTCGATTGCAGCAGCAGTTCGATCGCTTCGGTTTCGGCCGCGATCGCCTGCGCGCCGGTGTCGGGGCGTTCGAGGATGTCGGCCCCTTCCAGCATCACTTGCTCAACCTTGTTCAGCAGCGCGATCTCCTTGGCGAACTCTTCTTCACCGTCAGGCAAGTCGATGATGCGTACCGTCAGCTTGGCGACGCGTTCGGCCAACTCGTGCTGAGTCAGGCTGAGCTGCTCCGCACGCTTCGTGAACTCCGCCTTCGCCAGTGCCGGGCGCGACTGCTCGGCGACGCGAGTCTCTTCGCGCAGATTGACCTCGGCCTCCAAGATGTGCATCGCTTCCAAGACGATCGACGGTGGCAGGCTGCTCTTCGACTTGCAGCCGGGGCATTTGCCCGCACAGGCGGGATCGACCAAGTCATCAGCCCAGCGGTCCATTGTGTCTGACCAGAACTCGGCCTGCGCCATCGAGAGACCCGTCTCGACCTTCACGTCGTCACTCAATTGCCGCAAGCTGCCGACGGCGTCCTGTTCGCGCATCTCATCCAAGACCGTCTTGAACCGCTGCATGCGCCGTCGCTCGAAGTACGCCTGCATGTCGTCCATGATGTTCGACAGGTCCAAGCTGCTCTTCGTCTCCTGCGTCGAGACATCATCGAGTACCAGCTTTGCCGCGCCGCCCGATTTGCCGCGCAGACCAAACGTCCCACCGACCTGATCGTTGATCTTTCCCGCAATGACGTACTGCTGTCGCGACGCGGCCTTGAGCCGCTTCACGAGCGTGCTCCCTTCGAGATTGGCCAGCACTTTGTTTAGCTCTTCCGCGATCTTGTCGAACTCGGCGAGCAAGTCTTGTTGAGCCACAACCGCTTCGTCGAGCTTCTCACTCGCGGGCGCAGGTGGCTGCTTCTTCCCACCGCTGCCCGCGACCGTCGTCACCGGCAGCGTGAGCCTGGGCTTCGAGTTGCTCTTGCTCGGCTCTTCCTCTTCGCCATCGGGCTTTTTCCCCGGTTGTTGCGAAGATTCCTTATCGACGACGGTCGGAACGACTGGTTGAGGCTGCGAAGGTTCGGCTGGCTTGCCGGCTCCCGGTCGCGTGTCACGGATTTGACCGGCGGCCGGTGCAGGCTTCGCGGGCGAGTTCGCCGCAACAACCGGAGCCTGCGACGACTGCTTGAGCAGGTCGGCCACGTTCGGCATCCGGTTGCCCGAGATGTCCTTCAAAATCTGGAGCATCTCGGCCCACTTCTCCAAATGGCCGACGCCGAACTCGGGGTTCCGCATCGCCTGACGAACGAGTTCCTCGCCACCATTCACGAGTCCCGTCAGTCGCCGCCCGTTGGTTCGTTCGGCCGCCGATTGAGCCTCAATCTTGCGGCGATTGTCCGGCTCATCGAGTTCTTCCGCCGTGAGCAATCGCAGTTGCTGGTTGGTGTGATGGAGCTGCATCTCGCGATCACGGACTTCGAGCGACTGCCGATGCCACTTGCTCAGTTGTTCCGTGATCCAGATCGAATGTTGATCGGCACTCAGGACGTACAGCATGTAACTGGGCGAGTACGTGCGCGACCGGCCGGGGAAGTAGTCTTCGACGAACAGCCGCACGTTCAGCGGCTGCGGTTCGATCCCCAGCGTCTTCGCGCTGAAGGTGCCGACCAGTTCGAGCAACTCTTTGTCGGTCGCTCCCGCCGCGAGGATCCGTTCTCCCTTGGCGGGCTTCGAGACGACCGACTTGTCGGCCCCTTGCCATTCAATCCCGACGACCTTAATCCCAAAGTCGTCCTGCGCGCGAACCTTGAACGTCAGCGTCTCGGAGTCAATCACGACCTTCTGTCGCGGCAAGTCCTCGCACGACAGCGATGGCGTTTCGTCATCGCGCGCCGTGATCGCGATGCTGAACGGCTCTTGGCCACTCAGTCCGAACTCATCCTTCCACTCGAAGAGCATCTTGCGCGAGGCATCGACCTTGGTCGGCAGGCTCGTCACGCTGGCGGCCGACACTGTCGCGAGCTGACCGTCGATCAAGGCACTCGACAAATTGCGGTTCGCCGAGACCGTAAACGTTGCCACGCTGCCATTCACCAGCGAGACCGATCCGCCCCGCACGTCCTTGTGAATCGACTGCGGTCGCTTCAAGTACTCGGGCAACTGGACATCGGCCACGACCGACGCGAGTTCCGGACGCAGCATCGGCTCGACACGCACGCGTTGCTGCGAGTCGCCGATGTGAAGCTGCATCCAGGCCGAGTCGATCTGAGCGGGGAGCGCGAACTCGTACCGTCCGTCGCGCAGTTCGGCCGTGACGGAAAGCTGTGTCCCGAGTTGCACCGTCCCGCGCAGCGGCTTCGATTTCGTTTCGTCGAGCAGTTTGATCGAGACCGTGACCGGCTCACCATGCGCGACGACGAATCGTTCGGAAAGTTTCTCAACCATGGTGAACGTGTAACGCGGGATGTCCTGCCACGGCGCGACAAACCGCGACCACGCATTCGTCGCCGCCGCCGGAAACAGGCAGAGCAACAGCACCGCCGCCGCCGTCGGCACACCGGCCAACCACGCCCACATCCGATGACGCGGATGAGGAATCGCCGCTTGCAGGTCTCGCTTGGCCGTCTCACCTGCGACCTGCACAACCGCCGCCTCGACGAGCGCCCGCGATCGCTGCTGCTCAGACTCACTCTTCACGAGTTCGATGATCCCCAGAAGCGGATCGCCAATCAGCGGCAGCTTCCGACTGACCAGTCGCGCCAGTTGCTCGAACCGCCGATGACACCAAATCCAACGATGGAGATAGACCGGCACAAACGCACAGCCTCCCACCGCGACGAGAAACACCACCAGCCGCACCTCCGCCGGCGTCTCCATCATCCGGTCGAGACCGAAGACCACGAGATACGACACGACGACGCCAAACAGCGCCCCACATGCCGCCTCGATCGACTTGATCGTCCAGACCCGCCGACGAAACTCATGCAACTGAGTCTGCAACGACTCGGGCAACTGCAATCCGACCTTAGGCTGTTCGGTACTCATCTGAGTCTGCTCCTTTCAACACTAACCCGAAGCGTGAGCGAGGATGCGAGTTTCCCAGCCAACGTTTCCTAAACACACCAACTCGAAGCGTGAGCGAGGAGTCCAGACCCCGCAACCCACTGCATCGCTCACATCACACTGCTCGCTGCGCTCGCGTCCTCGCTCACGCTTCGGGTTAGTGTTTCAAATCAACCCCACCACTTTCCGACCCACCCAAAACACCCCCAGCATCACCACCAGCACCGCTGCGACGAGCGGGTGACACCATAACTGAACGCGTCTCACGGACGGAGCAGGTTCTGGGAGGGTGGCCAACGATTTCAGGACTTGTTCCAACCGTTCGATGGCGATCACTTGGCCGCGCGAGACACGGGCGATCTCTTCCAAGACTTCCGGGCGAGCCGCTCGGCCGATCCGTTCGATGGCGACTCCTTGGACGAAGAACGACGCTTCCAATGTCGCTCCCGTTTGCTTGCAGGTCAGCGTCACTTCGTGGCGACCCGGCTCTTGAGCGGTATAGCGAGACGAGAACTCGCCCCATTCGTCGCCCGACGAATTGAATCGCACGGTCTCGGCCTTGCCCGACGGAGCGACGATGCGCGCGGAGACATCTCCCTTCGGCAACGGCTCACCGCTCTTCTCCATCACGTTGGCGTTGAGGGCCATCGTTTGGCGGACCTGCGGTTGTTCGGGCGAGTAATACATCCGCATCGTTTCGCCCTTGGCCATGCTCCGCTGATAGGCCATCCAGCGAACGACCTGTCCCCAGAAGCGATAGTGGTACTTGTCTTCGACTCCCTTGCGCCAACGCCACGCGCCGTCGGTCCCCATGAAGAGGACCTTCCCCGCGCCGAACGTTCGAGTCGCGAGGAGCGGCAGGCGACCGTGTTCGTTCGAGGCGTCTTTATGGACGCACAGCACCTCGGCACCGGCCTTCGCTCGCACGACGGGGGCGTACCACTGGAAGCCGGGAAGGCTCTCCCAAACTTCGATGTTGTCCTCTTGAGTATCAGCCAGTTTGGTCAGCAGGCTGCGGCGGCCCAGTTCCGTCAACTCGAAGTGGCTCGGCGTGCGCGAACCCCAGCCTCCCGGTTGTGACTCGTCCATCACGACCGGCAGCAGGTCATCCAATTCGGTCCCGATGAGGCTCATCTGCCGCCCCTGCCAGCCGGGCATGAAGACCAGCCCGCTCGCCTGATGTTCGACGAGGCCCTTCAGCAACCGGCAGTCTTCGGCCGTGAGTTGCCCGTCCTCCTGACCGACATCGCCGAGGAACACCACGTCGTACTTCGATAGTTCTTCGAGTCCCTTGGGGAACTGCTTGATGTAGTCCTTGTTGCCTCCGCCCCCTTTGCTCAGCCCCGGATGAAACAGCAGGCACGAGACCTCAACCCCCGGATCGCGCGACAGGGCGTTTCGGAGATAGCGGTACTCCCAACGCGGGACCGATTCGACGACCAGCACCTTCAGCTTCTCTTCGCGAATGGCGATCGGGGCCGTCAACGTGTTGTTGTCGCCGAGCAGTTCTTCCGCGTGACGAGGAACATTCAGCGTGAGCGTGTAGTCCCCGACCACCTTCGGCTTCCAGATGACCCACTCACTGGTCCGACCCATCGGCGCGACGCGAACTTCCTTCGTGACCTCATCGCCATCCGAAGTCTTCAACGTGACGGTCGTGAGGTATTCGCGCGGCAACGTGCTGTCGATCGTGAACGGGATGCGCACCGACTTCCCCGCGATGCCGAACGTCGGCGAATCCAGACTCAGTAACTCGACATCCGGCAACCGCGACGAACTTCCCACGGGAACGGTGAACACCGGAATGTCCTTCAACCGCAAAGCCGACGCCGCGAGAACGGGCGCGGCCCCTTCGTTCCAGTCCCCGTCAGAAGCCAGCACGACCGCTCTCAAGTTCTTGAACCGTTGAGGTGCCGTAGCAAGCGGCTCGTGCAGATTGCTCCCTCGCGCCGCGACGCTCTTCTCTGCGGCGGTGCTCTTCTCTTCCTCCTGCTTCAGACTCACCGACGAAAACGGCTGAATCACCACCGTCAGCTTCTTATTGAGCGACGCCCAGAATTCGCTGGTCGTCAGTTTCGCAATCGACTCGCGCCGCGAGGTCAACGTAATGGATGCCAACTCGCCGCTGGAGACATCGCGCGTCTCCATGCTGGCCGAGTCATCCCACAACACCGCGACCGATGGCTTCTCCTCGGGGCGATACTCCTCGACCCACTCGGGCTGATTGAAGAGCAACGCGACAAAGGCGACCAACGCCAACCGCAGCAACTCCAACAGACCAAAGTCGCGCCGATAGCCACTCCGCCGCCACGCGACCCAACACAGCCCAGCCGTGATGGCGACGATCAATACCGACACCGCGACCGACCACGGCACCCACAAGAAGGTCAGCGAACGAACGGTTGTCATGAGGTTGCTCCCGCAGCGCGAGCGACCTTGGGGAGACAGAGCGCCGCTTCCAACACCAGCGAGACCAGCATCGCGACGAGGAACACACGCCAGATTTCTTGAATCAGCGAGTTGAAACTTCCCGCTTGGTCATCGACGCGAACGAAGCTCAGCCCGCGAAACAGTTCGGCGACGCGGGCATCGGCCAAGACCTTCGCGGCGTCCTCGGCCACCGGGCGATTCACGGCCAGCAGCCGGTCGCCTCCCGCATAAATGCCGTGTTGATAGGCGGCCTCGGTCGAGAGACTTTGATCTCCGTCATTGAGCCGACTCCACGCGGCCGGGTCTTCGCTCCCCGGATCGCCTGCGTCGAGTTGTCGTGCCTTGCTGAGGACCGCCGCACCGTTGGAGAGGACGCGCTGCATGAACGCATACAGCACGACTCCACCTGTCGCGAGCGATGAGTCTCGCGGCGAGGGTGTCGTCGTCCAGAAGTAAACGCCGCCTCGTTCGGTCGGTGAGCGAGCCAACAGCGGCACGCCTCCCTTCAGCGTGGCGAGCTGCGTCGCGTCGCCCGTCAGTCTGCAGTACTGACGGACTTCCAACTGACCGACCGGCAGCGCGGCACCGCTCAGCGTGCGAGCCAGAGCGTCTTCATCACCGCGCCACGATTCAATCGGGAACGGTTCGGTACCCGTGTTCCACGTCTGCCATTTCATTCCGAAGAGATCGTCGTTGCCGGGGTTGCGCGGCGGCAGAAAGACCGCTTGGCCACCACGATCGACGAACGAGCGAATCAGATCGGCAGCCATTCCGGTCGGCAGTGACGCCTCCCAGACAACGAGCGAGATGTGATCCCACTCGACCGACGAGAGCTGTTCGACGGCGACGACTTCTGTTTCGCACTTCACCGCCGGATCGGGCGAGATCCCCGCCGCGAGTTGCAGCGGTCGTTCAGTCTGCGGGTCTTCGCACACGATGATCGTGCGACGTGGCGGCGGGTTGTCGAACGCAAAATAAAAGTCATCGTCGGCGGGGTTGGCATCGGTCGGGATCGAGACTCGCCCCCAACCTCGTTCCCGCGTCCGCTCGATCGGAATCCGATGCTCCTTCAGATCGACATACGATCCAGTCAACTCGACGTTCACCACGGACCTCGCTCCGTCGATCTCGAACTGCACGGGAAGGTTGAGCTTCTCGTCGCCCCCCGTCCTGTCGTTGGTCATTGGTCGCGAGACACGCAGTGAGACGAGCAACTCCGCGCCGTCCGTGGCAATCTGCCGACGCACGTCTGTCACGCGGACCGACACGTTGGCCGGTGCCGACTGCGGATAAGCGAGCAAGTGGAACCTCACCCCTTGCGGCAGCTCCAAGAACGCATCGCGCAGCGTGGACCAGCGACCGCTCTCGGCGTTCCAGTCACTCTCGCGCAGGTCCGAGCAAATCCAGACCTCGGTGCGGCCCGCTTGGTTGTGGCGGATGTAGTCGTGTGCCGCTTGCAGCATCATCGGCAGATCGGCCGACGCACTGGCAGGCCCCGCCGTCGGGAGACTGATCATCGCGCGCGGCGACTCCAGCTCGCGCGGCTCGTGCGTGGTACTGTCGATCAACACCCAACGGCCAGAGCCGAGCGTCTCCAACGCCTGGACGAGTTGCTTCCGTCCGGTCTCCAACTTCGACTCGCCGGTCCCCGCGCCGCGCTGCTGCATCGACGGAGAACGGTCAAGTAAAATAATCGTCGTATCGGCCCGAGTCCCTCCCGCCAGCCCGAGCCATCCGCTCGCGAGCGGACGGCTGATCGCGAACATTAACCCCGCGACGGCCAGTGTCCGAAAGAGCAGGATCAGCCACTGCCTGAGCCGCGAATACCCGCGCGCCATGCGATGCGCCGCGAGCAAAAACATCATCGCCGCCCATTGAATCGTCTGAAACCGCCGCTGGTTGATCAGATGAATGATGATCGGCAGCGCGATGATCGGCAGACCGTACAGCAGCCACGGTTGGAGGAAGCTCATGTGTGGCTCCTCGTGTTTTGAAGTGGGAATGTTTTGAAGGCGAGTGCGAAGTGAGAAGTGCAAAGTGCAAAGTGCAAAGTGGAAAGACGAAGAGGCTGCATCGAGTCGCGGACATCTCGCGAGTGCCAGCGTCCCTCCTCTTCACTTTGCACTTTGCACTGATCACTTTTCACTTTTCACTACTCCTCTTCTGCTCGCCACTCCTCGTCGCCTTCATCATCGAATCCCCTTTGCCTGAGCGCGGCTGACGAGGAATCGGACGAGCGCCTGTTCGTAGTTTTCTTCGAGGCTGATGCGCTGATAGTCGATCGCCGACTCCAGCACGACTTGCTTGAGCCGCGTCAGGTACTGCTGCAACGCTTTGTCATAACGATCAGCGATGTCGTTCGGTTCCGCGAAGATGGCCGGGCCGCCCTCCATGTCGAGGAACCGCATCGGGCGTCTGAAGCTGAACGACAACTCCAACGGATCGAGCAGATGAAACGCCGTCACATCGTGATGCCGAAACCGCAGATGTTGGAACGCACTGCGCAACTGATCCGGCTCGATGAAGAAGTCCGACAGCACGACGATGAGTGCCCGTTGCCGAATGGTCTCGGCGAGTTCATGCAGGACCGCTGCGAGCTGCGTCTCCCCCTTCGGCTGAGTCTGCTCGAGGATGTCGAGTACCTGTCTCAGATGAGCCGCATTCCGTTTGGGAGGCAGGTTCCGCACGACACCCTTCGCCACGCAGGCAACTCCGACAGCATCCCCTTGCTGGCTGGCGAGGTAGCCCAGCGTCCCGGCAATACTCCGCGCGTACTCGATCTTCGTGATGCCTGTCGAACCGAAGCCCATCGAGCCGCTGGTATCGACCACGAAGCAGCAGCGCAGATTCGTGTCGGCTTCAAACTCCTTCACATAGAAGCGGTCCGACCTCCCGTAAGCGCGCCAGTCCAACCGACGAAGATCATCGCCGGGGACATACTTCCGGTACTCGGCAAACTCGACGCTCGATCCTCGATGCGGGCTGGCATGTCGCCCGGAGACACTTCCCTGCATCGGCCGCCTCGCAAACAAGGGCAACCCTGCCAATCGCGACAAGACCCGCGTGTCGATGAAGCTGCGTGGCTGGCGGTCGTTTAGCATGAGGCAAGGCTCCAACATTCGGGCGATTATTCGCGATGACTCTTTAGCCCGGAGGGCGGCAGGTGGTAGCCCACGGCGTGAGCCGTGGGATGATCCGTGAATTGGACATGCAGCCCGGAGGGCGATACTCAGAGGACGGACATCACTCGCCTTTTGTGTCGCCCTCCGGGCTAAATCCGTCTAAAGCCTTTTTCCCACGGCTCACGCCGTGGGCTACCACCTGCCGCCCTCCGGGCTAAAACACAGTTCACCGTTCCTCCATCGTCTCGGCGATCAGACGCTTCACGATCTGTTTGGCGTCGAGTCCTTCGGCCTGCGCGGCGAAGGTCGTGATGACGCGATGCGTCAACACGGGGACGGCTACTTCGTGGATGTCTTCGAGCCGGACCATGTAGCTGCCGTGCAAGGCGGCTCGCGCTTTGGCACCGAGGATCAGGAACTGCACCGCGCGCGGTCCGGCTCCCCAGGCGACGAGGGGCTTGAGCCACGCCGGGGCGGTCGATCCTTGAGGTCTCGTTTTGCGAACGAGCTTGGCGGCGAACTGATAGATGTGATCGGGGACCGGGATGCGACGGACCAGATGTTGATGCTCGATGATTTCGGCGGCCGTCATCAGGTGATCGAGTTCCGGCAGCGCGTCGCCCGTTGTCGTGCGCGCGATCTGAATTTCTTCGGCCTCAGACGGATAGTCGAGTTCGATCAGGAACATGAAGCGGTCGAGTTGGGCTTCGGGGAGCGGATACGTTCCCTCTTGTTCGACCGGGTTTTGAGTCGCCAGCACGAAGAAGGGCGATTCGAGGCGGAAGGTCTTGCCGACAACAGTGACCTTCTGCTCCTGCATCGCTTCGAGCATCGCGGCCTGTGTTTTTGGTGGGGCGCGGTTGATCTCGTCGGACAAGACGATGTTCGCGAAGACGGGGCCGGGAACGAAATGGAACTCGCGCTTGCCGTCGGCCCCGTCTTGCAAGATGTCAGTCCCGGTGATGTCCATCGGCATCAGGTCGGGCGTGAACTGGATGCGGCTGAATTTGAGCGACATCGTTTCGGAGAGCTTGCTGACGAGGAGCGTCTTCGCCAAACCGGGCACACCCATCAGCAGCGCATGTCCGCGAGCGAACATGCAGATCGCGAGTCGCTCGATGACATCATGTTGACCGATGATGACTCGCCCCAACTCCAGCTTCAGTTTGCCATACAGCTCGCGCAGCCGGTTAATCGCCTCCACATCGTTATCGCTGAGACTTCCTGCCGCCGCCGGATCGGACGAGTGAGCCATGAATGAATCCTCAGAAGAACAGCCAAGACGCGTGGTGAATTGCGAGACGTTGACGAAGTGCGACGAGCCTGCCATAAGCGGAGCAGACAATCAGTCTGACAGCTTCATACCAGACGGCCAGACCGAGGGAAACCAGTTCCATCAGGAATTTTGTCTGACGGCGTGCATGAGTTGGAGCGACCCGATTGGCTCAATCTGAAGGTCATCCGTAGAGTGCCAACCTGACGCCATTTCCACATGAAGAGTTCCCAATCGCTCGTCTATACCCCACGCGGTTAAACGAGCAAGTTGTTTTGAACCCGTTCCGTTCTCTCGAGTTGGAAAAATCATGCTCCCCTCTCGACAACATCCGTGGCGCGTGGCGATGAGTCTGTTGGTCGTGGCGACGGTCGCTGCTGGCTCGGGGTCGAGTCATGCGGCGGAGGAGAAGCCGGATGCGAAGCAACTGGCCATTGAGTCTGTGTCGCGGGCATTTGTCGCCGCCGATCAGAACCGCGACCAGCGACTGTCTCTCGATGAGTTTCTGTTGAACCGGGGTGAAGCCAAGACGGCACGGCGTGACTTCTTGCTCTTCGATCAAGATGCGGACGCGGCCCTCAATCTGGCCGAGTTCTCGACGGTGCCGACGGTCGTCGCAGCGGAGCATCGCGGACCATTGGCCGACCCGATGACGGCGGTCGTCGATCAGGTCATGGCCGTGCTCGACAAGTCGCTCGACAACTGGCACGAGAACCCCGAGATCGAGGTCGAGGCGCGCGGCTTCCTCACGGCATTTTCGATGCGGTTTCAGAAGTACGGGATTCCCTTGTCCGAGCAGGAAGCCGATTCTGACGGCAATCAAAAAGTCAGCCGTGACGAGACTCGTCGATTCTTGGAGATCCTGTTCGGAGTACGTCGTCAGGATGGAAAGCTCATCCGAGAACCCAACGGTCGTGTCTTCAACGACAGGCTCTATCGCCACATCGATCAGAACCAGAACGGCAAACTGGAGCGTGCCGAATTCATCGAACGGTCTCACGGCGACGCCAACGTGACGAAGGAGTTTGACGCCGCGAACAGTGACGGCGACGACAGCCTGTCCTTCGACGAATGGTGCCGAATATCGGGACGAGCGTGGACTGATCCCGTGAGGGAGTTTTGTCAGCGCGACACCAATTGCGACGCGTGGCTCTCAATCAAGGAACTCGGTGTGGGGCTGACTGAAAATCAGTTGGGAATCGTCGCCGCCGACTTCCGGGCTTTCGATCTCGATCGTGACGGTCAGTTGTCGCTGGCCGAATATCGACTGACGATGACCGCCAATCGGTATCTGCCGTGGGAGTCCCAGCCACTCGATTCGGACGGTGATGAAAAGCTGGCGTTTGGCGAGTTTCAGTTTGGATCGACTCGCGTTCCGTTCCTGAGACTCTTCTATTTTCACCGGCTCGATGCCGACCGCAGTGGGACTCTCGAATCGTCCGAGTTCCCGTTCCGTTTGAAGCAACCTGACGAAATGTTTGTCATGAACGCGGACGGCACCGGCTGGAAGAAGCTCTTCCAATTCGAGGGCCATCCGTCGCTCAATTGCCCTGCGGTGAGCCGAGACGGAAAGCAGTTGGCATTCGGCGCAGATCCAGCAGCGGGGCAGGCCGAACAACCCGCGATTTACGTGATGGATCTCGAAGGAGGCACGCCACGCAAGATCGACTCAGGGTGGAATCCCGAATGGTGTGACGATGGAAACCGGATTGCCTGTTGGCGAATTCAGCCGACTAATGGGATGTACCGGATGAACTTGGATGGTTCCGATCTAACTTCACTGGCATCAGATAGCTGGGGAGGGAAGGCGTCACCGAATGGCCGCCTCTTGGTAATCGTGGACGGGAAGGGACTGAACGTCTACGAGTGCGACTCGGAAACGACGCGCGTTGTCGTGGAGGCCGCACCGCTCTCGTACACGGGTTTCGGACTCGCAACTTGGTCGCCGGATGGAACGAGAATCTGCTTCTTCGGAACGAAGGCCGATGGCTCACAGGACATTGTCACCGTTCCGGCGACCGGCGTGCCCGAGATCAAAGTCCATCATTCTTTTCCCAAATCGACCGTGCGAGACTTCGAATGGCACCCGACGGAAGACCGCATCGTGTTCACGAATTTCTGCCTGGAAAGAGAACGCACTCAGTTGTACGAGTTCAACCCGAACAAGGCCGATCCGCCAACTCTCATCAAAGGCCAAGATGAGACTCGCAACAACACCGACATCAGTTGGACGCCCGACGGGAAACGCCTGATCATCGTGAGCGGCGACTACTGAGTTGGCAGAGCTGCAACCTGCTTCCCGCGAATTGTCAGCCTCTCCACCCCAAGCTATCATCCGCGCGAACTTCGCCCCGTCATCAAGGATGAGACATGACATCGCCCGAATATCGCATCGGCTTGGGACACGACCGCCACCGGCTGGTCGCGGGTCGCAAGCTGCTGCTCGGCGGTGTTGAGGTTCCGTTTGAGCTGGGCCTCGACGGTCACAGCGACGCCGATGTGCTACTCCATGCGATCACGGATGCACTCCTCGGCGCGGCGGGCCTCGGCGACATCGGCGATTGGTTCCCGAACACCGACGTGAAATGGGCCGGAGCCGATTCAACAGTCTTTCTCGAAGCCGCTCTCGCTGCCGTTCACGAACGAGGCTGGCAAGTCGTCAACCTCGACTGCACTCTTCACGCGGAACGCCCGAAGCTGTCGGTTCATAAGCCCACCATCAAAGCCAACGTGGCCCGACTGCTCGGTGTCCCCGAAGACCAAGTGAACGTGAAAGCCAAGACCGGTGAAAAGGTCGGCCCCGTGGGGCGGCTTGAAGCGATTGACGCCGATGCCATGGTGTTGCTCGGAAGGACGTTTCCATGACCGTGCAATTTCCGGATGTGCTTATAAACGAACATCCTCAGCTCGACATGACAAGCTTGTATCTTTACAGCGTCATCCGAGGCGATGTGTATTCCAATCACGGCTGGGGTGAACCATACAAATTCAGTCGTCAACGAAAACCGCCGGAGAAGGCAGTTATATCTTCAGCACTCTGGCGTGGACACATTGCAACATTCCGCCTTCAATCCAATGGCGAATTGATTCTGGAGGAATATCGATACCCACTATCGTTGCAGACCGCGCACGTACAAACGATTCGAGAAACACTTCATGGCGAATTTTGGATGGTCATGAAGCCGCGATTCGATGGCCCCCGTACGTATGTGCCATTTCGTAACGGAAGGATTAGTACGGACGCTGATCAATGGGTTCACGAGCTGGGGGGCAATTCTCCGCAAGACTCCGTGTTGCCTGGAATCGACGAACTAAATACCAGTTCGGTCCAGAGAAATCGAATGATCTGGTCTGATCCGAGCGTCCAATGTGGCAAGCCGGTGTTTGCTGGAACAACAGTTCCAGTTGCCGCGTTATTTGATCACTTGATTTGTGGCGGCGGCATTCATGAGTTTGTTCATCAGTTTTCTACCATTACTGAAGAACACGTCGTTGCTGTTCTAAAAAAAGCAGAATACACGTTAACTCGTGATGCCTGAGTTTTGTTGGTTTTCAATTGCATCCACCTCACACGAACACGGACGGAACCATGCCACTTCGCGTTTACAACACACTGTCACGGCAGAAGGAAGATTTTCAGACGGTCGAGCCGGGGAAGGTCTCGATGTATCTGTGCGGGCCGACGGTTTACAAGCCGGCTCATATCGGGCACATGGTCGGGCCGGTCATCTTCGATACGGTCAAAAGGTATCTCACCTACAGCGGCTACAAGGTGACGTGGGTCGTCAACATCACAGATGTCGATGACAAGCTGATCAATCGCGCCAACGAGCGGAAGATGACCGTCGAGGCACTCGCGCAGGAGATGACGCAGGACTACTTCGACAATCTCAAGACGATGGCCGTCGCAATCGGGGCCGATGGGATCGACCACACTCCGTATGCAACGCAGCACATCCAAGAGATGCAGGACATCATCGCCACGCTGATCGAGAAGGGTTTCGCGTACCCGCTGAGCGGCGACGTGTACTTCAACTGCACCAAGGATGAGGACTACGGGAAGCTCAGTGGTCGCAGCCTCACCGACATGCTGGCCGGAACGCGGATCGAGACTCACGGCGGCAAGCAGCATCCCGCCGACTTCGCCTTGTGGAAGGGATCGAAACCAGGTGAACCGGCGTGGCCGAGTCCGTGGGGACCGGGCCGACCGGGCTGGCACATCGAGTGTTCCGCAATGGCCAAGAAGATTCTCGGCGACTCGATCGACATCCACGGCGGCGGCCTTGACCTGATGTTTCCGCATCACGAGAACGAGTTGGCTCAATCCGAAAGCTGCACGGGAAAACCGTTCGCCCGCTACTGGATGCACAACGGCCTGATGCAGGCGAGCGGCGCACCGGGCAAGGTGGGCGGAGGCCACGACAAACACGGTGACAAGCCCGCAGATCTCACTGCCGCGAAGGAGGCTCAAGAAGCGAACAAGTTAGCCGGTTCCAAGGGAGCCGCGTCCGTAAAGGAATTGTTTGCCAAGCACGAACCCGAAACGATCCGCTTCTTCTTACTCGCGACTCACTACCGCAGCCCGATCGACTTTAGCGACGAACGGATCGCCGAGACGGGCAAGAGTCTGGAAGGTTTTTATCGCCTGTTCGAGACCTATGAACGCGCCGCTGGCCAATCGTTTTACTCGTTGAAGCCCGCGACCACACGAGGCAACCAAAGTAGCCCGCACTCTCCGAGTGCGGAGGCTGAGCACTCGGAGAGCGCCAGCTACATTGCCGAACTCCACACGCTCCGTCAGCGTTACCTTGATGCCATGGACGACGACTTCAACACGGGCGGAGCCGTCGGCGTGTTGTTTGATCTTCGGAAGACGCTCAACGCCTTCATTGGCGATCACAAGCTCGACACCGCCGCCGGAGATAAGAGCAAACTCCCCGCCCTCACCGCCGGGATGACGCTCCTCAAGGAACTCGCCGCGATCCTCGGCGTCTTCCGCGAAGCGAAGGCCAAGGCCGCGTCAGCCGACGACGGACTGCTCGACGGTCTCATGCAACTCGTCATCCAAATTCGAGCCGACGCCCGCAAGAACAAAAACTTCGCTGTCGCCGATCTCATCCGCAACAAGCTCAACGAACTCAAGGTCACGCTGGAAGACCGCACTGATCAGACGCTGTGGCGACGAGGTTGAGTAGGCGTTAAGGAATCGGCACGCAATAACTTCCCGTGAGCGGCAAGGCGCTAGCCGCAGGTCGGCGTACAGAACCGGCGGCTAGCGCCTTGCCGCTCACACAATGATGGTCGCCAATACGGGAAGTTATTACGAACCGATTCCTAAATGCCTTTGGTTGACGTGACCGACAGAAGTCGCCTTCATCGCTCCGCGTGAAGTCAGCCGAGTCACCAGCGACCCGGAGATGCAGGAAACAGCGTCATTCCGCGTTCGGCTCTCTTCACGCGGAACGAGGAAGGCTACTTTTGGCGGGCGCATCTTGGTTGGTGCTGCTCCGCAACTCATGCTGCGGAGCAGCACGGCGCGTGCGTGGGGAAGCTGAACTACACTCCTTTGCATCCTCGCTCACGCTTCGGGTTGGTGTTTGCAGAGCGGACGGGCAGGAGTCCCCGCTCGATGTCTCATGTCCGGTAGCCGATGGCGTTGAGCGTCGAATAGAATCCCGGCGATGAATTTCCCGCCCGGTTCTGTCACCTGTTTCTTGCGAGTTCCCATGCTGCGACTCACTGCGCGAGTGCTGTTTCCCGTCGTGTTGGTGCTCAGTTGTTCTGCATTTCTCGGTCGCACATTTCTCGACGCGGCGGATCAGGCGGGAGCGGTTGCGGCGGTTGATCCCGATCATGCGGCGAAGCGAAAGTTGGGGCTGGAGGTCTTCCAGTCGGATGTGCGGGCGATCTTGAAGGACAAGTGCGTCAGTTGCCACGGGGGCGATGCGACCGAAGGGAAGTTGGACCTCGCCACGCAGGAGGGGCTGCTCAAGGGAGGCGAGCGGGGACCGGCGGCGGTTGTTGGACGCGGCGACAAGAGTTTGCTTGTCCGGTTGATCTCGCATCAGCAACAGCCACGCATGCCGAAGGACGGTGACAAACTCACCAACAAAGAGATCGCGGCGATCACCAAGTGGATCGATCTCGGTGCCCCGTTCGACGAACCGTTGGTCGAGGCGAAGAAGGCTGATCCACTGGAGTGGACTCAGCGAAAGCTGGCATCCGAGAAGAAAGCGTTCTGGTCATTCCAACCGCTCGCGAAAACAACACCGCCGCCTATCGAGGACGCTCGCGGCTGGGTCGCGGCTGCGGTCGATCGGTTTGTTCTCGGCAAGCTCAACGAAGCGAAGCTGGCTCCGAATGGATCGGTCTCAAAAGCCGAGCTGATTCGCCGCGTCACCTTTGACCTGATTGGCCTGCCACCGTCAGCCGATGACGTGACCGAGTTCATTCGTGATGAACGGGCTGACGCTTACGAACGGCTCGTTGATCGGTTGCTCGCCAACCCGCATTACGGTGAGCGCTGGGGCCGACGCTGGCTGGACCTCGCTCGCTTCGCCGAGAGCCACGGGTTTGAACACGACTACGACCGGCCATCGGCCTTCCACTATCGCGACTTCGTGGTGCAGGCCCTGAACGCGGGGATGCCTTACGACCAGTTCGTGCGCTGGCAGATCGCCGGGGACGAGTTCGCTCCGAACGACCGACTGGCGATGATGGCGACGGGGTTCCTTGCGGCGGGCGTTCACTCGACGCAGATCACCAAGAACGAAGTCGAGAAGCATCGCTATGACGAGATGGACGACATGCTTGGCACGATCGGCACGTCGATGCTGGGACTGACAATTGGGTGCGCGCGATGCCACGATCACAAGTTCGACCCGATCCCGCAGGCCGATTACTACCGCTTGCTCTCGACGTTCACGACCACGATCCGGAGCGAGGTCGAACTCGACTTCGACCCCGTGGGCTATCAGCGCGATCGCGCCGAGTTCGACATCTCGCACGCTCCCTTCGAGCAAGCCGTGCGTGACTACGAGGCGACTCAACTGGAGATCGCGTTCGCAAAGTGGCGATCCACACGCGACCCGGCCAAAGAGAACCCGTCATGGTTCGTTCCGGTGGACCTCGCGATCAAGTCGAAGGGAAACGCGACGTTCACGAAGCAGTCCGATGAGTCCTGGCTGCAAAGTGGCACCAGCCCGGCGAACGATGTCGTGACGATCACGTTCACCACGAAACTGCGCGACGTGAAGTCGATCCGGTTGGAGGCCCTCGCGCATCCGAGCTTCGTCAAATCGGGACCGGGCCGCGCAGGGAACGGCAACTTCGCGCTCTCTGATTTCGCGGTGACGGTGCTTCCCGTTGGAGCCGCCGCCGATGCGAAGCCGGCCCCAGTGAAGCTGACGTCCGCGCGAGCCACCTTTGAACAGAAGGGCCTGCCTGTCGCAGCGGCCATCGACGACAACCCGCAATCGGCGTGGGCGGTCGATCCCGAGTTCGGAAAGGACCACGCGGCGGTCTTCTCGTGTGTCGAGCCATTTGGCTTTGAAGCGGGGACCGTCGTGACGATCACGCTGGCGTACAACAACAACGCACAGCATTCGATCGGTCGTCCACGAGTCACGATTTCTCAGCAGCCCGAGTTACCCGCCACAACTGGCGGCGCGTGGAATGAAACGATCCTCGCCCTCCTGACGAAACCGTTTGAGCAACTGACGGTGGATGAAAAGCGTGCGGCCTTCGACTGGTACAAGCCACAGGACGCGGGCTGGAAGCAGGTTGAAGATCGTCGCGCCGCGCATGCCGCGACCGCACCCAAGCCGCGCGTCCAAAAAGTCCTCGTCGCCACCGAGGGCCTGCCGCCCGTGAAGCTGCACACGCAGGCGGAGTCCGAGTTTCTGAAAGAGACGCACTTCCTGCGACGCGGCGAGCCAAACAACAAGGATGCCGTGGCGACTCAGGGTTACTTGCAGGTCCTGATGGCCAACCCCGACGCACCGCAACTCTTCCAATCGCCTGCTCCGCAGGGATCGCGCACGTCATTCCAACGAACGTCGCTGACGAACTGGCTGCTCGATCGTGAAGCCGGTGCGGGCAACCTGCTCGCTCGCGTCATGGTCAACCGGCTCTGGCAACATCACCTCGGACGCGGCCTCGTCGCGACCCCTTCCGATTTCGGCACGCGTGGCGAATTGCCGAGTCATCCCGAACTGCTCGATTTCCTCGCGAGTGAACTCGTCCGTCACGAGTGGCATCTCAAGCCAATCCATCGCCGGATTCTGACGAGCAGCACGTACAAGCAGTCGTGCGACACGGACGAACAGCGGGCGTCGGTCGATCGCGAGAACAAGCTCTTCTGGCATCGACCGCGCCGCCGGTTGGAGGCCGAAGTCATCCGCGACGCGGTCCTCGCGGTGAGCGGTCAACTTGACGACCGCCTCTACGGAGCAGGCGTGCTGAACGAAAGCCATCGCCGCCGCAGCCTCTACTTCACGGTGAAACGGAGCCAACTGATGCCGTCGATGACGGTCTTCGATGCTCCTGACGGTACGACGCCGGTGGCCGATCGCCCACAAACCACGATCGCGCCACAAGCTCTGTTGTTAATGAACAACCCTCAAGTTCGAGACGCCTCACGCCAGTTCGCGATGCGTCTCCAATCGGTCGCCCAATCCCAGCCTCTCGAAGCCGCAGTCAAACTCGGCTACCTCACGACCCTCAGCCGTGAGCCATCTCCCGACGAGCTGTCCAACACCTCCGAGTTCCTCCGCCAACAAGCCGCCTCATACTCAACTACCGATCCCAACGCGGGACTCCACCGTGCCCTCATCGACTTCTGCCAAGTGCTGTTCTGTTTGAATGAGTTCATTTACACCGAGTGAGATACGTCCCTGATCGCCCTCGTGGACGCACCGGCCGGGGTCAGGCACTCCAAACTTCAAACGGCAGCGGAGCAACGCTGGAACTGTCAATCACGGTGACGACCGCTGCCGTTTGAAGTTTGGAGTGCCTGGCCCCTGATATGG
>JAYTQJ010000423.1:0-8905 GCA_043746775.1 Schlesneria sp.
CCCATGATCTCCCGAACCGCTCGCAACCGCGAAGCACTCGTCTTGTCAACTTCCTTCCGCTCAGCCTTCTCCTTCTCCTGCACATCCGCCTGATCCTGAGCAGCCGCAAACGGCATCAAGGCGACGAGGCAGAGCAGTGACAAACTCGAGCAGTACCACAGTGAATACAGGCGATTCATGATTGGCTCCGAAGATGAAAATGGATTCGATTCACGAGATGTGTGCGGCCAACGTGTCATGGCTTCTTCTCGTCGTTGGCAGCGCCGAACACTGCTGCTGGGACAGTGATGGCGTTACCCGTTATCGAGTACGGCATCGTCGGTGACACATAGACCTGCGGCACATTCCAAACCTCGACACCATCCATCGTGGCCCAGACGTTCGCGCTACTCGATCGGGTGAATGCGAACGACCATGACTCGCCATCGGTCTCGATGAACAGCAGCACTTCAGGATTCACGCCCCAGACTCCGGCGAAGATCGCTCCGTCGGCATTGGGCTTGTCGGATGGCTCATAGCGATCGAGCGGTGTCGGAAGCAGACGCAACTCAATCTTGTTTCCCTGGTGGTTCTGTCGCATCTCAAACTTCTGGGCCAATCGCTTGATCTGGAGCAGTCGCAGTTGCGGCTTGTCCGAAGGCTTCTCGTCCGACTTGAACTTCTGAAACGTCAACTCAGGCTTCGCAGGCGGAAGCCAAGTAAATCCGCCGCATTGCATGGTCAGACGAGGGTTGTCGATGGAGAGAAACTCATGGTTCAGTTGGAAACGCTGGTTCTCAAACGGGCCATAAACTTCGGAAGTGACGAGCGCGATCGGCCGCCCCTTGCTCCCCACTCGCCACAGCGCGGAGTCGGCCACGCTGCGAGAAGGGTCGTTGTAACGCAGCAACGGTTGGGGCTTGATCTTCAAATCGCGTTCATCTTTGGGATCGGTCTGCTTGATGACCATCTCTTGAACGGTCTTCCGCATGAAATCAATCCGCGCCGTGTTCTTCGGATCCTTCTCCTGTTTGGCGGTCTCTTCCTGACCGAACAGGGCCGAAACAACAACCATCTCGAAACACGCGACTGCAGTGTTCGTCCACACGCACTTTGAAATCGTCATAAGCAACCTTCCGATGAATGAGAGTTGAGAGGAACGGTGGTGTTCGGTGCAGACATCGACAAGCGCGTGCTCACGGCTTTGGCAACGGGGAACGGAACGGTGCTTCACCGGCATCACCGTTGTAGGGCGAGATGTAGTGCGGAGCGGTTGGATCGCCGAAGACCATCGCCTCGGGCTTCGTCCAGACGGGCTTGCCGTCGAGCTTGGCATCCAGCGAGTAAATGGTCATCGGGAGGACCATGTACTCCCAAGTCGTGACATCGCCCTTGCGATGAATCTCGATCAACAGGCACGCCTCGGGGTCGGTCGCCACGACAAACGTGAAGAGTGCTCCGTCGATGATCTCGCCATCAGGCTTGCCGTAGCGATAAGTCGGCCGCGACATCATTCGCAAGACTTGCGGCTGTGGCTTGGAATCTTTGTCGTGAAAGCCGTCGATGATCTCAAATCGAGCCGCCATCTTTTTCATTTGGCTCAGCCGCAGCGCCGCGTTGTCGGACGGTTTCGGGCCGTCGGGCAGCGTCTCGAATTTGCTGTAGCGGGAACGGGGCGACCACACTTTTTGTTTGCCGCGAAACAGCTCCACCTGTCCCGGATGAACGTCGGCAAACTCCATCATCGCCAAGCCGTTCAACCCCGCTCCGTGGACATAGATGTGAGCGATCATCGCCGGTCGCTCGGTCGGGCCAGTCGAGTAGACCGACATCAGCCCATCGGCGACATCACTGGTTGGGTTCGACCAGCGCAGCAGGGCCTTCGAGTCCAACGTCGCCTTCTTGTCCGCGTCGCCATCCACGACGACCTCATACTTCTGCATCGCCTTGAGAATGTGCTCCTGCCGCTTCTTGGCTAATTCATCCTTGGGCGAGGAATCTTCCGGCTCTTTGACATCCTTCGTGGGAGGGTCCGCCGCACGAATGTCTGCAATCATCGGCAAGACGACTGAGATTGAGAGAAACATCCGAAGAAACGTGAATCGCAGATCGGTCATGTTGAAACTCCGTAGGTAGAGTGGTGAAGACGAAACAGAAGCGAGAAGCAACAGAATCAAAGCCCGCACATCCGGACGCGAGCCTACTCCTTGATCTCCGTCCCATCGGGCGAGATGCCGGGAATGTCGGCGGGGGCGTTGGAGGCGGAGTACGAGGACGCCGAGCCGTATTGGACAGGGGCTCCCTCCCACGCGGTCTTGCCGTCGATGGAGAGCGAGATCGTTTTGGCACCGCTCAGGCGACCGGCGGCGTATTGCCACGTCTTGCCGTCCGACTCGATGAACAGCATCGCTTCGGGGTTGGTGCCGAAGGCGGCGATGAAGATCGCTCCATCGACACGTTCGGCGGTTGACGGGGTGTAGCGGTCGATGGGCTGCGGCAGCAGACGGAGCTCGCACCGTTCCTTGCCAACCAACTCTTCTCCGGTAAACCGCTTGACGATGGCTCGCAGTTGGATCAGGCGGCGCTGCGGAGACTCATCGGGAGCGGGCGCTCCCGGCACCGGTTTGAACTCAAGGACCGAAGCCGACGGATTCCAATTCATGTCACCTCGTGCCACGAACTTCGTCGGGGTCAGTGAGAGATACTCGTAGACGATCCTCGGACTGCCGCTGTATTGACGATGCAATTCGGTCGTCATGATCGCTCGCGGGCGACCGGTCTCCCCCAGCTTCCATACCGCCGCCGCCACGTAATTCCGCACGGGGTCGGTGTAGCGAAAGATCGGCTTGGCCCCGAACTGCTCGGGAAAACTCTCTTCCTCGGAAGTCACCTTCACCTTCTCCATCCGCTTCTGCATTAGCTCGTACCGCTTCGCCGTCAGTTCATCGTCCTTCGCCTTCTCCGGCTCATCGGCACGAGCAAGCGCCGTGATCGAGAACAACAGCGCGGCCGAGACCAGTCCAGACACGACAGACCTTCGCATGGCATACCTCTCTCATTCTTGGTTTCGACAAACAACCAGTGAAAGCCTTTAATCCAATTCGCTCGCACCGACATCGCGTTGTTGAGGACATCCGCAGAGGAGACTCAACTCCGTGGAATTCACGCCAGTCCCACCACACGTCGCCAAATCCATTCCACGCTGAGCAGACCCAGCAGCCAGGTCCACAACCACCAATTGCTCCAGAGCGGTGTCTTCTTCACGATCGGCGAGCCGACTTTCATCGGGACGTCACGCAGAACTTCGGCCAATTGCGTCGAGTCGCTAATGACTCGGCCGCCGGAGTGCTTTGCGATCGACGCCAGCAGTTCGTGATTCGGGAACGGGTTCTGTTGCTCGAACGGGTCGTGAAGGATTTGGATGTCGAGCGACGTGCTATCGACCTGAGTGAACTCTTCCATCGCCGTCAGTTCGACTCGGAGTGATTGGCTGGCCGAGCCGACCGTCAGCGCGTCGGCGATCGGCAGCTCAAGCGCAAACGCGGGCTTGCCGGAGGAGGCGTCGGTGCGCGGCAGGTCGAACTCTTCGCCCCAGGCGATGAATGGGCCGGTCTCGCCGCTCTCGCGCGGCTTGCCGTCGGGCCAGCGAACCGGTGAGTAGTTCGATTCGAGATCGTTGAGCGACGTCTGCGGCTCGATCATCGACGTGATTTTGTACGAGCCGGTTTGATTGGCCGCCTCATCGAACGCGGCGGCGGTCAGCGAGATCGTTTCGCCAGGCCGATAGAACTTCTTGTCGGCGGTGACGACCAACCGACGACGACCGATCGACGAACTTTCGGTCAGCCAATAGATGGCGTTGCGCCAGAACTTGCCGTAGTACTTCGTGTCGCCGCCCCACTTCGTCAGCAAGTCGTTCGCCCACGGCGGAGTGATCGGCATGGCCATCGCCATTGTGCGACCCCGGCCGTATTGGCCGGAGACAATCGCCGGTTGGTTCGTGGCGTTGGCTTCCAGCTTTGGATTCTTGTCTTCTGCATTCGGCGAGCCGGGCGGCGTCAGCCCCCGGACTTTTTCGTTGTCGCCCGTCCGGGGGCTGACGCCACCCGGCTCGCCTGTTGAATTTCCTCCGGGCTTCTTCCCCGTCAGATTCTTTTGCAGTGATTCAAAGAAGCTCGGCTTCTTGACCGGTGTTGATGGAGCGGTGGCCGTAGTGTTCACGGCCGTCGTGGGAGCTTCTGCCGCAGCGAGATTCGACATCGCCAACACCCGAGTCAGATTCGGCTTCACTCCAGCCCAGCGGTTGGCTCCGAAGAACGACGGGAACTGGCCGACGATGTCACGGTTCTGACGCTCGTCGGTGACGATGGTCCAGAGCGGATGCGACATCGCTTGCGGCTCAGCGATCACGCTGACCTGCGTGCCGGGAAGCCAATCGTTTTCGCTCCGCATCTCAACCGGCAACATCTCGGCGAGCGGCGTGTCGTCCCAACCACCTGCTCGAAAACTGCGTTGACCGCCGACCATCAACAACCCGCCGCCGCGTTGCCCGACCCATTTTTCGAGCCAGGCGAGTTGTTGTTCGGTGAACGCATCCGCGGCGACGTCGCTCAAGATGATCGCATCGAACGCGGAGAGTTCAGCAACCGTTTCCGGGAAGCCACGTCCCGTCACCGCGCTGCCATCCGTGACGCGAGTCACTCGCCCACGACCATAAGGCGTGTGGAGCACGACACACTCGATGTCCTCGTCCTCGGTCAGCGCCTTCTGCAAGTCGGAGTACGGCCCGCGCACTTCGTACCGAGCCCCCGTCTGTACCGGCTGCAACGGCTGCGAACTTCCTTCGACGTACAGCACGCGAATCTTCGTGCGATCAATCTGCACTTCCGCCTTGAACGAGTTGTTCGCCGTCGAGACTTCATCCGGCAGTGCCGACACGTTGACCTGCAACTTCCGAGTCTTTGCATCGGTGCGGAAGCTCAAGCCGACCGATTGAAACCCGTCATGCAACGTGACAGGCACTGGCGGAGCGAGATTCTTATCCGCTTCCCCTTCCACAGTACTCGGCGCAACGAGCGACACTTCGCACCGACGTCCGTCGTAGCCGTAGCTCCTCAAGAAGACCTGCACCTCGACCTCGGCAAACCTCCGTGCGCGAGGCGGCACGACGCACGCGACGATCGCCACATCGCCACCCTTCGCGGTGTCACCGACCGGCACGACATGCACTGGCACGTTGAGTTTCGCAAACTGCTTCGCCAATTGCTCGACGCCGTTTTCATCACGAGCTCGCCCATCCGAAAACAACACAATCCCAGCCGGTGGCCGCCGCCCGAAGCGACTCGGCACCTGTCGCAACGCTGTGAGTAACTGCGTATCGGAATCGGTCGGCGCGAGAAGTTTTTGTTTGGCTTTCGCCGATCCACTCGCAGCAGAAGTCGATTCCGCCGCCATCAAGTAACCCGAAGCGTAAGCGAGGGAGGATGTCGCAGACGCTTCGCTTTTTACCGAGCCGTTGAGACCTTCGCCCTCGCTGATGCTTCGGGTTAGTGGGGCCTCCACCGCCGCCAACCGGTGCCCGAACCGAAACAGCTTCACCAGCGCATGTCCTTCATCGCGAGTCGCCTGATCCGCCTCGCGCATCAAACGCTGAGCGTGTTCAAACCGAGTCTCCCTATCACCAACCGCCATGCTCTGCGATGAATCGAGCAGATAAAAAATGTCCGGTCGATCAACCGGCCCCGGCGTCTGCGAGACATCCGACGGATTGAGCAAGATCACCAACAACGTGCCAATCGCCGCCACTCGAAGCCCGATCAATCCCCACCTGCGAGCGATCGCCGCCGGAGGTCCGCCGAGCCAACGCAGCAACGCGAACCCAACGAGTAACCCCAAAACAACCGCTGCAAATACAGCAGAGGTCAGCGGCGATAGAAATTGAAATGAAGCCAACATGGTGTGCATCTCTCGTAGGTTGGGACTCTGTCCCGACCTTTTCTCAACAATCGTCGGGACGGAGTCCCAACCTATTTTTGGGCGGCCTCATCGTCCTTCAGCCAACCATTCACATACGAGTCGCGAATCGCAGGCGGATCGGCCTCCTTTTGGCTCCACACTTCGCGATCGTCGAGACTCGCGAAGACCTCCGCGCCGGTCATCTGAGCGAAGCCGTAGGTCCAAAAGGCCTGCTTCGTCGCTTCGTCGCGTTGAGCTTCCAGCAGCAACAACACTTCTGGGTTCGTGCCATTCGCGAAGGCAAAGATCGCTCCGTCGATCACGCCGGTCGCTTCGTCAGCGTAGCGATACAGAGGCGTCGAGAGCGGACGCAGTTCGAGGCGACCGTCGGTTCCCTCTTTCTCGTGCGCCGCGAACCGCTGGCGAATCTGCCGTGCTTGCGAGAGCCGCAACGCGGGCTTGTCGGCCGGCTTCAAATCACCCGGAACAGGCTTCCGAATCACTCCCGGTCGTTTGGCCTGCCAATTCCAATCGTCGCCGCGAGCCACGCCGATTTTGGAGTTCGACAGCGAGACAATTTCATACAACCAACGCGGTCCGTCAGGAGGCTTGGGATAGAACTCAATGGCCATCAGCGCACACGGACGCTCACGCTCGGTCCACAGCCACAGCGTCGATTCATGATTGCGTCGCGTCGAGTCGCTGTATTTCAACAACGGGTTCGACAGACGCTTCGCCGCAACGGGCTTCGCTCCCAATGCCGCCTCGACTTCAAACTTCTCGGCAATGAATTTCATGCGACTGAGTTGTGCGGCCCGAAACTCTTCGTCCGACTTCTCATCGCTTAGAGCGACACCGACCAGGATCGCCAAGATCAGGATGCTCGTACTTGTCACCACGTTCATTTCGACTTCGCCTTCATTTGAGGTTTCGATTTCCCTGCGTCGGACTTACCTGCCGAAGAACGGGACAGCACCTCGTAATACTTCTCGACCAACTCTTGGTACTTCGGCGGCGTCGCTTCGTCAGAGACGTTGCCGAAGTCGCCGAGAATCAGGGCTTGAATCCGTTCTTGCACATCCTCTTGCAGGTGGACGATCGCGAGGTTGTAACTGGCTGGGGCGTCGTAGCGGCCGTCGATCAGGCCCCAGTTCACGTCACGACGAACGCGGTCACCGACGCCGAAGCCCGCCTTCTTCATTTCGAGTTCAAGCTCCTCGCGAGCCTTCAGGTTCACTCCGAGCTTGTCGAGTTTGTCCAACAACTCGCGGGCATCGCGATGCCACGCGGCGACCTGCGATGGCGTTTCGAGTTTGTCGAGTTGGTCACGCAGATCGGCCAGCGCCTGTTCGAGCTTTCGTAACTCCTCGGCCTGCGGAGCGACGATGCCGCGATAGGCTCCGTCCAAACGTTGAGCCATGATTTCCAACCGTTCGGCCGCATCGAGGCTCGACAATTTCGCATCGTCGTCCTGCTTTGAACGGATCATGTTCGAGACCGCACTCATCTCGTTGACGAGCTTGTTGATGTCGATCTCCTTGGTGATGGCCTGAATCTTCGCGACCGCATCCTTGTCGTTCGGGTCGGTCGATTGAGCGATCGCGTTGAGGACGTCCTGCAACGTCTTGCCGCGTTCAGCAAGTTGGTCAGCACGAGCCGCAGCCATCTCGCGAAGTTGCTCAGCGGTAAGCGGCGCTCCACGACCGTTGCGCCCTTTGTCTTTCATCCGTTCGTCGTCCGAGCCGCCACCCGAACCATCGCGTTTCTTGTCGTTCGATTTGTCGCCGCCAGAGCCATCCTGATCGTCACCCGGCTTCTGCTTGTCTTTGTCCTCTTTCTTCGAGCCGCCTCCGCCCGGTTGCTTCTCGTCTCCGTCTTTGCCTTCCTCTTTCTTCTGACCCGCACCGGCACCCGGGTTGTCAGACGGTTCATCCTTGCCAGAACCACCGTCGCCCTTCTTCTTGCCATCCTTGTCACCGTCTTTCTCGTCTTCAGACTTGCTGCTCCCGGGCTGTTTGTCGTCTTTGTCCTTGCCGCTCCCTTTGTCCTTCTCATTGTCTTCAGACGCCCCGCCCTGACCATCCGGCATCGGTTTATCACCACCGTTCTTGCCATCGGTGCGAGGCTTCGTTCCCTTGTCGCCCGGTTGATCGGCGTCTCCTTTGTTTGGTTCCGGCTTGTCGCCGTTCTTGTCATTTGGCTGCTTGCCGTCGGCGTCCTTCTTCTCGGAGTTCTGATCGTCTGGGTTCTTATTGCCGTTCTTTCCGCCGTCCCCTTTTTGCGACTTCCCTTGGTTCCCTTCCATCTTCATATCCGGGTCGGTCAAGGGTTTGACCTGGGACTTTGGATCGATCTTTCCCTTCCCCGATGTGGCCTGTGTCGGATTGAGTGCTCCTTGAAATTTCTCCGCAAACTCCCGCTCGGCCTTCGCGAGTTGCTTCGCCAATTCGCGCGCCTCGGCGATCTGTTGCGGAGCTTCTTCCTTGAGCAACGCCTCCAACTGTTTGGCGATTTCCTGGAACATCTCTGCCGTCTGCGCCGCCTCCGCCCTTGCGGCCTTCGAGTCCCCCTTGTCGAGCGATGTCGAAGCCGACTCCGCCACCTTGGCCGCTTCGGTGATGCGCGTCTTGGAAAGCTCCGACGCCTTCTTCAGCTTCCCTAAGATGCGTTCGATGTCGCGTGCTTCCAGCGACACATCGAGCTGCTTGTCCCGCAACTCCGCACGAGTCGGCTTCGTTGGCTTGGCCGGTTCCGCAGCTTCGGGCTTTGCCGCATCAGGCTTCACCGTGTCGGATTTCGTTTCGTCCTGAGCCGCCAGCCCGCCAGCTTGAGCGAGTACCAGCGCGAACGCCGCCACGAATGATCGAGAATATGTCTTCATGAGTCTGACTCCCGTGTTTGACTTCCGTTTTTATATGCTCGCCCTCTTCATCCGTGCCCCGGCTTTGCCATCCGTGCTAGTTCGAGTCTT
>JAYTQJ010000424.1:0-8897 GCA_043746775.1 Schlesneria sp.
TCTCGCTTGCCCGTGTTCTGTTGGCAGGCTTGGGCAAGCGAGACGCTTACCCTACGTTTTCAATCTGGCTGTTAGGTGTTGCGACGGCTCTCAAAGGATGGAGAGGTCATGGCTGCTCTGAATCGTTTCGTGTGGTGTGCGGGGATCGCCTGTGTGTTGACCGGAAGCCTGATCGGCTGCGGTGGCGGCGGGGGACGTTCGGGATCGGTCGCTTCCAACGATGAGTCGGGATCAACTGGCTTGCCGACGATGGCCTTGCCCGGCTTGAAGGGGATCACGGGCAAGAAAGACGCCAATTCCAAAGAGGCGACTCCGAAGGGAGCCACTTCCAAGGGAGCCGCAACGAAAGGGACGGCCGCGCCGGAGCAACCGGCTGCCGCACAGGCTGCTCCCGTGGCAAAGGTTCCCGAGAAGGGTTCTCCCGAGTGGCTGCTGCTCGAAATCCAGCACATCCGCACTCTGCCCTTGCCCGGCTCCAAAGTCGATGAAGAAGAGAGCGAAGACGAAGACGACCTCGACAAGGAGCTGACTCCGGCGCAAGAAGCCGCCCTTCAGAAGGAGTACGAGCAGCAGCGAGTCGTCCGACGCGAACGCAATCTGCAGATCATCAAGCTCGCGGAAGAGTGCCTTGCCAAGACGAGCAAGAAGCCGGAATTGGAAGCGGAGTTCGAGACGGCCGTTCATCAACTGCTCGACGCCCGCTTGCAGTTGGCTTTGCAAGGAGACGCCGCGAGCATCGAGTCGCTGTTTGAGGCGGCGAAGGCTTTCCACGCGAGGAACCCGAATTCGGAGTCCGCACTCGAATCGCAATTGACGCTCGTCAATCTGACGCACGCGAACGCGCTGCGTTACGGGAAGGCCGAGCCAAAGTGGTTGCAGGAATTCGCCAAGCACTCGCAACTGTTTGCCGCACGCTTCCCGGAAGAACAGGGGCGAGCGGTCCCGTTGCTGGCAGCGGCGGCTCGCACCTGTGAATTGAATGGCCTGCCGGATGAAGCCAAGAGCTGCTACTCGCTCCTCATGACGAAGTTCAAGAACACGCAACAGGCGCAACAGGCGCAGGGCGTTGTCCGCCGCTTGCAACTCAAGGGCAAGGCGCTCGAACTTTCCGGCCCGACGATGGACGGTGGCGAGGTCGATGTCGAAACGTATCGCGGCAAGATGGTGATTGTCGTCTTCTGGGCGACGCACGCGCAGCCGTTCGTCCAGCAATTGCCGAAGCTCCTCGCGACGGCGAAGAAGTACGAAAAGTATGCGGTCGTCGTCGGAGTGAACCTCGACGCGGAAGAGCCAGCCGTCGAAGCGTTCATCGACAAGACCGGCTTGGCTTGGCCACAAATCTTTTCGCCGAACCGTGAGCAGCGTGGCTGGAGTTCGCCCCTCGCCGCCCATTACGGCATCAACAACCTGCCGACGATGTGGCTGGTCGATCCGAACGGCGTCGTCGCGGAAACGGTACTCGATAGCGAGAACCTCGAATCGAAACTGCGTGAGGTCTACCTGCCGTACCTCAAAGCCACTTCCGTGAAGCCAGCGGGCGCTGTGAAGTAAGGCGACCGGCAAGAGTTGTCTGTCCCACACCAACCCGAAGTGTGAACGAGGGAGTCGCTCGACTTCGCCCTCGTTCACACTTCGGGTTGGTGTCTATTTTTGCCGCTCGCCAAACGTGTGTTCCAGTGCCCAATCGTGATTGACCATCAACGAACTCCATGAGCGCCATCACACTCCCGCCGCTGGATCGCACGGACGGCCGCCTCGGGTCGCTCGATGCGTACCGTGGGTTCGTGATGATCTGCCTCGCGGCCAACGGGTTTGGGATGGCGGCGACCGCGAAGAATTTCCCTGACGGTTCGCTGTCGCGATTTTTGAAGTACCAGTTCGACCATGTGCCGTGGGTCGGCTGTGCCTTCTGGGATTTGATCCAGCCGTCGTTCATGTTCATGGTGGGAGTTGCTCTGCCGTACTCATATGCCAAGCGTGAAGCGGCGGGTGAGACGCTCGGTGCAATGTGTCGCCACGCGGCGGTGCGATCGCTCGTGTTGATCCTGCTCGGCCTGTTTCTCTCGACCGGAGGCAAGGACACGATGACGAACTTCACGTTCGTGAACGTGCTGACGCAGATCGGCCTTGGCTACGTCTTCCTGTTTCTGTTGTGGGAACGGTCGTTTGGAACGCAGCTCTCGGCGCTGATCGCGATCTTGGTCGGCTATTGGGCGTGGTTCGCGCTGACGCCGGTCGTCGGGCCCGAGTTCGACTTCGAGCGAGTCGGAGTTCCCAAAGACTTCCCATTGCTAACGGGCTTTGCCGCGCATTGGCAGAAGAACGCGAATCCCGCCGCCACGTTTGATCTGTGGTTCCTGAATCTGTTTCCACGTTCGGCACCCTTCACTTTCAACGCGGGTGGCTATCAAACACTGAACTTCATCCCGTCACTCGGCACGATGTTGCTGGGCTTGATGACGGGCGAGTTCATTCGCCGCGCGCGGAGTCGGCGCGAGACGTTCCTTGGCTTGGTGGTTGCCGGAGCGGTGTGCCTCGCGCTGGGCTGGGCCGCCGCACGCTTTGGCCTCTGCCCGCTGGTCAAACGAATCTGGACGCCCAGTTGGACGCTGTTCAGCACCGGCTGGACGCTGCTCATGCTCGCGACGTTCTATGGCGTGATTGATGGTCTCGGCGTGAAGGCGTGGGCGTGGCCGCTCAAGGTAGCGGGGATGAACTCGATCGCGTTATACGTGATGTCGCAGCTCCTGAAGGGCTGGACGGGCGACGCGCTGCAACGTCATTTCGGCGCGAGACTGTTCAACCTGCTCGGAGAGAATTACGCACCGCTGCTGAAGGCGAACTTGATCCTGCTCTGCTTCTGGTTGTTCGTCTGGTGGCTGTACCGTCAAAAGATTTTCTTCCGCCTGTGAAACGCCCGCCATGTATGACCTGCTGATCCGCAACGGCCATGTGATCGATCCCGCCGCCAATCTGGATGCTCCTCGCGATGTCGCCGTGACCGGCGGTCGTGTCGTGGCAATTTTGCAACCGGGGGCGGAGGTCAGGGCGATTCGCACGGTCGATGCCTGCGGCCGGTATGTGGTCCCCGGTTTGATCGACTTCCACGTCCATGTCTTCCCCGGCGTGAGTCACTTCGGGATCGATCCCGACTCGACCTGTCTGGCGCGCGGCGTGACGACGGTCGTCGATTTCGGAACGGCCGGTGGGCTGATCTTCGACGGCTTCCGTCAGTTCGTCATCGACCCATCTCAAACTCGTGTCTTTGCGCTGCTGCACATCGCGGGGCAGGGGATGATCAGCAGCGTCGGCACGCTTCCCGCGCTCGGTGAGCTGCACGACCTGCGGTATTGCAGCGTTGAGAACGTCGAACGAGTCGTCGCCAAACATCGCGACGTGATCTGCGGGATCAAGATTCGCTGCACGGCGAACCTCGCTGAAGAGGGCCGCAATGAAGCCGAGGGTCTGAACCTAGCACGCGCGGCGGCGGATCGAGTCGGTCTGCCGCTGGTCGTGCATACGCCCGGCTCGTCGCTCACCATCGAACAGATTCTCGCAGAACTCAAACCGGGTGATGTGCTGACGCACTGCTATCACGGCAAACGTTGCGGACTGGTCGATGCCGACCGCAGGCTGCTCCCCGCCGTGCGCGCCGCGCTGCGAGACGGCGTGTTGCTGGATGTCGGTCATGGCGTGGCGAGCTTCGATATGCGCGTGGCCCGCGCGCTGCTCGACCAAGGTGTGCTACCCGACTTCATCAGCAGCGACATCCACCACTACAACGTTCACGGCCCGGTCTTTGATCTCGTCACAACGATGGACAAGTTCCTGCACCTCGGCCTGTCGCTGCGCGATGTCATCTTGCGAGTCACTCAAACGCCCGCCCGCTATCTCGGACGCGAACACGAACTTGGAACGCTCAAACCCGGAGCCATCGCCGACATCGTGATCCTCGAACTCCAGCACGGGCAGTTCCCGATCACGGACTCCGAGCATCACGTTGAAATCGCCAACCAACGCCTCGAACCGACCCACGTCTTCCGTGCGGGACGACAAGCCGGACTGCTGCCTCGGCCTGAACCAATCGAGTGAGACGACAATGCGGGCGACCTCTCAACCCGCAGCGTGAGCGAGGGCGACGAGAATTCGGCCGCTTCTCTCGCTCATGCTGCATGTAGGTTCGGCGAATTCTCCTCGTCATCATTTTTCTGCCGCTCTCTTTCTGTCTCCCGCTTCTTGGATTGCCGAAAGAGTGAGACAGAAAGAGAGCGGCAGAAAGATATATGCGGGGATAGAACTCGTCCGTCACACACCGCGTTTGGCAGGCACCCCGATGATCTCGGCGATCTCGTCCTGATCGAGCGACTCTTTATCGACAAGGGCCTTCGTGAGGGCGTCGAGTTTGTCGCGGTGCTCCGTCAGGACTTCGATCGCGCGGCGGTCGGCTTGAATCAGGAACTTGTGGACTTCCGAGTCGATCACGCGGGCGGTCTCATCGCTGTACTCGCGCTGCTCGTGCATCTCTTTGCCGAGGAACGGATGCTCTTCGCTATCGCGGAAGGCGACCGGGCCGATGGCAACGCTCATGCCCCAGCGCGTGACCATTTTGCGAGCGATCTGAGTCGCACGCTTGAGATCGTTCTCGGCACCGGCGGAGTACTCGTCGTAGACCATCTTCTCGGCGGCGCGGCCACCGAGCATGAAGGCGAGCTGTGAGTGCAGCCGCGACTCACCGACGTTGTAGCGGTCTTCATCGGGGACGAGCCACGTCAGGCCCAACGCGCGACCGCGCGGAATGATCGTGACCTTGTGAACGTGATCGACATCCGACAGCAGCCACGCCAGCAGGGCGTGCCCTGCCTCGTGGTAGGCCGTCATTTCCTTCTCGTGTTCGTTGAGTACCTCTTCTCGTTTCGGCCCCATCAGAATCTTTTCACGCGCCGCGTCGAAGTCCTCGGGCAAGACCGAATCGCGACTGGTGCGAGCCGCGTTCAGCGCCGCTTCGTTGACGAGGTTCTTCAATTCGGCCCCGGAAAATCCGATCGTGTTGGCGGCGATCCGTTCCAGATCGACGCTCGAATCGAGCGGCACTTTGCGGACGTGGACCTTCAGGATCGCCACGCGCCCGGTTTTGGTTGGCTTATCCACTGTCACATGACGATCGAAGCGGCCGGGCCGCAGCAACGCGGGGTCGAGGACATCCGGACGATTCGTGGCGGCGATGACGATGACGGACTCCGTCTGCGTGAAGCCGTCCATTTCACTCAGAATTTGATTGAGCGTCTGCTCGCGTTCGTCGTGACCGCCACCCATTCCCGCGCCGCGATGCCGACCGACGGCGTCGATCTCGTCGATGAACAGGATGCACGGCGCGCTCTCCTTCGCCGTCTTGAACATGTCCCGCACGCGACTCGCGCCGACACCGACGAACATCTGGATGAACTCGGACCCGTTGATCGTGAAGAATGGCACGCCCGCTTCGCCTGCCGTGGCCCGCGCGAGCAGCGTCTTGCCCGTCCCCGGCGACCCCATCAGCAGCACGCCCTTCGGAATCTGAGCACCCAGCCGCTGAAACTTGGCGGGCGTCTTGAGGAACTCGACGATCTCCTGCAAATCGGCCTTCGCATGTTCCATCGCGGCCACGTCGTCGAACGTGGTCTGCTGGTCGGACGGCTTGAACCGCTTGGCCGGACTGCGGATGAAGTTGCTCATCATCCCCGACCCCATCGGGTCGCTGTTTCGCCGCATCATCTGCCACAGGAACCAGGCAAACCCCGCAAATAAAATGAGGTTGAGCAACACCATCAAATCGTCCGCGCCGAGATAGCCCGACGGTGCTTTACCCGTGAACTGCACGCCGTGCGTGCGCATGTGGTTTTTCAATTCGTGGTCGAACGGCACCGGCAGATCGACGATGAAGTCCGCCTTGAGATCGGCCGATTGAGGGTCGGGCTTGGCGGGAATCTTCTTCCACGTCCCACGCACCACATCACCATCGAACTCGGCCTTCGTGACATTGGATTCGTCGAGTTGCTTCCACAGAAACATGTACTCGACGCGACTGATTCCGCGCGCATTCCAATTCATCAACCCCATCGAAATCAAAATGAACGCGACGATCATGAGGATCCACGACGACGAGAAGAACGGCCGCGTCCCTTTCCCGTCCTGGCGTGATGTATCGCGCGATTGATCGGAATCGTTATTCGAGGGAGAGCTGCTCATATCGTGAAATACCTGTTGAGGTCAGTTTAGTTGGCGATGGTCCTGAACCCAGCGACCCCACCGGGCTTGCCCCGGTGGCTCGCGGGTTTTTGCACTACTCGCCGCGCCGATTCGAGTGAATCAGCAAGTAGTGCAAAGACCTGCTTCCACCGGGGCAAGCCCGGTGGGGTTCGCTTGTTGAGGGTGAGTGAAGTCAGAATCAGTCGGCCCACCAGTACCGCAGGATGCACCACAGCGCCTGCAGGCCATCCTTCCAGCCGATGTGTTTGCCTTCCTTGTACGTGCGGCCGTGATAGCTGATGGCCAGTTCATAGACCCGCAGCCGTCGTCGGGCAATCTTCGCCGTCAGTTCCGGTTCGATGCCGAAGCGGTTCTGCTTCAGCGTCGGCCAGATGTCGGCCAGAGCCGCCCGCGTGAAGACTTTGTAACAGGTCTCCATGTCGGTGAGGTTCAAGTTTGTCATGCAGTTCGACACGGTCGTCAGGACGGTGTTGCCGAGCGAGTGCCAGTAATAGAGGACGCGATGCTCTTGGTCGCCGAGGAACCGGCTCCCATAGACCACATCGGCATGCCCTTCCAAGATCGGGCGCAGTAGGCGTGGGTACTCTTCCGGGCTGTATTCGAGGTCCGCGTCTTGAATGACGATCACGTCGCCGCGCGCCTTCGAGAATCCCGTCCGCACGGCCGCTCCCTTCCCCTTGTTCACGTCGTGGTATGTCACCGTGATCGTGTTCATCGGATCGGGGTTCGCCGCCGCTTCGGCTTCCAGCTGTTGCAGCACCGCGCGCGTCCCGTCCTTGCTGCAATCCTCGACCAGCACGAGTTCCTTCCGAATCGGAACAGCCCGCACGCGGTCAATCAGGACGCGCAGCGTGCGCTCTTCGTTATAGATCGGAATCACGACCGACAGCATCCATTCGTCGGGGATCGCGTAGCAGCCGAGTTGTCGGCAACCGATCTCACCCACCAACTTTTTGATCGACTCGTACCACGCCTGCGTGTACGGGCGAGCAGCCGGGTCCAGTCCTTCAAGGCTCATGCGGGTTCCGATTCAGGCGGGGTAGGAATGAGGGTGTGGAGGCAACGACGCCAATTGTGGATCAACGTACTTTTGCAAACGCGTTTTTTTGCGAGCGTTAGCTCGTTCTGATGACATTCGGAGCGGGGCGGCGTCAGCCCCTCTTCGATCAACGCGTGTCTTCTCGATCAACGCTGAGCCAGGGGGCTGACGCCGCCCCGCTCGGAAAACACGAAGAGGGCTTACGCCCAAGAATCATGCTTGGATCGTGGGCTTTCACCGCTCGCGTTTGGTCGCGACCAAGGGGGCGATGTTGTACAGTTCGGCCCCGATGCTGTCACCCATTCCCTATGTTGACTCCCTGACTTACCTCACGAGGTTCCGATGTCTGCGTTCTCACTGATACTGACCGATGTCGATGCGGGCCTGCACCGCGAACAGGGCGAACTCCGCCCGACCGCCGAACTCTCGCTGGCCGGTTCTTCCGACTGGTCGATCCGTTGGCGGACGTTGCGTGGCGGAGTCTCCGACGGTGTGAGTGTTGTCGAACTGAACAGCGGCGGGCTGTCGTTGTCGGTCCTGCCGACGCGCGGCATGGGGATTTGGAAAGGTCGGTTCCACGATCTGCCGCTCGAATGGAAGTCGCCAGTCGAGCGCCCCGTTCACCCGTCGTTCGTCAACCTGCAAGATCGAGGCGGCCTCGGCTGGCTCAACGGTTTCAATGAACTCCTCTGCCGGTGTGGCCTCGGGTTCATGGGACCACCCGGCGACGATGGCGGTGAAAAACTGACGCTGCACGGTCGCATCGCCAACATCCCGGCGCATCGCGTCGAAGTGCGAGTCGATCCGGACGGCGATGGCACGCTCGAACTGATCGGCACTGTGGACGAGTGCTCGATGTTCGGCCCGCGCTGGCGACTCACGTCCACGCTGCGGCTCGTCGCCGGTTCCAATCGGTGCGAGATCATCGACGAAGTGACCAACCTCGGCGGGCAGCCTCAAGAGTTGTCGCTCCTCTACCACATCAACATCGGACGCCCGTTCCTCGAACCGGTCGCGACGTATGCCGTGCCGTGCCGAGACATCGCGCCACGAGACGCCCGCGCGGCGGAAGGGATCGACGCCTGCTACGTCTACGGTGCGCCGGTCGCCGGGTTTGCCGAGCAGGCTTACTACCATACGCCGATCGGCGCGGCAGACGGCTGGTCCACGGCGGTCCTTGCGAACGCCGCCAACAACGCCGCGCTGGCCGTTCATTTCCAAACCAAGCAACTGCCGACGTTCACCGTCTGGAAGAACACCATCGCCGAAGCCGACGGCTACGTGACGGGCCTCGAACCGGGAGTCAACTTTCCCAACTTCCGTGCGTTTGAACGACAACAAGGACGCCTGCCCATCATCAAGCCGGGCCATTCGTACCGCAGCGAACTCGCGCTGGAAGTCGCCGACACCGCGCTGGCCGTCCATCAATTGCATGATCGAGTGAAACGCCTGCAAGGCTCGACCAACCCCGTCGTTCACCGCCAGCCGCTCGCGCGACTGTCGCCCGCCGGAGCAAAGTAGCCATCATCGCTCCGCGTGATGAGCCTTGTGAAACAGACTCCCCGTGAAAGCCGGGGTCAGGTGGTTCAAAGTTCATTTTTCGCTGCGAAAA
>JAYTQJ010000425.1:0-1747 GCA_043746775.1 Schlesneria sp.
CTGAAAATCCTGGTGTCGCCGGTTCGATCCCGGCCCTGGCCACTTCCATCACGCTCACCGAGCTCCGCAAAGTGCGGAGCTTTTTTCGTTTGTTGAGCCTGCCTCGCGGGACTTCTCAGAGGACGCCACTCGTGATGTTACCGAGACAGATCGAATTGGGGCCGGACTACGGCTTCGACTCCTGTCGAAGAACGGCAGATATGGCATTGGTCGTCTACAAACTCGGTGGAAGTTTGTTGTCGCTCGACGATCTCGCCGTGCGATTGAGGGCTGTGCTGCGCGAACGGCCTGATGACCGGTCCTTGATCGTCGTGGGCGGCGGCTCGGCGGCGGATGTGGTTCGCGAGTGGAGCGGCACTCATGGACTGACCGAACCGGCAGCGCATTGGCTGGCGGTGAGATCGCTGTCGCTCAACCGAGGACTCGTCCAGCATCTGCTGTCCGAATCGCGTGAGGTCTCATCGCGAGAAGAGATTCTTCCAACGGGCGACTCACGCGTGCCGCTGTTGCTCGACGTGGAAGCTTGTCTGCGCAGAGCCGAGCTTGCGAACCGGTGTTCGTTGCCGAAGTGCTGGGATGTGACGACCGATTCCATCGCCGCGTGGGTCGCTCGCGAGTGGGCTGCGGAGGAACTTGTGCTGCTCAAGTCGATCGAGTTTCCCGAGAAACTGACTCTGAACGAAGCGGCCGTTCGTGGCTTGGTCGATCCACACTTCTCCCTCGTCGCGCCGGATGTGCCTCGCGTCAGTTGGTGCAACCTGCGCGAGGCACATCCGCGGATCGTGACTTGGCGCGGTTAGCAGCCCGTCGAAAAACGTAGGGTAAGCGTCTCGCTTGCCCGTCTTCACGAAACGAGCACAGACAAAGTGAAGGGAGACAAAAACGAGGCGGGCAAGCGAGACGCTTATCCTACGTTTTTCAGTGGGTAGATCGGGGGCGAGTGGTTCAGGGAACAATCACGAACGACTGGAAGTGAGGCGACTCACTCACCGTCAGGCCGCTGTTCGTGGCGAGCACGATCAGGGCGGCGGTCTTGTGTGGCGAGGTCGCCTGTTGAGACTGTTCGATCAGTTTCAGACCGCGCTCCACCCCGAGAATCGTGACGGCCGTCGCCAGTCCGTCCGCGTCCGTTCCGTCGGGAGCGATGATCGTCACGCTGCTGCGTTGCGTCAGGCCAAGGCCCGTTTGGGGATCGACGATGTGCGAGTAACGGGCACCGTCGATCTCGACAAACTGAAAGGCGTCACCGGACGTGGAGACCGAACAGTTTTTGAGTCTCAGCAAGCGGCTCGGCGGTCCGTCAGGCTTGTCGAGCGGGGCTACGCCGATCTTCCAGCCCGCAGTCTCCTTGCCCTCCGCATCCAGCGGAGGATCACCGGCCACGATGTCGCCCGCAACTGCAATCAGGCAGCGTTTCAGACAGCGTTGCGCCAAGAGGTCTCTCACTTGTTGAGCGATGTAGCCTTTGGCGATGCCACCAAAATCGAGCTGCATTCCCGGCTTGAGCAACTCGACTGTGCGGCGCTTGGCATCGAGCTTCACGTTCTTCCAACCGACGAGTTCTCGCGCGGCGGCGAGTTGTTGAGGATTGGGGAGCTGGCGTTGTTTCCGCGCGGTGCGCCACAGCTTGATGACCGGGCTGATCGTGACATCGAACGCGCCGTCGGTCGCTTCGGCCAGTGCGAGTGATCGCGACAGAACCTCGAACAATTCGGGACTCACTTCGAGCGCCATGCCGCTCCCCGCC
>JAYTQJ010000426.1:0-8895 GCA_043746775.1 Schlesneria sp.
AAAGCGCACGATCGGCCGCCACGTTTCCAACATCCGCGGCCAGTTGTCCGCCACCGACTTGGTCCAATCACGGCCAATGAACGTGTTCATCTGCCGCACGCCGAGCAACGCCGCTGCCGCGATCACTTTCTTGATGTGTTCCGCCGATGTGATCGCTTCGTCCAAATTCGGACTCAACGGATTGGGGTAGTATCCCAGCCCGCTGATCGAGACACCGTACTTCGCCACCGTGTCATGCACTCGCTCGGCCTCGCTCGATCCGAAATGCGAGACGTCAACGTGCGTAACCCCCGCGTATCGTCGCTCGGCCTTGCTCACCGGCCAGCAACACAACTCAACGCAGTCGTACCCTTCCGTCTGCGCGACCAGGCAAACTTCCTCCAGAGACAACTCCGGCAAAATGGCACTGACAAATCCGAGTTGCATGGCGCAGTTCTCCGCAGCAGGTTTTCATCACGGTGGGTTTCATCGACGACACGAATGCGGCGGCATCGTATCTGCCCCGTCACGATCACGACATCAATCACCCATGTCACGCACTACAACCCGAAGCGCAAGTTTTGAAGTTGCGCTCTTTGGACACGGAAGACACGGAGAAAGACCAGTCTGTAGCCGAAATCGTGAGATTTCGGGCAGCGATCGCGCGACGTCCGAAGTCTCACGACTTCGGCTGCATAACTCACTCTTTCCGTGTCGTCCGTGCGTTCCGTGTCCAGAGAGCGCAACTTCAAAGAGCGCGAGCGGGCGGTCCACAGGACTCACATATCCTCACGCGATGGAACGCCCGCTCTTGTTCAGGCTTCGGGTTACTGACCCCAAGCCGTCATTCAATCAAAACGGAACCTTGTCGTCATACGAATTTCGCCCACCGGATCGCCCCGATCGTTCGCCCTGCGAGTACTCGTCGTACTCGCTGCTCGACGGCTGCTTTCGATCGAGATCCTTGAGCAATGCCGCCGTTTCCGCCAAGTCCTTGTCGAGACAACAAACGCTGATGATCAACTCGGACATCGAAGCGAAAGACAGATCGTCGCTGAGTTCCACCCAACGGCGACGCTCCTCGACAGAAAGTTCCGGCAACTTGCGAGCGAAGTATGCATCCCGCAGTTCGCGATCCGGACAATTGATGCACAGCACTCGGTCGAACCGCCGAGGCCGGGCGATCAGCCGGCGCTCCAACTTCTCCGGGTAGTTCGTCGTGGCGATGTTGACCACGCGATCGACCTGATGATTGCCGTCGAGCCATTGCAGCAACGCGATCGAACCGTAGCCCTGAGTCATCGAGTCGATGTCCTCGAAGATGCACAGAATCGGCCGCTGCGGCTCGACCGAGCGAAACTGTTGCATGCACGAAAAAAACGTACTTGGATGCTCGCAGAAGAACGCCACGCCCCCCGCCGCCACCGTGCGACAAATCACTTGATGCACGACCGAAGACTTGCCGCTCCCCTGCCGACCGTGCAGCAAATACCCGCGACGATGTAAGAAGCCATGCTTGTGAAACCGCTCTCCCAGCGTCCAGAACTGCTCAATCTCTTTGAGCAACGTGCTCGCCAGTCCCGCCGAGCAGTCGATCAACTCATCCACTTTGAGCGTTCGCGGATTGAACCGAATCTGCCCATCCATGTCCGCGTCACAGTCGTAAGCCCCTTCCGGCAACTTGGGCAACGTCCGCCCACAGACTTGATATCCGCCACCAGAAAGCACCGACCATTGCAGTGCGTGCGAACGTTGAGCTTGCCCGTTCGATTGCATGTCAGCCATGTTTCATCTCAAAGGGATAAAGGTCAGTCGTCCGATCCACTCGTGTTGCTCGCTGCATTCCACAATGATCTGTAACTCGTCGATGGCCGTGCGAACCGGAAGTTTACTGCTAATTTCAAAAACTCCAGGAGCCGGAAGTCCGGCATCAAGGCGTTCATAAAAGAACCCGATCATTGTCTTCACGTCGTGAGTCAACAGAAGCCGATCGTCTTTCCAGGCCCATTCCAAAACATCCGGGTCTTCGAGTTCACTCAATCCGATGTCTTGCAGACGAACAGATTCAAAGTCGGCGGCTCGCCGTCTCAGCCCTTGCAGAATCTTCTTATTGAAATTGACGTCTGCCACGAATCTCACAGCGTGCGTCCTTGTGTTTGTCGCCGGGCGAGCAATTTCGCGCGAAGTCCTTCCTGTGGAAATCGCCGCTCGATCTCTTTGCGAATCTCTTCACCCAGCCGAGCACGTTCAGCCATGTATTCATCCACTTCCGCTCGATGATGCAGGATGTAGCCAATCACGGCATAAGCGTCGGCTAAGGACACAACGTCGTATTGGTCAACGATCTCTTCCGCACTGGCTCCCGCATCGAACGCATCCACGACGGTATCCAGTGTTAATCGAGTTCCAGCTACTCGAATCGCGCCATGTTCGTCCATGGCCAAAGGGGGAGCTTCCGCGACGAATGCAACTGTCATCGTTGGCCTCCTTCGGTGATGTGTTTTGTCTTGGTCAGCATGATCGCACCTCCGCGAAGGATTCTATCGCCGGTGGATGATTGTTGGCAGCGCGATCCAGTGATACAAGCACGAACCGAACGCAACGATCCTCTGTCGAGATCGCTACTCATGAGCATTTACGCGACGTTGTGGTTTCTCAAGTTTCCCTGCGATTCGACGCGGCATGACGGCGTTGAATGGGCCGAGGTTGTCGCCCAAGGAGTCCCCGGTCACATCGGTACTCCGACACCGGGGCACGATTACGAAGACGGCGATCCCTACGCCTGCTTCTTGCCACCAGCGATCCAAATTCCGGACGACGATGATGCCGACTATCCGATGCGAGCTGTCGTATTCGTCAAAAGCGGGACTCCGAAAGGGACGAGCCGATCAGGCCAAGAGTACGTCAGCCCGCTGCTAGTCATGAGCGGACAAGAATATGCAGAGACGCCATTCAACGTGCTTTACGACCGTCTTTGTGAGTTGCTACGCGGTGATCAGCCACGCTGTCGCTCCGAACGGTTTCTGCCGAGTGGCCGCGTGGAGCTCACGTTCTCCGACGGTAGCACGCGCATCGTTGATGTCGAGCACTGACGGCATCACTTACCTGGGGTTGCTCACATCGGTAACGGACGCAAGCTGCGTCCGCCACGATCAGTGAGCGAGCGTCAGCAGTCGGCGCGCGCGTTCGATTTCGCGAGCCTTCGTCGAGGCTTGTTGCTCGGTCGTGCCGGGCAACGCGGAGGCTTTCTTCAATGCCTCTTCAGCATCCGCTCGCTTCACGTCTGCGGACGGGATCGCTCGTGCGGTGAGGATCGAGACGACCGCGCCCTTCACTTGGACGAAGCCGCCGTCGATGAAGAACGACTTCTCGCCGGAGGGGGTCGTTGCCTTGAGTTCTCCGTAGCCCAAACGGCCGACGAGGGGTGCTCGGCCGGGGAGGATTCCGATTTGGCCGTCGAACAGCGGAAACCGCAACGCCGACGCCGGCTCATCGAACACCGTTCGTTCGGGAGTCACGATCACCAATTGCAGTTGTTTGTCAGCCATGTTTCATCTCGTAGGGATCAGTCGATGCAGTGCCGGAAAGCTGTTACCAACTCAGTACACAAGGCTCGCCAATCATTGACGTGAGTGTACGGGACGTCTGGCTCGAAATGTGATTGTAGACCCTCGACGAGGTCAGCGATGAGATTTCCGTCCGTCGGCACCTTTGGCTTTTTTACTTCTGGATTTGTTTCGTCGAGAGAAAGTTGTCAGTCGTCGGTATGCAATCGGAGCGATCTCTGAACTAGGCCACCAAGAGGCACCTTCGCTGCGTAATCTTTCGACGACGCCCGCCAACGCTGCCTCGATCTCCTTACGGTCCACGATGGCTCCAAACTACCCCGCCATCTTCTTCGCTTGCTCCTCCGCTTCCTCGACGGCTCCGACGTACATGAAGGCGGATTCGGGGAGGTGGTCCCATTTGCCGGCGCAGATTTCCTCGAAGCTGCGGATCGTGTCGGCGAGCGGGGTGATCTTGCCCGCTTTGCCGGTGAAGACTTCGGCCACGAGGAACGGTTGCGACAGGAAGCGTTCGAGGCGGCGGGCGCGATGCACGACCTCTTTGTCTTCGATGCTCAGTTCGTCAACGCCCAGGATGGCGATGATGTCTTGGAGTTCGCGATAGCGCTGCAAGATGCGTTGCACGCTGCGAGCGACTTGGTAGTGCCGCTCACCGACGATCTGCGGGTCGAGGATTCGGGACGACGAGGCCAGCGGATCGACGGCCGGGTAGATGCCTTTCTCGGTAATCTTGCGTTCGAGGTAGAGGAAGGCGTCAAGGTGTCCGAACGCGGTCGCGGGAGCGGGGTCGGTCGCGTCGTCAGCGGGAACGTACACGGCTTGCACCGACGTGATGGCTCCGTTTTTCGTCGAGGTGATCCGTTCTTGCAGTTCACCCAGTTCGGTGCCGAGCGTCGGTTGATAACCCACGGCGGACGGCATACGGCCGAGCAACGCGGAGACCTCGGAACCGGCTTGCGAGAACCGGAAGATGTTGTCCACGAACAGCAGCGTGTCGGCACCGGTCGAGTCGCGGAACCACTCGGCCATCGTCAGGGCGGACAACGCCACGCGGAGACGTGCTCCGGGCGGCTCATTCATCTGGCCGAACACCATCGCGGTCTGCTCAATGACCGAGCGGCCGGTGTTGCCGATCTTGGTCTCCTGCATTTCCAGCCACAGGTCGTTTCCTTCGCGAGTTCGTTCGCCGACGCCCGCGAACACCGAGTAACCGCCGTGAGCGGACGCGATACGAGCGATGAGTTCGGTGAGAATCACCGTCTTGCCCAGACCAGCACCGCCGAACAGACCGGCCTTACCGCCGCGCACGAACGGCGTCAGCAGATCGATCACCTTGATGCCGGTCTCGAACAACTCGGTCTTCGAGCTGAGATTTTCCAGCAGCGGAGCATGACGGTGAATCGCCCACCGCTCGTCGGTCACCACCGGGCCGCGTCCGTCGATCTCATCGCCGAGCACGTTGAAGACTCGGCCGAGCGTCCCTTTGCCGACCGGTACGCTCACCGGACCACCGGTGTCGAGCACGTCCATGCCGCGCGTCATGCCGTCCGTCGTGCCGAGAGCCACGCAACGAACTCGGCTGCCGCCGAGGTGCTGCTGCACCTCACCGGTGACTTTGACGTGCGTCCCTTTGACGGTCGCATCGACCTTCAAGGCGTTGTAAATATCCGGCAGGTGGCCTTCTGCAAATTCAGCATCGAACGTCGACCCGATGACCTGCGTAACTCGACCAATGTTTGTGGCAGCGACCATTGTGTGACTTTCCTTCTTCGCTCGCTTACAGCATCTCGTAAATCTGTTCGCCGTTGTGAGCCGGGTTGCCGATGAGCTTTCGCTCTCGCAGGTCCACAACGAAATCAAAATACTCCAGAGGAATCTGGCCGATGATGACCGGACATTCGTCCGGCAACTCCATCACGTCCAACGGACAATCACGATCTTGAACCGTCAATCGTACCGTTCCGAAAATCCTGGCTTCCGTTAACCCAGTTGCCGCGACCGTGTTCTTCGTGCGGACCAGATTCAAACCCAACTGTTCGATGTACCGCTTGGGCAATCCCATAACGGTGCATCCAGTGTCAATCAAAGCGTCATCGACTTCCACCGATCGCACCTCGGACTGGTCGAGCTTTCCGGCTCGAACCATCATGACATCCTCAAGGTTTTCGATCTTGGCGTGAGCCGTGACCCTTCCCATTTCTAATTCCGTATCGAGAGTCGCAGGCATAATGGCACCTCCGAGACTCAGTGTATCGTGTCGCTGACCTCTTACGCCTCCAGCGCCGCAGCACCGCCGATGATTTCGGACAACTCCGAGGTGATCTGCGATTGGCGGGCTCGGTTGTATTGCATGGAGAGCGATTTGATCATGTCGCCGGCGTTCTCGGTGGCGGCTTTCATAGCGACTCGGCGAGCGATCTGTTCGCTGACCGCCGCGTCGAGGAAGCACTTGAAGAGCCGAGCCTTGAACGCGGCCGGAACGATCTCTTCGAGAATCTCTCCGGCGGACGGCAGGAATTCGTAGTCGATTTTCTTTTCGGTAGAAGTCGAGCCAGCCACACCGCCGAGACTCCCGATTGGCAACAGCGTTTCGACGACGGCTCGTTGCCGCGACGCGCTCTCAAACTTCGTGTAGGTGATGTCCAGACGGTCGAGCTTGCCGGAGCAATACAGCTCGATGTAGCGGTTGGCGATCACTTCGACTTCGTCGTAACCGGGCTTGTCTTCAAAGTTGGTGAACTGCTCGGTGACGTTGATCTGCTGGTACTTCAAGAACGCCAAGCCTCGGCGGCCGGAGCATTCGACGCTGAGGTTCAGGCTGCCCTTCAATTCCTTCTGCCGAGCCAACGCCGGTCGCAACACGGCTCCGTTGTAGCCGCCGCACAAGCCGCGATTGGACGTCAAGACCAGCAGGATGCCGTTGGTCTGCGTCTCGTGAGCCTTCAGCAGCGGATGCGTGAAGGTCAGGTTCGTGGCCGAGAGGTCGGCGACGATTTCGGAGATTTTTTTGGTGTACGCGGCGGCTTCGGTCGCTCGGTCCATCGCCTTTTTAAAGCGAGCCGTCGCGATCAATTCCATCGTCTTGGTGATCTTGCGAATGTTCTTGACCGCCTTCAGGCGTTTCACAATCGCGCGTGCTTTGGCCATATCAAACCCGTTTCAACTATGCTGCGCTTCCGCGAAGCATCGCCACCAAGATTCCCACAACTCGATCAGGCTGACTGATGTGGTAGTCTTCAACATCCAAGAAGGCCGTGTCACCCACGAGCTTCAAAAACTTCCAGTTCGTTCCCGTTGTCACCACACCGTAGATGATTTGATTCTTCTCGCCGCGACCTTCGTTGAAGTACTGAGCCGCGATCATTTCCGCCAAGCACTGTCCGTATCCGAGTACGAAGTTGTCATTCTTGGCTTCTGCCACCGCGACGATCGGACTCTCGACGGCCAATTGCTCCTCTGACAGACTCAGCAAGAAATCGCAGTTCCCCTTCAGTCCCTTTTCCGCATCGACGTTGAACTCGACTCCCGAAAAAATCGCAACGCTTCGCCCCGCTTGCCGTCGAGCTTCCATCAACACCGGGCTGATGATCTGCTCCGAACGAGCTTTCTCGGTGTTCATCAACGATGCCAACGAGACCCCTTCCGCGAGTTGCTGTCGCAGAAAGTCGCTGATCTTGATCGGTTCCGTCTTGCCGAAATGGTTTCCCTTTTCGTCGAGATGGATTCCAAACGTCTGTTTAATTTTCGTAACCGTGAAATCGCTGTAAGCCATGATTGCCTCCTCGGCGTCAAGGATAACAGGCGACGTCGAGTCGTGCTGATAACTGAACTACTTCTTCCCTGCCGCGTACTGCTTCTTGAATTCTTCCAGCGCTGCCTTCAGGCCGTTCTCGACGTCGGCAGACAGCTCGCCGGTTTCGATGAGCTTGTTTCGGACTTCGGATTTTTGCTCGCGCATGAACGTGAGCAATTCCTTTTCGGCACCCGACACTTTGGCTCGCGGCACGTCGTCGAAGTAGCCTTTCGCGCCGGCGTAGATGCTGATGACCTGGTCGGCGAAGTGCAGTGGTCCGAACTGCGACTGCTTGAGCAGTTCAACCATGACGTAGCCTCGGTCGAGCTGCCGTTGCGTGGCCTTGTCCAATTCGGTGCCGAGCGCGGCGAACGCTTCCAGTTCGCGGAACGCGGCGAGGTCCAGTCGCAACGAGCCGGCGATCTTCTTCATCGCCTTCGTCTGAGCGTTGCCACCCACGCGGCTGACCGAGATACCGACGTTGATGGCGGGGCGAATACCGGCCAGGAACAGCGAAGGCTCCAGGTAAATCTGGCCGTCGGTGATCGAGATCACGTTGGTCGGGATGTACGCCGAGACTTCGCCGTCGAGCGTTTCGATGATCGGCAGCGCCGTCAGCGAACCGCCGCCGAGTTCATTGCTCAGCTTGGCCGATCGTTCGAGCAAGCGGCTGTGACAGTAAAAGACGTCGCCGGGATACGCCTCGCGACCGGGCGGGCGTCGCACCAGCAGCGACAACTGGCGATATGCCTGAGCTTGCCGCGTCAGATCGTCGTACACGACCAGCGTGTGACCGCCGTTGTAGGTGAAGTGTTCAGCCATCGCACATCCGGCATACGGGGCGATGTACTGCATCGGAGCGGGATCGGACGCCGTGGACGACACGATGATCGTATAGTCCATCGCACCGTGCTCTTTGAGCTTCTCGTAAACGGCCGCGACGTTGGAGGCTCGCTGTCCGCACGCGACGTACACGCAGATGACGCCGCTTCCCTTTTGATTGATGATCGTGTCGATCGCGACGGCGGTCTTGCCGGTCTTGCGGTCGCCGATGATCAGTTCGCGCTGGCCGCGGCCGATCGGAGTCATCGAGTCGATGGCCTTGATACCGGTCTGCAACGGCTGCTTGACCGGCTGACGACCAGCGATGCCCGGAGCCGCATATTCCAACGGCCGAGTGGCGGTCGCCAGGATCGGGCCTTTGCCGTCGAGCGGGTTGCCCAGCGGATCAACGACGCGGCCGATCATCGCTTCACCCACAGGGACCGACAGCAACGCACCAGTCGTGCGGACCTCGTCTCCTTCGGCGATCTTCAAATAGTCGCCGAGGATGATGATGCCGACGGAGTTCTCTTCCAGGTTGAAGACCTGCCCGCGAATACCGCCGGGGAACTCGACCATTTCGCCGGACATGGCCGACGACAGGCCGTAGCATCGAGCGATGCCGTCGCCCACTTCGAGCACGCGACCGACTTCGGCCGTTTCAATCTGGCCGCGAAAGTCCTCAATCTCCTTCTGGATGACTGAAGCGATTTCGTCCGGTTTGAATTTCATGGA
>JAYTQJ010000427.1:0-21431 GCA_043746775.1 Schlesneria sp.
AGCCCAACAGATCGACCTTGGTGATGTGCTTCTGCCGGCATTCCAGGATGATCTCTTCGACGAACAGCCGCGTGACCAGCAGGTTGACCGGGCCGACGATGCGAGACCAGCTTGGCTGTTCGCGACAACAAGACAAAATCGTCTGACGCATGGCCATCGGGCACTCACGATCGCATTTTTGAGAAGGCAATCGCGCGTCCAAGTAATGACGCGACGAACGGGCCGATACCCAATTCGGAATTCGGTTCTCGATAACTTCCTGTCAAACCTCCCTCGCGATCGCTCAGCAACAGGCAACTCGCGTCGTACAGCCTTTCACGAATGAGCTTGGTCAGCAGAATCTCATACCGTTTGGCATAGGACGCGGCTCGAAACTCTTCAAAGACGGGGAAATGCGGCTCGCGCACGGCGACAGGTGACATCGACCGCACGGTCTCTTCCAAAAGCATGAGATAGCCAACCCACGGACGCGGAGATTGCTTCAAGGCACCGTCACGATAGGCGAGCCAGAGGTCGGTCGCGGAGCCAATCGCTTCCTCGGTGCGGTTGTTGTAGTTGTTGCCGAAGGATGGTCCGATTTGCGACTTGAACTCGATACTCGCAAGCAAGGTGTCATCCACCACAACGACAAGATCCCATTTCTTCTCCGCTCGGAAATAGCCCGGTAGTTCGAGATTTCGTTCGCAGTGAATCGAGGCATCAGGGATGCCCGCCTCAATCATCAAGTCTCTGACAAAGGCCACGAATCCATCCATCTGCCGTCCGCCGGTGACGGCAGACCGCGCACCCGTGTCGCGTTCGCCACCGGCCGTCCCCTGTCGAGCCGCTTGGTCTTCGCGAGTTTTCCAAAAGTGGCGAATTGCTTCTTGGAGCTGTCGTTCGTAAGTCATCTCGTCGTTCCGTCCACAACAAGGGTCGCCAAGTTGAATAAGCCCGCTGTCTCACGCGTGAATCGTGTTGCTGCGAGCGCGAGGTACGAATCGTCAATCTCATACCCAATGCTGTGTCTTCCCCAACGCGCCGCCGCAACACTCGTCGTTCCCGTGCCCGAGAAGGGATCCAAGACCGTATCGCCGACGAAGCTAAACATGCGCACGAGCCGTTCCGCGAGTTCAATCGGATACGGAGCCGGATGATTCCGTGTTGATGCTCCCGTCAGCCCATTCCAAATTTGTTGGAACCAAACGCGGTGGTTTTCTTCGCTGATGACACTCAGCAAGCGCGCCGGAATCTCCGGGCTGCGATAGCCACCCGGCTTTCGCTGCATGAGGATGAACTCGATGTCATTCTTAATGACGGCATTCGGTTCGTAGGGCTTTCCCAAAAATCCACCCCCGCCTTCAACCTCGTAAACCGCATTCGCAATCTTGTTCCAAATGATTGGTGCGAGATTATCGAACCCCAGCTTGCGGCAATGCTCTTGAATCGAGGCGTGAAGCGGCACGACCGTGTGACGCCCATTGTTCTTGCGGCGCGACAGACAGACATCACCGACCACACAAATCAGTCGCCCACCAGGCACGAGTGCGTCGAAACACTGCTGCCACACACGATCCAAGTCAGCCAGAAATTCGTCGTAGTCCTCGACGTGCCCGAGTTGCCCTTCAGTCTCGCGGTACTCCTTGAGCGTCCAATACGGCGGCGATGTCAGCACAAGATGTACCGAGTTCGACGCCATGTGCTTCATCGACCGCGCGTCACCATGATGAAGCACATGCTTAGTTGGTACGAGTTGCACGGCGGCCTCAATGACTCGCGCTAAATCACGATTCTTGGCAATGCGCGGGATCGCGGTTTGGTGATCCTCGATGTCGCGCAGCTCTTCGGGAACGAACTCCCAAAGGTCGATTGGTCTGCGAACTTCAATGGATTCTGGCTCTGGTGCCACGATCGGCATTCACGTACTCCTTCAGGAAAATTCAGACCTCGCTCGTCAACTGGATTACAGGTTTGGTCGGGAATTGTAACAAGAAGGTGTCGTCGCCCCGTGTTGTTGAAGGAGGGGCGATGTCCATGCTGAAGTCGGCCCCGACGTCGAAGGGCGGGTCGATGTAGATCAGCTTGATGCCCCCCTGAGCCTCGATCTCCTCGCGCAGCGGGCCGTTCTTGAGGCTGGAGAGGATCAGCTTGTTGTCGCCCCAGATGAGTTTGTTGGTCCAGCCCTTGAGCTGTCGCCCCCGGTCGTCCACCGAAAACAGAAGCTGCTGATGCTCCTTCCCCTCCGCCGTGCGCCGCGCCCGCGCCGTGTCGTCCTCGTTCCGCGGCTCATCGACATGCTCAATCGTCTGAAACGGCAGCACGACATTGCACACCTCATTCGTCTTCCCGTTCCAAACCAGCTCGACCTCCCGTTTGTCGTCAAACAACAAAAACCGATACTTCTCCGGCAACGGCTTCCCCGCCTCCAAATGGCGGATGACGTCTTGCTTCTCGGTGTCAGTCAGTCGGAGCATGGAAATACTCTTGTGATGAAACAGACCACTGCTGCGGGGCGGCGATCATGATCTCAACAGAGATGCACAACAACCCTGCAACGAAGTGACCCGGACGCTGCGAGCGTCCGGGTCACTGGAGATTTCTACGCGGCTGCAATTACGTCGCCAGGTGCGTGACGCGGTTGCTCTCCGGGCCGTCGCCTTGGGAGTTGTGGCCGACGAGCCAGAACTCGTAGGTGACGCCGACGGGGCGGAAGGCTCGCAGGGTCGTCGCGTGATCGGGCAGGGCCGACACGCTCAGGCTCAGTCCCAATGAGAGCCTCGCGAGGATTGAGAGAACGCTTTTCCGGCAGGCGAGCCATTTCGTAGAGATGACGATCGTCAGTACCAACCGAAATCAAAAGCAATGGACGACACTCACTCTTCAATCTTCCTGCGACAACTCGTGGACCAGAATCTTGCGGATCAAGTTCAGCTTACGTTCGACGGTACGTGTCGTGCGTCCGCTTTTCGCGGCGATCTCGTCGTTGGTGAAGCCTTCGAGCTTCCATTCCGCCAGGTGTGTGAGTTCTTCGCTGTTCAACGCGCGCATCCAGAGGTCGTATTGCTCTGCCACCTGCGCGGCGAATTCGGGAGTCGGTTCGCGGCTGATGATCTGGTCTACGACGGAGGGACCGTCGTCGGAGTCGCCTCGATTTTCAATCTGGTTGAAATCACCGCCGCGCTTCAGCCGGTCTTGATCGCGCCGCAGATGTGACAGTTTGTGGATCGTGATGCTGACCAGCAGGCGCCACAGCCCGTAACGGTCTAGCAATTGCGTGAATCGCTGGTTCTCGGCCCCGCGACAGAAGCTGGCGAAGGCGCTGAGGGCGATGTCTTCGGCATCGACACCCCTGTGATCGACGGCTCGCATTCGCTCTTGGGCCACGCGGACCAGCCGTTCAAAAAACACGTTCCACAGCCGCTGAGCGGCATGATCATGTCCGGCTTCGAGTTTCCTGAGCCATGCCGTGATTTCTGTTTCGCCCGAGAGCATCCCGAACTCTTGGAAGTGTCGTCGTGATTCGCAACCATCGCTCATGGAGTATGGTGTCTGGCGAATTGAGAATCACGCGAGATGCCGGGCTCGATTCGTCAAATCTTTCACCGGGCTGTCGGGATTGGTGCCTGCTTGGGCATTGCAGTATTGAAGTCGTGCGTGCGATGCAGATCGCAGCCGACTGAACCGGCTGGGTGGGGAAGTGGTGTCGTGAGGGAGCGACTGAATGAGTGACGACGCCTCGAAATCGTTGGAGGCAGCGCGGCTGATCGATGCCCGGTGCGATGAGTTCGAGCAAGCTCTCACTGCCGGGAGGTCGCCCGCCATCGAAGTGTTCCTGAACGAACTGCCACCGCGGCAACGTCAGTCGCTGCTGTTGGAACTGCTGGGATTGGAAGTCGATTTCCGCGTCGCGCGGCGCGAGAAGCCGGTGGCCGGTGACTACGTGCTGCGCTTCCCCGAACTGTCGGATGACCAGATTGAATCGATACTCGCGCCGCGAGTCGGTGGAGACCAGTTGATCGGACGCAAGCTCCACATCTATCAATGCGTCTCGCTGGTCGGATCGGGAGCGATGGGGCGAGTCTATCTGGCGCTCCACGATGACCTGCAGCGCCACTGCGCCCTGAAGATTCTGTCTCCCCGGCGCGGCGTCTGTGATGCCGAGTACATTGCTCGCTTCCAACAGGAGGGGCAGGCTGCCGCAGCCCTGATTCATCCCAACATCGTCACTCTGCATGCAGTCGGCCACATGGGAGACACCCATTTTCTGGAGATGGAATACGTCGCTGGTCGTTCCTTGCAGCAGCTCATCCGCGAGGAAGGGCCGTTGCCGGCCGATCGAGCTTTACAGCTTACGGCAATGGTGGCGGATGGTTTGGCCGCCGCACATCGGGCCGGGATCATTCATCGTGATGTGAAGCCCGACAACGTGATGGTGACGCGATCCGGCATCGCGAAGATCGGCGACTTCGGGTTGGCCAGACGCACGCTCACGACCGAGGGTGATTCGCTCGCCAATGTGATCTGCGGGACTCCGAACTACATGGCCCCCGAACTCTTTCAGGGACAGGAAGCCTCGCCCGCCAGTGATGTGTATGCGCTGGGGCTGTGTCTTTTCCAATTGCTGATCGGCAGGTTGCCTTGGCGGGAAGTCTCGCTCACGGAACTGGCCCGCTGCGGACGGACGGAGACGGTCCCGAACATTCGCGATCTGCGGCCCGAGTTGTCTCTGGAAGTGGCGGAGTGTGTGGCGCTGCTGACCGCGCCGACTCCCGATCAGCGGCCGGTGGATGCGGTCGCCGCCGCGCAATTGCTGCATGCCGTTCTGGGACTGGAGCGAGACTTGGAATCGTTGCTGATCGAAGCCTTTGGCAATGACACGACGGTGACGTGGGTTCGTGACGGTGAGAACTTTTGCGTCACGCGGCAGTTGCCTGGAAATCGACAGCAGAAGGTCTTCCTCGAACCAACCCAACACGCCGTCCACGAGAGGATTCTGCTGCTGTACTCGATCTGTTGTCGGGCCACTCCCCATTTCTACGAGCAGGCCCTTCAGCAAAATGCGGTTGTGATGCACGGCAGTCTTGCCATCCGTGAGATCGACGGGCAAAAGATGTTTGTTGTCATCAATGCCTATCCACGCTCGACGGTTGCTCCGGAAGAAATCCGACGGAGCGTCAGCGAGATTGCGGCACAAGCGGATCAAGTCGAGCAACTCCTCACCGGGCAGGATCGGAACTGAAGCCCTCAATCTGTTTCCCTTTTCGGCCTCCAACAACCTCCCGTCAGCCGAACAGACAAGAGGAGGAATGTCCGAATGAATGATGAAGCCGCAGAAGTAACACGACACACCCGCTCGCACATTTGAGGCCCGAGTACTCGCCAGCGCACTCTGATTCTGATCGCCCTTAGCCGCACGGTCCGCCGATTGCGCCGCTTGAGATTCCGCATCCCTTCCCAGCCAGTCGGTTTCGGCGGCAGCATCCGGTGAGACGACCTCATGAACCCTCAAGCCCTGCTGACACGCAGGGCACTTCACCCGCTTGCCCGCCAACTCGTCCTTCACCGTGAGCGACTTCCCGCAGGCACACGAAACCTTGATCGCCATTCTCAAGTCCTTGAAAAATGCAGGCCGTGGAAACTTGCCGCCAAATCGACACGGGGTATCGCAGACGGCAAAAGTCATCACACATCACACGGAGGAATTGCGATTCATTCCTCGTCGTTCTGCTTTGCACCGATATCACGACGGTCGCTCTTGGTCTTGGTGGACGAAGGCTGCGACTTCTCGGAAGACGAGTCTGACGAGCTTCCGAAAATGTTGACGAAGGCACCTCCGAGGAGCAGCGCCCCGACGGCAATTTGATAGATGCCGGCACACACGGCGGCCTCACCTGTGACGTGTTCGAGTCCGCGCTTTGTGAAGAAGAACCCGTCTTTCGTAATGATGTTGTGGACACCGTTTATGAACAAGTACATCGACACGCCGAATAGAAGGGTGCCGACAATCAAATTGGATGTGGGCGGCTTGTGTTTTTCGCTCGATGGTTGGTCGCTCATGCAGGGTGCCTTTCGGTTGAGTCAATGACCTGACGGACAACAGAGTCATCTCGGAGCGCGCAATTGCTCGTTGATCTCGTACAGTTTCGCGTTGTCGATCCCGTGGCCGAACATTTCGAGCCGCTTCAGTTTCTTCATGGCCTTCACAGCTTGGAGGCCCTTGTCGGTCACGTTCGGCTTGTCGAGTTTGAAGTCGCCCGACTTCGGCAGCGACAACTTTCTGAGATTCGGCAGCTTCGCCAACTCGATGAGGATGTCATCGGTGAGATCGACCACGCTCAGTTGGAGTGACTCCACGTTCTTGAAGCGCGCAATCGCCGCGAGCAGTTCGGGTGAAGGGGCTGGTCCATTGATCTCGATGATTCTCAGATCGTTCGACTCCGCGAGCGCGGTGAGGAATTCGACGGACTGCGGCACTTCGGTCAACGACACCCCCGTGAAATGGGGGCAGGTCTTGAGGAGTGCTAGTCCGTCTTTGGTGACCGAGGACTTGCCATTCAGGCTGAGGCCATACAAGCCGCGATGAGTCGTCAGTTGTCGCAGCGTCGCATCGGTCAATCCGCTGACGTTGCAGACGAGGAAGTTCACGGAAGAGGTTGCCTTCCAGACATCGGCTGGCACGGTGCCATCGGTCTCGGACAAAGGCACATCGACGATGCCGACGTAGCCCGGTCCCGCAGGTTCTTCGAGGTCGAGCGGTTCGAGCCTGCCGAGCTGGACTCGGACTCGCAGCTTGTTGAGTTCTCGCGACGCCTTCTGCCAGCTTGCCAGATCAAAAACCGAGTCCATGCGAGGGAGCGGCTCCTGCATTCGCTCGAACTTCAAAATTGGAACGTTACCTCCGCCCTGCGGCTGATTCGGTGATTCCTTCGTGGGAGGTGATGCGGGTTTGAATTCCTTTGGACGCTCATTCGCATGAGGCTGCCAGACGATCTGCAAGGTGTCGCGATCGAGCGAGTAGATTCCCATCGACAACGCTTCGCGCCAGATGTCCTCCGCGCCGAGCATGTCGAACGCTTTCGGAGACTGCGTCGGGTCGATGGTCAGGAGATAGCCCAGCACCAAGCTCTTCACGAGCAACGTCGCCGTTTCACCCTTGATGACGAGATGCGCATCCTTGATGGCCAGTGCGGGAGGGAGTTGATTTGCAAAGTCGGCTCCGTTGGTTAGCCGCCATGTCCCTTGCAGCGATTGCAACTCGGCCCGGGCTTTTTGAGGATCGACGAGGGCTTTGACGATGGTGCCGTCGCTGGCCGCTTTCGGACGTCCCGCCAACGTCCAAACCTTGACCAAAGAGTCGCCGCCGCCCGACGCCACCCACTTGCCATCAGGGCTGAAAGCCGCGTCGCGCGCGTCCTTCGCGTGGCCGCTGAGTTCGTGCAGCTTCTGCTCCGTCTTCGCGTCCCAGATCTTGATCGATCCACTGTCTGCCGCCGTCACGATGCGCGAGCCATCGTGGTTGAACGCCACACTTTTCATTTGTTTGTCGCGGTGGCTCTGCATGTGGTCCTGACCGTGTTGCCCCTGCCGATCTTGGAGGGACAACAACTCATCACCGGACGGCACGTCCCAGATCGCCGCGCGTCCGGAATCACTGGCTGTCACCAGACGCTGGCTGTCCGGGCTGAAAGCGATGCTCCAGACTTGACCGTGGATCGGAGACAGTCGTTGAGACTCTTTCCAATTGCGCGTCTCCCAGAGCATCACATAGGATTCGCCGTAGGACGTTGCCCCCGCCAGCCATTTGCCGTCGGGGCTGAAAGCCACCGACAGGAATGCACCGTCCTTGCCAGTGAGCGTTTTGATCTCGTCGCCTTTGGCGATGTCCCAGACCTTCACCGACTTGTCGTGACTCCCCGATGCCAACTGTTTGCTGTCCGGGCTGAAGGCCACACTCCAAATCAAGTCCGTGTGACCGCTGAGCGTCTTCAATTCCTGACCATTGGTGGCATCCCAGAGCTTCACGGACTTGCCGTTTCCCGTTGCGATCAATTTGCCATCGGGACTGAAGGCCAACCCCACGATGTTCGCACCCGCCGTTCCGGGGAGTTCAAACTTCAGTTTGCGATCGGCAACGTTCCAGACCAGCGTCGAGCCGTACAAATCACCCGAAGCCAGAGACTTGCCATCCGGACTGACTGCGAGACTCAACACCGCGTGGTCATGCCCTCGCAAGCTGACAGTCAGCGGGTCGTCCTGTGTGGATTGAGTGACTTTGACCGGCCTCTTGCCAGTTGTCGCAGCGGCCAATTGCTGAGTGACCAACTTGAAACCGTGCGCGCCGATGAACCCCCACGCGGTCGAGCTGTTGTCCACGACTTCCAACGTGACGACTTTGCCTCGCAGCGGCACCACGTTCCAGACAACTTGGAACGGAGTGTTGTCGTTCTTGGCGGCGATTCGTTGATGAAGTTGTGTCCCGTTCCAAAGGGCCACAAACGTCGTCTGCATGTTCATCCCGCCATGCAACGAGAACCGAAGCTCGTTGGCGTCATCGGGGACTTGGAAGCACTGATAAAGTCGGCCCGTATCGGCTTCTTTCTTCGAGCCAAACGTCGTGAGGGCCTTCTCCGATCCAAGGGTGAATGTCTTGAACCCTTTGGCGCCCCCTTCGACCTGCCATCCATTCAAGCCTGCGGCGAAGTCTCCGTTTGTCAGCGGCCTGGACGCCTTGGTCGCTTCCGCCGCGATCACCGCTTCCGCTGGAGGAACGATGCGAGAAACCGGATCACGCGGAACGACCGCTTTGCTGGCAACACTGGATTGGGGTGCCAAGGCCGTGGGTGTCTCGCCAATCGCAATCAGACACAGATCATCAAACCAAGCCTCGCCCTTTGCCGTGCTGAAGTGAAATCCAAGTCGGGCACGCACGGTCACTTCGGTCCGTTGGCCGGAATCGACGACCAATGTGACGTAGCTCCAGTCGTTCGTTCCCTGGAGCGAACGACTCACTTCGCCGTTCAATCCTTCAATCGAGAGATTCGCGCCTCGCTGACCACCCGGTTCGACAACGACGACGTCCTTGGTCTTGATCCATCCACTCACGAGATACCGCGTGTTCGGTTTGACACCGACCGTCTGCTCGTACATGGCATCGTCAGCGAGGAGCGGCGAGCGAACCGCCACCGACTTGCGTCCCTCCTTGGCCTCACTGCTGACAACGGTGGCAGCGGCTTTGTTCTGCCGCCAGGTATTGACCTTCCATGTCCCGCCGCTGCCATCCTCGAATGTCCCGCCGACAATCAGGTTCTGTTTGCGTCGCTCCGGTGTGACAAACGTCGGACGACTCATCGCCACGGCGAGCGGCAGTTGATCGATGGGGAGCGCATCGAAGACGTTGTCGGCGGTCAGTCCCGGCTTCTTCCAATCGACTTTTGCCAGGGACACCCACATTTCCGGCGCGAGCGGGAATCGCCAGCGGTCTCGAAACACCGGAGTCAAATCTTTCCCGGCAGCCAGCGACGCGGCGACGACCCAGTTCAGCAGTTGCCCTTTGGCTCCCGAGATGTCGCTCGGCGAGGACGGCGGGCAATCGAACAGGTGCTTGTGGAACTGCTTGACCCACTCGTTGCCACCGTTGTCCTTCCGGAGCTTCAGGAAACCAGACGCATACAAAATCGTGAGGTCCGCGAACTCGAACGGCTTCCCGTTGATGTCGTTCAACTTGAACGGAGCCTTCGCTCCGAACGGAGCGAAGGCCTGCTCGAACGAAACGTTCGACTTCGAGAACGCCTCTTCAAACCGATCAATCCAACCGCGCGTTGAGGTGTCCTGGTCCTTCCACTTCTTCACGTCCTCCATGCAGACATGCCGCATCGCGACGGGGAAGCCGGTTGAGAACAGGCTGATCCGATCCCCGAACAGATAGTAATTCCGACCCATCTCGTAGAAGTAGTAGTCGAAGAACAGCTCACGATCCTTGTGGACGGTGTCGTAGTCGCCGGGAGCACCGTTGAAGCCGCGATAGAACCCGGCAATCTCAATCCCGGTCATCCCCATGTAACCGCAACCCGCTCCACAGGTGAAACTGGCATCGGGCACGCACGCGAACGTGACCTTGCCGTTGTGCTGTTTGAACGGACGAGGCGACTGACCAACCAGATCGGCGTAGAGCTTCCAGCCAACATCCAGCCGCTTCAGAAACGTGGCCATCGTTTTCGGATCGAAGTCCGCCGTCGTCGTCAGCAACACGACCTGCTCGCCCTCCCAAGGGAACAACTTCATCGACTGGTTCTTCGCCTTCCATCGGTCCGGAAAGAACGGCTGATACTCAATCGGCTCACCCGGCTGTTTGAGTTGGCCCGCGGGTTGTTGCCCCAGAACAACCGACTCTGGAAACGAAATGACCGCAGCTCCGACGATGAGACCGAGCGCGACGAGCCTGAAAAGTCTTGGCATCCGACTTCCTTTCGCGGGCTGGCGAATACCGTGTGAGTCGTCGCCCCGGCCCTGACCGAACAACCCGTGTGGTGAAGATGCCCGTTCGGGTCTCAAGCCCGACACGAAATTACGGCCGGTCCAGCCGGACAAGGCGAACAACTCGTTGAAGCCTACGTAGGATGGACGCCCTCGTCCGTCCGCTTCCGGCTTGAAAACGCTCGGACGAGGGCGTCCAAGCTACGATCGTTTGCAGCCTGCTTACCCGCCGCTACTTCTCCGTTTCGTGGATCAGGATTCTGCGGATGAGGTTTAGCTTGCGTTCGACCGTGCGCGTCGTGCGGTCCCATTTGGCGGCGATCTCGTCGTTGGTGAAGCCTTCGAGTTTCCATTCGGCCAGTTGGACGAGTTCCTCGCTGCCCAACGCTTGCATCCATCGAGAGTACTCTTCGGTGACCTCTGCGGCGAATTCGGGAGTCGGCTCGCGGCTGATGATCTGGTCCACGACGGAGCGGCTGTCGGCGGAATCGTCCGTCGCTTCGAACTGCCGGAAATTCCCGCCGCGCTTCAGCCGGTTCTGGTCGCGTCGCGCATGCGACAGCTTGTGAATGGTGATACTGACCAGCAATCGCCACAGTCCGTGACGGTCGAACAACTGCGTGAAGCGTTGGTTCTCGGCCCCGCGGCAGAAGCTGGCAAAAGCGCTGAGGGCGATGTCTTCGGCATCGGTCACGCGGCGGTCGGCCGCTCGCATCCGTCCCTCGGCCAGCCGGACAAGACGTTCAAAAAAGACTTCCCACAACCGCTGAGCCGCCGCGTCGTGACCCGCCTCCAGATTTCTCAGCCATGCCGTGATGTCCGGTTCCCCCGCGTCCATTCTGCGTACCCCTGCACGATCACGATCCGAAACCGAACGGATCGAGTATGTTGTCCGCCCGGTGGAGTTGCGACCGTTGCAATTGGTTCGATTTGGGAAAACGGACAAACGTGATGTCGGGATGCGAGTCTTTATGGGCATTCACAAGGAAGGTCTCCCGTCAGAAGTCAGGCACTCCAAACTTCAAACGGCAGCGGCAGGAACTTCTGTTGGCAGTTCACGCATGATTCCGCTGCCGTTTGAAGTTTGGAGTGCCTGCCCCCGGTATGAGTCGGGGGCGTTGCGGTTTCTGCAAAATGAAAGAGTTTCGGATGAGTCATGACGCCTCGGCATCGCTGGCGGTCGCGAGACTGATCGACGCTCGATGCGACGAGTTCGAGTCGGCTCTTGCCGCCGGACAGTCGCCGACCATCGAATCATTCCTGACCGGGTTGCCGCCTGAAAACCGCCCGACACTTTTGGTTGAATTGCTTGGTTTGGAGATCGACTTCCGCGTCGCACACGGCGAGCGACCGGAGGCCGCTGACTACGCGATGCGGTTCCCCGAACTTCCCGCCGAAAAGATCGTGGCGATCTTCGAGTCACCTCGCATTGGTCCGAGGGCCGCCTCGCCACAGAACCCCGATGAGAAGTCGCCGGAGGAATCCGCCTCGCAACAACCGACCCTGCTTGGTCCCAACAACGCTGGTGGAAACGCGGGCGATCCCGCCGCAGACGCGCTCAAGCGGGTGCGTTACTTCGGCGACTACGAGTTGCTGCGTGAGATCGCTCGCGGCGGGATGGGGGTCGTGTACGAGGCTCGACAGCGGAGTCTCAATCGTCCCGTCGCGCTCAAGATGATCCTGTCGGGTCAGCTCGCCAGTGCCGAGCAGGTGACGCGGTTTCGTCGCGAGGCCGAGGCCGCCGCGCAGCTCGATCATCCGGGCATCGTGCCGATTTTTGAGATCGGGACCGACGGCGACCAGCATTACTTTGCGATGGCCTACGTGTCGGGACCGAGTCTCTCGGCGCGGCTGCTCGCCCAGCCGCTCGAACCACGTGAGGCCGCCGCGCTGGTGCGCGATGTCGCGCTCGCCGTGCAGTACGCCCACGAACGCGGCGTCGTACATCGCGATCTCAAACCGTCGAACATCCTGCTGGCACCACGCACGGACCGGCCGCGAAACTCCGAAGAGCGGGAACTTCCATCCGCCTCGGCCCTGCGTACTTCCTCCACGCGCGTCACGTCGTTCAACTCCGCGACGAGTTCATCGCTGGACATCTCGACGGGCAAGAGTGCCCGCCCGACAGGGGACTCGATATCGCAATTCACTCCGCGCGTGACCGACTTCGGTCTCGCCAAGTTTTCAAACGCCGACCACAGCCTGACCGAGACTGGTCAGATTCTCGGCACGCCGAGTTACATGCCGCCCGAACAAGCCGCCGGACTGATTCACGAAGTCGGCCCCGCCGCAGACATTTATTCGTTGGGAGCCGTGCTCTACGCCTGCCTCACCGGCCGGCCACCGTTTCAATCGGCGAGTGCCCTCGACACGGTGCGGCAGGTGCTGGAACGCGATCCAGTGTCGTTGCGAGACCTCAACATCGCGATCCCGCAGGACCTCGAAACGATCAGCCTCAAGTGTCTGGAGAAGTCGATCCCGCGCCGCTACGCGACCGCGAAGGAGATGGCTGACGAACTGCAACGCTATCTCGATGGCCACCCGATCCTCGCGCGACCGGTCTCGCGCTTTGAACGTGTGCGGCGCTGGTGTCGGAGGAATCCGACGGTCGCCGCGCTGGTGTTTGGCATCTCCGTCTCGCTCATCTCGGGCATCACGGCCAGCTCGATCTTCGCGATTCAAGCCAACAACTCGGCCAACGACGCCAAGGTTCAGGAGAGCCTCGCGAAGAAGAATGAACGCGATGCAGAACAGCAGAAGCAAAAAGCCATCGCAGCCGAGAAGGTCACAAAGGACACATTGACGGTGACTCAAGTCGCGCGGGATGAGGCTCGGCAGGAACTGGCTAAAGCGCGACAACGGCTGTACGCGGCCGACATGCAATTGGCGGGAGTGGCCCTGGCCAAAGGCGATGTTGCAGTGACTCTACGTCATCTGGAGAACCATCAACCGGCAGCGGATGAGACTGACCTGCGAGAATGGGAATGGTACTACCTGCGAGCGAACTGCTTTGAACACGACGCGACCTATCGCGCTCACGACCGATCCGTCGAGGTGGTCACATGGAATCCGGCGGGTGATCGATTCGCCGCGTCGGACTCGGCGGGGCGAATCACGGTGTGGGCGGTCAACGGCAACGAGCCGCTGCGCGACTGGCAACTCGATCAACCGCAGCCGTTTCGCCTGAGCTGGGACTCCACGGGACAATGGCTGGTCGCCTCACCGGTCGTCATTCCCAACAGGCAGGTCAAACCGGAAGACCGAAAGTGTTTCGTCTGGGATGTCGAGACGGGTGCGGCCGTGCTGACTCATCCCGCGTGCGATGTCGCATGGAACGGAAAGAACCCCACGTTGGCGGGAGCTCATTCCACGAGCGGCGTTTGGACTTGGAAGGCCGGTGATCCCGAGGTGACTCGCGTCGAACAAGTTTCCCAAACGGTGACGGCTTTGGCGTGGCTTCCGGATGGCGAGCAACTGGCCCTCGCCTCAACCGACAAGGTGTTGATTGTGCGCAGCGATACGGGCGAAACAGTCGCAACGCTCAACGGCTTTGAGGGCGAACTGGGTTGCGTGTCGATCAGTTCCAATGGCGAGCATCTTGCCGGTGCGACTCGATTCGTGGGACTCCATCAACCTTCGATTCCCACGATCCCTCCCGAGACCGTCGTTGCTTGGAAGCTCTCTTCTAGGGAGGTCGTCTCGACATGGAAGACGCCCGTGACCGCCGCAGGATTGAAATGGAGTCCGGACAGCACGCGAATCGCCCTCTGCCCTTCATCGACCGTCCACGCCAAGGTCAATGTCTTCGGCCTCGGTCAGCCGGAAACGTTGCTCGCGGTGGACGGGATGGATGCCAGTTGGCATGCCCAGCAACCACTGCTGGCGGTCGCGGAGCGAAACGGTGTCTGCACCTACGTCACCTACGTCAAGCCGCTGAACAAATCCCGAACTCTGCGCGGTCATCTGGGACAGGTCTATGCGGTGCAGTGGAATCCCAACGACACAACACTCGTGTCGGCCAGTGGTGACACGACGCTGCGCCGCTGGCAGGGAGCGATCACTGGACCGCAACAACTGCCGCAGGGTTCAGCTTCCGGCTCCACGAGCAACAATGAGCGGTATCACGTCGGGTATCGCTTCGACCCCAAAATCTTCCGATACAGAACCGAGTTGATCGACAAGACATCGGGCGCAGTCCTCCTCGCGATGGATTTGGGAACGAATCCCAAGATCCAATGGAGCGCATCGGGAGAGAGTGTCCTGCTGGACACGCCGGGCACGATTCGAGGAACCGAACGAACACCCGCCACAGTGACGGCGTGGGATGCCAGCCACGCGCGTGTGCTGTGGAACATCGAAGACAGCGGCGTGAGCCTTGTTGACTGGTCGCCCGACGACAAACAACTCCTTTGGCTCCGTCGTCTGTCTGATGCGACCAAAGTGCAGTTGGTCTCGGTCGATGACCGAGCCGTTCAAGCGCAATGGACGATGGAAGGACGAGTATTGCACCTCGCGTGGTCTCCGACCGGAAAGCAGTGGGCCTGTGTCCTCTCCGTTCCTGATCCCGAGGGAGGCCCCGCGATTTCCAAGCTGGAAGTTCGCGGCACCAATGGAGTCGTGCAGGCTCGCTTTAACATCCCCGATGGTTGTGATGGAACTCGCGGACCCGCCGCGTTCTCACACGATGGTCAGAAGCTGGCCTGGGGCGTCTTCGATTCCGACAAGAAGCAGGGACGCATCTTCGTCTGGGATTTGGAAACGCGCCAGATCATCACCGAGTTCCATGGCCACGAGCATCCGATCAACAGTTTGCAGTGGAACCGGAAGGGGACTCGACTGGCCTCGGGAAACTTCCGGGAGACAAAACTCTGGCACATCGAGTCGGGACTGGAGCTGATCACGATGGAGCCTGGCTCAGGAACGCAACTTCGCTGGAGTGACTCGGGACGGCAACTCTTCGGCCAGATTTACTTCTGGGACGCCACGCGAGGATTCAACCACGCCGATCCACTGCCGCCCAATGAGTTCAAGACTTTCGTTCGACCAATGCTGGGAGGCGGCTTCTTCTGAAGCCGAATCACCCAATCCAAAACGGACACGAAGCGCAGGCTTGCCGCGAGGCATTGAACTGTCCTCCTGTTTGACAGAGCGAATTCCACGACCTGAGAAGGCAGGGATTGAGTCCAGCCCCTTAAAGTGGATCGTTGTGTCCTGTATTGCCGACGATACAATCCAACCATTATGGACAGATCAATCCTGTTTCAGTTGCGGTTGGCTTGTCGCCAATTCCCGTCTTGTGAAACTTCTTACTGAGACACGCTGGTGAACCTCGCTTGAAACGAAACTTGAATCATCGTTTGACAGACCTCATTGAGTTCACAGACTTGGCTAACAGGACGCCCCAGCGGGAGAGAATGATGCTCGGAACTTTAAGGCGAGCGGCAAGAAACAACTTACCCACCGCAACGCGCCCAGTGCCCCGGACGCTTCGGAGCGTCCGGGGCACTTCGGGTAAGGTCTCTTCTGCCGCTCGCCTTAGTTCTCAATGGAAACGATTGCTCGCGGTACTCGTCTTGAGCTTGGTCTGCGGCTGGGCCAGCGGGCAAGATTTTGAGCGTGAGCCGATCAACTACGCGACGGCTCTCGCGGATAATCCCGTCTCGCAATTGCAGGCTCGGCTCGACAGTGGCGAGACGAAGCTCACGTTTGATGACCGCGTGGGCTATCTGAAAGCGGTACTGCACGAGTTGGATGTTTCTGAATCCTCACAGATGTTGGTGTTCTCGAAAACCAGTCTCCAGCGGCATCGCATCGCACCGAATACTCCCCGCGCGATCTACTTCAACGACGACGTGTACGTTGGCTTCTGCCAACACGGTGACGTGGCCGAGTTTTCGGCGGTCGACCCGCAACTCGGCACCGTCTTCTACACGCTGGATCAGGAACAGACTGACAAGCCCCGATTCACACGGCAAAACGACAACTGCCTGCTCTGTCACGCCTCGACACAAACGCGCAGCGTACCGGGGCATTTGGTGAGGTCGGTCTACGTCGATCAGGCTGGCTTCCCAGTCTTCGCCATGGGAACTCACCGCATCGATCACACCAGTCCCCTCGCCAAACGCTGGGGCGGTTGGTACGTCACCGGCACGCACGGTGAGCAGGCGCATCTCGGCAATCTGATCGTGTCAGACAAACAAGTCCGCGAACCGGTCGATAACACGTCCGGCCACAATGTGACCGATTTGCATTCGCGGCTACAAACATCGGCCTATCTCACGCCGCACAGCGATCTCGTGGCGCTGATGGTCCTCGAACATCAGGCGGAGACCCACAACCTGATCACGCGCGCGAACTTCACGACCCGCGAGGCCCTCCATGCCGAGTCGCGGCTGAATCAAGACCTGAACGAACCCGCTGGCCATCGCTGGCAAAGCACGACCACTCGCATTCAGAGTGCCGGTAATGAACTGGTGAAGTTCCTGTTGTTCAGCGGAGAAGCTCCGGTCACAGCGAAGCTGCACGGAACATCCTCTTTTGCCGACGAGTTCACCGCACGCGGTCCGCGCGATCAGCAGCAGCGGTCGCTGCGCGACTTTGACCTTGAGCGGCGACTGTTCAAGTATCCGTGCAGCTACCTGATCTATTCCCGTTCTTTCGACGCATTGCCTCGCGAGTCAAAGGACTTCGTCTATCGTCGTCTCTGGGAAGTACTGAGCGGAGCCGATCAAACCAAAGACTTTGCTCATCTCTCCGCCACCGACCGAACGGCAATCCGCGAGATACTCACCGCCACGAAGCCTGGTCTGCCGGACTATTGGAAGTCTTCACCGACGACCGCCACGCCACGCTGAACCCAACTCAACCAAGCAAAGTTGTCAGGTTTCAAACAAGTCCCCCGCGACTAGGGTCGTCGCCTTGTTTGGTCTGCCCAATCTGTAGGGTGGGACCAGCGGCGCTTCGCCGCGCCGGCCCACCATGTGTTCTCGACGTTTCCCGATGGTGGGCCGGCGCTCGAAGCGAGCTGGTCCCTCCCTACTCTGAAAAAGGGCGACGGCCCTCGCCCGCTACTGCTGGAGGTTGCACCAGCGGCGGAGGAGTTCGCGTTTGCCGCCGGACATGTCGCGGGAGATGGGCATGTAGATTGTCGATTGCCACATGCTGATGTCGGTGAAGGCGAGCAGTTGAGAGGCGAACAGTTTCACGGCCGTGGGGTTGTTCGGTGCGCCGCTCGGTCCCCACGGGATGATCTTCGACATGATCGGATACATCACCGAATACAGGCCGAACACTTCGTTGTACATGAACTCCCAGTTGTTGATCTGCTCGTCGGTGAACTGGCTGTAGTCATCGAACGGCAGGATTCGCACGGTTGAATAATCGACATTGTCCCAGCCGAAGTTGGGCGCGACGTTGTTCGCCGGATCGGTGAACGATTCAACGAACCGGACGATGCTGACACCCGGCCGCTGGGCGGTCAGTGTCAGAGTTAATTTGCCCCCCACGGGGACGATGACTTGGTCGGTCTTCACGTTGACGACGCCGCCGGGATAGTCGTTGCAGGGATAACCGGGACCGGGGATGAGATAGCCAAGCGTGTACTGCGTGGGCGGTAGGGGAGTGACTCCCCCATCATACGTCACGGAGAAATACGGGTTGTCGGCGGGGACCGGCACCTGCGGCTTATCGGGGTTCACATAGTCCTTTTGGCACATCCAGTATTCGAGATTCAACTTCGTCGGCGTCGTGGGAGCGACACCCTTGTTCATGATTTGAATCGTGATCGTGGATGTCCCAGCCACCGGAGCATTTCCCGCCGCGAGAACCTTGGCGTCGAAGTAGACCGCGCGATCGTCGGTCTGCGTGTCGAAGTTGGTCGGCTCCACCAACGGATACTTCGCAGTCGGTGATACAAGCTGGAAATTCGGGCCGTACAGCGCGAGTTGCCCCGTACCGATATTGGCGTCGATCGTCGCCTTGTCTGCACTGGCCGCATACGAAACATCGACGACGCCACCGCCCGATTCGTAAGTCGCTTTGTGGTTGGGAACAGCACCGACGGTGACCGACTCAGCGAGGTTGTCTCCGTAGAGCAGTACGAGGCTGATCGGTCCAAAGTCGTACTTGCCCCGAGTCCCAATCGTCGCTTCGGGGAACGTGCTGATGCAGTCGAGCGAGACCACACTGTTCACCGTGTCCACCTGAGCCAGCGTTGCTCCCAGATATCCTTTGACCATCGGCGGCTGTTTGGGATCGGTCGCAGCGGGGAGCGGTCTCGGCCGGTAGCGAGCAATCGAAGTCATGGCCGCTCGCTTCGCTACATGCTGTTCGGGCGTGAGCGGATTTAGAGGGGCCGGGCAGGTGTACTGGCTCTGAACTCGCAGCTTGCGGCCAACAGGAGCGCTCGCCAATTCTCCTTCGTTCCACACGCCGACGGTGCCCAGCACCGTGCCGAGATACGGGTTGAAGATGTACTTCCCGGCCGCAAAGCTGTCACTCAATTCCTTGGCCTGAATCTTGAAGAGCGCGTCGTAGAAGCAGTAGCGCACCATCAGCCCTCGCCCCGCCATTGCCTTCGCTTTGAGGTCATTCAGTGCCGGCGAGTTGAATGCCGGATCATCGACGAACGCGATGTTGTCTTTGTCGAGACCAAACTGAAACACGGCCGACACGCGTTCAAAGCCCTCGCAACTGGGGTTCAAATTCTTGTAGGGATTGATGAAGTACGCATAGGCGGGCGTCGGGTGATCGGCCTGCAGGATCGGAGTCTGCTTGTAACTGAGACGGAACTGACCGGCGAAGATCTGACTGGTGACGAGTGCATACGGATCGACATCAACCAGCACCGCCCCGCGCCGTCGCCCGTAGAAGATGTCTCCCAGCAGCTCGGCCTCCAACTGGAAAACAGCGTCGTTGGCCGGAGCGGGAAGTCCCGAAGCCAATGTCGCACCGTTGACCTTCGCCTGTTGGAACTCGGTGTTGTGATCGCCGTAGTAATTCCAATGGGCCATCTGAGCGTGACTGACGACGTTGCCGTCTTTGTCCTTGAATCCGTCCTCATTAAATTCGTCCGTCGGCCCCTGCATCAATCCCATCAGCCAAGTCCGCAGCGTCGGATTACTGCTGGTCGCGTTCTGCCAATTGAAAGTGTCGGGCAGCGGCGGAATCGCTTTGCCTCCCGATAACAAATCCATCTGGTTGTTCAGCTTCAGTAGATCGACATCGAAAACCGACGCGATGTCGTTGTTGGTGGCCGTGGCCGCGTTGGCATAACAGCCTCCCAGAAAGCTCAGTCGCGGAGGGGAGAGATAACTCATGTTGCCGTTCCAATGAGAGAGGGATCGAGATTTTATATGAGAGACAAATTGGGCGAGCAGCAACTTGAAAGTGACACGCTTGGGGTCAATTGGAATCAAGAACCCGCGGCCTTACAGCACGCGGCTCGCCAACTTCCGTCGAAAACGCCCTACTTGACGTGACCGCCAAAAGTAGCCTTCCTCGCTCCGCGTGAAGTCAGCCGAGTCACCAGCGACCCGGAGACCCGGGAAACAGCGTCATCCCGCGTTCGGCTCTCTTCACGCGGAGCGAGGAAGGCTACTTTTAGCGGGTGCATCCTACTTGGCCTTTTTGACCACGACCTGAGTGGACTGTGCTTCACGGAGTGACCACACGTAGTTCATTTGTTTGACATTCTGCCCCGGCGCGAGCTTCCCGGCGATCGCCTGGAAGTCGATATCGCCCACGCGGCCCTGAATACCGTTGTTATCCGTCTGCCACATATTGAGGCGACGGTTGTCGGGCGGACCGATATTGGCCATCGCATGACAGCTCATGCACGACGATGTCTGCGGGAAATAGGTCTCGATATTGGTATTAGCGAGAACCACTGGCTCACCTTTGGAATCGTGCTCGTCCACCTGCCAGCCGATGATTTGGTAGTACTGCCACTTCGTTCCCTTCGTAATTTCCTGCAACCGTTCGTTGGCTGGACCGGCCGCGCTATTGGTCGTGGTGTTCGTGCCAATCGGGTTTCGCTCTGACTTCTCGCCCAAGAAATACGTGTATGTCGCGGTCGGATTATCGACCTGCTCGAAGGTCATCCAGAACCAGTTCGGTGTGACATGACTGATGACGTGGAGGGCGGTCAGCCCGATCTTCGCGAATTGAAGGACTTGCGCCTCGTCGTAATACGCGCCGTAGGCCGTCCAGTAGCGTGAGTCCTCGTCGTCCTTGCCGAGGATTCGCCAAGCCGCTTTCACTTCGTAGGTGTTGACCGGAAAATCGAAATTGAAGTTGGGATCGGTTCGCGCGGCCTCCTGCCCTTCCGTGTTGTAAAGCGGATAGCCCGCGTCGGCTGTAACGTAATTGAAGTAATCCTGATTGCACCGAACATTAAACCGAATGAACTGCGAATGGGCGTCCGTAATCTTCTGGCCGTCAATCATGCTGTCGCTTAACAGAAAATGGAGCCACGTCGAGTTCGTCGGGCCGAACTGTTCTTGCAGTTGCTGCGTGGTGGGAGGCGTCACGCCATCGGGCAGTTCGCACACGGTCTCCCACGAACAAGGGGTTGCTCCGAGAGGACGATAAATCTCGGTCGAGTTTTTCATCGTCTCCCACACGGCGGGACCGTTTCCTAAGGTGCCGTTCGGGTCGATGACTCCGCGCTGGTTCGGGGTCGCAGGGAAGCTCACGTATTGAAAATACGCGGCGGTTATCAAGCCAAGGCGATCCTCGCCAGGCGCGAGCCCCTCGATGCGGGGATCGACGGGCACTTTGCTCACGACTTCGGGCGGCTTCGCGGGATCAGTTGGCTTCACGGGGACGGGTGGCTTCACGGGTTTCAGCAGATCGCAGCCAACCGACATCAATGAGAAACTCACAGCGGTAACGCTCATCGCGAGCGAAGCCAAACAGACGCGGCGTCGATTCATGGGATGAAACTCTCGGTAGGGCGAAGGGATTGATGAACGATGCGA
>JAYTQJ010000428.1:0-8880 GCA_043746775.1 Schlesneria sp.
CAGGAAGTTCACGGGCGTCGAATGAACGCCCAAGCCACGCAGTTCAAACGCCACGTCGATCAGATCGCGCTCGGACTCGCCCAACCCGACGATCAAGCCGCTGCACAATTCCATCCCGGCGTTCCGAACGTTCTGCAACGTTTTCAAGCGGTCTTCGTAGGTGTGCGTCGTGCAAATGGTGTCGTGGAACGCGCGGCTCGTATTGAGATTGTGGTTGATGCGATCGACACCTGCCGCCTTCAGCTTCCCGGCTTGCTCTTCATTCAGCAGCCCGAGGCAGCAGCAAATGTGCAAGCCGAACTTGTCCTTGATCTTCGTGACCGTGCTGGCGATGTGATCGACTTCGCGGTTACTTGGCCCGCGACCCGAGGCCACGATGCAATACGTCCGCGCTTGAGACGCCACGGCTCGCTCGGCACCTTCCATCAGCTTGGCTTCGTTGAGCAGCGCATAACGCGGAATCTCGGCTTCCGAAATGATCGACTGCGAGCAGTAGCCGCAATCTTCCGGACAGAGACCACTCTTGGCGTTCTTGAGGAAGTAGAGATGGACCTTCTTACCGAAATGCCTGCGCCGGATGCGGTACGTCGCGGCGAGCAACTCCAGCAACTCGTCGTCGTTCGACTGAAGGATCGACAGCCCTTCGTCCGCCGTCAGTTCGTGACCTTCGAGAACTCGGTCTGCCAGTTCGTGCCAATTGGTCGTGCCATTCTCAACGCAGAGCGAGTCGTTCATCAAACGCGGTCCTTCCAAAATCGTGAAGCCAGTCCGGCCCAGCGGCCAGCGGGGGCGAGAGTCTAGCCACCGACTGCAAGCGCGGACAACCAATCGCAATGAAGACGTTTCTGGCGGGAGTCGAAATCCGACGAACAGAGGCTGTAGTCCCGACCAAGGGGTCCGGACTACGACTTCAACTCCCGCTGAAAACCGCGTTCAAACTGGTCGTGACGCGATTTCCGTCCTCACCTAGAATCCGGCACGAACTGCCGATCCTCGCTTGTTTGAGGCCATCACTGCCCGGCGCGAGGCATCGTTTTACGGAGCAGGCAGACAACGAGGGACGCGACGATGAAGGTCGAACGGAGCGACGAAATGAACGTGCAAACACAACGGACTTGGCTGTGGATCGTTGTCTTGGGAGCGACCTGCGTGGCGAACACGGCCTCGGCCGCACCGCCTCCCAGCGTGAAGGAGACGATGGCCTTCGCTCCCAAGCAGAGGGATGTCGAGTTTGAGACTCCCAAGCCTGAGGAGTACGCCAAATGCAAAGTGGAACTCGATCGCAAAGGAAAGATTTCCGGCTGGGTCGTCCTCGGTGTGAACGGCCAGATCCTGCGGAAGTTCCTCGACACGGACGGTGATGGAAAGCTCGATCAGTGGCGGTACTTCAATCACGGGATCGAGGTCTATCGCGACATCGACACCAATGACAACGAGAAGGTCGATCAGGCGCGATGGCTGAATCTCGGTGGCTCGCGCTGGGGGATCGACCAGAACGAAGATGGCCGCATCGACATGTGGCGCATCCTGTCGGCAGCCGAAGCGTCGAAGGAAGCCGTCCGCGCGATGGTCTCCGGTGACGACGCGGCTCTGCAATCGGTGATGGTTACGGCCGAAGACCTCAAGGCATTGGGACTCAATCAGGCGATGGCCACGAAGCTGCTGGAGTCGTCGGCCGACGCGGGCAAGAAGTCGCGCGCGATCCTCGCCAAGAGCAAGTCTCTCACCGGTCAAACGAAGTGGTCGCGGTTCGATGCGTCGATGCCGAGTCTCATTCCCACTGACGATGAAAAGGCGACTGCCGATTTGCTCGTTTACGAAAACGCGGTCGCTATCGTGGAGACTCAGGGCAAGTACGCCGCAGTCCAAGTCGGCGAGATGATTCGCATTGGCGAGGTCTGGAAACTGACGCAGGTTCCGCAACCGATCGAAGGCGAGAACGGGTCAATCGTCACTGCGGGCGGCATCCTGATGCAGCCGCTGATGTCGGCCAACAACGCGGCGGGCGGAGCGGCCGGTCCCGGAGCTTCCCCCGAGGTCGAAAAGCTGCTGGGTGAGCTGGTCAAGATCGAGCAAGGGCTGACGCAACCCAACGCCGATCGTGCGGCCGTGAAAGCCTTGATGGCACGGCGCGGCGATCTGCTCAATCAAGCGATCAAATTGGCCGAGACTGACGACGAACGACTGCTTCTCACGAAGCAACTCGTGGACGGCTTCGCCCTCGCCGCACAAGTCGGCACGTACCCAGAAGGAGCCGCCGACTTGAAAGCGATGGAACAAGACTGGCGTCGCAAGTCGCCCAAGTCGCCGCTGGTTCCTTACGTCGTCTATCGCCGGATTCAAGCTCAGTACTACGTCGGCTTGCAGGAGTCAGAACAGGACAAAGAGAAGGACAAGCCGGCGGAAGTTCAGAAGGAATGGATCAAGGGCTTGGAAGAATTCATCGCCGAGTTCAGTGACTCCGAAGACTCATCCGATGCAATGCTCTTGCTGGCGCATCACGAAGAATTGAGTGCCCGTAGCAAGGAAGCGACCGAGTGGTATCAACGCCTCGTGAAAGAGAAGCCCAAGACCGAAGCGGGCCAACGCGCGCTGGGAGCTTTGCGCCGCCTCGACCTCAACGGCAAGCCGCTGGTTCTGACAGGGCCGGGCTTAGATGGCGGCACGATCGACATGCGCAGCCTGCGCGGCAAGAACGTCCTCGTCGTCTTCTGGTCCAGCGAATACAAGGTCTGCGAAGACGACCTGCCCGATCTGCGGGCGCTCTATCAGGCCCACAAACCCAAGGGGTTCGAGATCGTCGGCGTCTGCCTCGACATGAACAAGGCCGCCGTCAAACCGTACCTGACCCAGCACAAGATGACTTGGCCGCAGTTGTACCAACCGGGAGGACTCAGCAGCCCGATGGCGATGGGCTACGGAGTCATCTCGCTCCCCACGATGTTCCTCGTCAACGCCGAAGGAGTCGTCGTCAGCCGCAACACCTCAGTGCAAGAAGTGAAGACGGCCCTCACACCGAAGGCCGCAGCCAACAAGTAACCTCTGTTTTGGAACTCACCCCACCGGGCTTGCCCCGGTGGAATCAGGTCTTTGCACTACTGAAAACCACGGGGATGCAAACAGCGTCCGGGTATCCTGCGGTGTGAAAGCGGGGATGGTGAGGCGACCTGCCGGTGGCTACGATCACGCACGACTTCAGAAATTTCCAATGAGGGATTGTGACATGAGCGAGATCGTGTTCCTAATTGAAGAGGCTGTCGAAGGTGGCTTCACCGCGAAGGCGCTCGGCGCGTCGATCATCACGGAAGCAGATGATTTGGCGAGACTCCGTATCAACGTGAGAGACGCCGTGCAGTGTCATTTTGAAGTCGAGGCAGACCGCCCGAAGGTGATCCGGCTGCACTTCGTGCATGACGAGGTCATCGCTTCATGAAGTTACCGCGTGATCTTTCGGGACGTGAACTGGCGGCGGTTCTCGCCAAGCTGGGTTATCAAGTGACACGGCAGACTGGCAGCCATATGCGATTGACGACCGAGGTCGGTGGCCAACATCAGATACGATTCCTGACCACGACGCTCTGAAAGTGGGCACGCTGAATGCCATTCTTCGCGAAGTTTCCGAGCATCATGGAACCACTCGTGATGAATTGTTGAGCCTGCTATTCGACTGAACTTTCGGCCGCGTCATCCCGCCCCGCTGATGATCTGCCTCGCCCCCACTTGGTGCCCAGATACGTGCAGACGGGAAACGACACCAAGTTGAGACCCCAGAACAAAACCGGGTACGGCAGCATGAGCATGTTCGCGACAGCCGCGAACGACAGAATCGAGCCGATCACGTAGCCGTGAGCGGGATGCCGCCCCGCACCAAGACGCGTCGCCACCCAACAGCTCGCGAACACGGCCAGCCCCCACCCGATCGCGGCGATCACGTAAGCATCCGCCGGAAGTTGGGCGATGTGAGCCTTGCAAGCCTCCATGTCGTGCAGATCGACTCCGGGAGCAGGCGGATAGACGACCGCCCACACGGCCTCGGTGCCCACGATAAAGAACATCGCCGCCGCAAGCCCCGCGATGACGGCCAACACGCTGCGAACAATGGAACCGATCATGCCCTTCTCCACTTCCCAAATCCAAGTAGACGTGACCGACAAAAGTGAGAATCAGGTGAGCCGCGTACCGTAAGGCCGCGGGTTCTTGGATTCCCGTTGGAAACCCGCGGCCTTACGGCACGCGGCTCGCCAATTACTGTCGGAAACGTCAAGCATTACCTGGAGACTGGCGATGGACAACCAACAAGGGAAACGCCCAATCCATCGCTTGATGGCGACTCCCAGCAGGTGGCCGCGCTGACCAACACCTCGTTGGTGGAGGCGGCGATGGCTTGGCGTGCCACGAGCGACAACTGCAGCGGGTCTTCCAGCCACCACAGAACCACATGCGTATCGAGCAACAGCTTCATGAGTCCTGCATCCCGAACGCTTCCTGGATGTCATCCGGCAGGAGACCAAAATCGGGAGCGATGACGACCCGCCCCTTCCATTGTCCCCCCTGCCGAGGCTGAGGCGGCCTTGCTCCACTCTAGTTCGAGGTGAGCAACTCGACTCGCGCCACGGTCCCCTCGGGAACCAGCAGCGGCTGATCGAGCACAATGGCCCCGTTCCGAACATGCCCCAAGACCGTCATGACTTGGCCTCCTGAATCGAGTCATGCCAATGGGGGCCAGCTTGCTACTTCAGTTCGCTCGCAATCTGGTCCACCAGCTTTCACTCATCCGATTCTGCTGTCTGACGGAGGGTTAGGAACGCTTCCTTGAGCGGCTGATTGACGGCACTGTCCGGTTCCAGCAGTACCAACTGCTGATACGCTTCGAGGAACACGCTTCGTGACCGGTGGAAGAGATGGAGGAAGTGCCGCACAAAACCTAGGCAATCCAACACGACGATTTCCGTGCCGCCGGTTTGTTCGTACATCGACAACGCGTAGTCACGAATGTCGTCGTCAATTCGGTCGGTCGTGATGAACACGTAGTTGTCGATCCGGTCGGACTGCGTCACGAGCTTCTGAAGTGCGCGGTCGATGTCATCATGGGCCACCCGCTTTGACTTCATCTCATAGATTGTTCGGACTCGGTCATCGTTGATGAGACAGATTTCGACATCGCCCAGCGCGCCGGTTTGTTCGTCTGCCGAGTTGTGAGCATTGAGCGGACGCGCCAATTCACCGAGCTTCTCACCAGCGGCTCGATACGCCGCCGTGACGATCAAGACTGGCAGTCGGCTCGAATGCTTGCAGGCCAGATGCTGGGTGAGCAGCGTCATGATGGCTTCGGACGACAGCGGAAGTGCATCACGACTGCGACTCAATGACGCGACAAGCTCTGTCATGGACAACACATTTCGACTTCATCGCGTAAGTTGCGAGAGTTCGGTCATTATCGACGAGGCGGCCAACTGTGCAAGAACGATGACTTTCACGACACCCTTGAATCTGATTGCCACGCACGCTGAGATCACCACTACTCTTGGACGACCCTACACGGCTTGACGCAACGTAAAACCATCTACAAGTCGCGAGGATCAACGCAGCAGCGTTGCCAAGCACAACACCAAGAAAGGATCAGCATGATGCCCTTTGAAAATCGACTGGAAGCCGTGTTGAAAGACGCATCCGAAAGTGTATCCGAGCCAGTGCAAGTACTGATTGACTGCCGTGAATCTGGAATCAACATTCGCCCCAAGCAATACGGTGACTTTGACAGTGAAGCCGGGTTTGGAGCACCAATTTACCTAGAATTGTACGAAGGAGGACTTCGGCTCATCGTCTGGTCTGACATCAATCAGCAGGAGCCGACCCATGTCATCAGTCTGGAAGGAGCGAGGGAGGCTCGCCGCATAGGATCTGTCGTGGACAAGCCATCAAGTTTGCTCACTTAATCGCCAAACCTGACCATCAAACAAGATTGTTCGAGCCGCCTTGAGATGCGATTGGGCTGTCCGCACAGCATGCTTCCATTTCTTGCCGTAGTGGCGACTATCGATTACGCGATCAACTGCGTCATCGCACAGGTCGGGATGAATCTCCGCGATCTTCGGATGCAATTCCACTGTGGCGAGTGGCCCATAAGATCGAAGCAGGTAAACAATGGTCTTCTCAAACACTCCTGTCATCGAGCCGCCCGCGAGTCGCAAACGAATCAGGCTTTCCTCGGCACCACGGATTCGCAAATCGAACTTCGCGGCAACATCGGATTGTGTCTGACGATAAGCTTCACGCAGTTCCTGAGCGACATTGCAGTACGCTTCCAAGCACGTTCGATCAACCGCTGCACCAAGCGTGCTGTATTCGACAATGTCGTCCCGAATCCGATGAACGGTCTCTTCATCGTCGATTTCGATCCCATATTCATAATTGCGATACAGTCCACCTGCCGTCAGGTTAGCCGAGGTGATAATCGCAACTCGACGATCAGCGATGTACGCCTTGGCATGAAGTCGCGGCAAATGCCGGAGTCGCACATCTGAGATCTCTGAACTGATCCTCAGCAAAGAGGCTGGGTCAGTCGCTGATTGCAGGATGTTCTTCGGAGATAGATTCGTGACGAAGTGCAAAGTGCCCTTGCGGTGAAACTCGCCTTTCGTGCTGTCAATCAGCAAATTGCTTCCCGCATCACTCAGATACGGAGTCGAGACAACAATCTCACGCGACGCACAATTGAACAGTTCTGCAAGTCTTTGAGGAAAGTTGTTTCTAAGCAGCTTCATGCGGCATGCCGAACTAACCGGCGGGCACGTTCGAGTTCTGGCACGTTCGGATCAAGCTCACACGCAATGGCGAACTCTTCTCGCGAGAACGGTGTGAGGCCGATCACTTCGGTAAGACGTTCCTTTTCCTCGCGCAGTACGCGAAAGAAATTGCAGACCTCGCCATCGAGATCGTTGTACGTCTCGACCGGTGATGGCTCGCGATTCAGTAGCACAGCGGCCGATCCTGCGAAGGGTTCACAGTAGTGGTGGCACTTCGGCAGCAGCCAGTCCAAATGAGAGAATTTACCGCCGTACCATCCGAAGGCGATTCGTTTTCCCCCCCGCTTCAACCGACTGATCGGAGGCGGAGCATTCTTACGCGCCCCACTCTCTTCGACCGCCGGAAGCATCCGCGTTGCCAGTGTTCTTCTCGTCATGATCGTGTCACTTTCAATTGCTGCGGAAACGCCTGTTGTGCGATAGCTGGTACGGACAGCCGTCCCGAAACTGCGGGCTACTCGTCGCCACCGGTGTCGAGGACCGCGAGGAATGCCTTCTGCGGAATTTCGACAGCGCCGAATTGCTTCATGCGCTTCTTGCCTTCCTTCTGCTTTTCCAACAGCTTGCGTTTACGGCTGATGTCGCCGCCGTAGCACTTGGCGGTCACGTCCTTTCTCACGGCCGAGATCGTTTCGCGCGCGATGATTCTCGCGCTGAGAGCCGCCTGGATCGGGATCTCGAACTGGTGGCGGGAGATCTGTTCCTTGAGCTTCTTGCAGAGCTGGCGGCCTCGGCGTTCGGCTTGCGAGCGGTGGACGATGCAGGCGAGGGCATCGACTTTCTCGCCCTTCACGAGGACATCCATCTTGACGAGGTCTGCCGCGCGGAAGCCGATGATTTCGTAGTCCATCGTGCCGTAACCAGCGGTGATGCTCTTCAACTTGTCGTACATGTCGAACACGATCTCGGCGAGCGGCAGTTCGTACACGAGCTGTGCGCGGTTGGGGCCGAGGTAATCGGTCGTCTTGTAGACGCCGCGTCGGTCGGCACTCAATTGCATGATCGCGCCGATGCGGTCGGTCGGCAGGATGAAGTTCACTTTGGCAATCGGCTCGCGGAACTCGTCAATCTGGCCCGAGTCGGGGACATCCTGCGGGCTGTCGATTCGCACGATCTCACCCGTGTTCTTGAGCAACTCGTAGGTGACGTTCGGAGCCGTCTGGATCAGATCGACGTTGGCTTCCTGCTCCAGCCGCTGCTGGATGATTTCCATGTGCAGCATCCCGAGGAAGCCACAGCGGAAACCGAACCCGAGTGCCTCGGAGGTGTCCGGCGCGAACGAGAAGCTGGCGTCGTTGAGGCCCATGCGCATCAGCTCTTCGCGCAGGTTCTCGAAGTCGGTGGCGTCGAGCGGGTACATGCCGCAGAAGACCATCTGCTGCGGAACGGCGTAGCCCGGCAACGCAACGGGGGCGCGGTTGTGGAACTCGGTCACGGTGTCGCCGACGTGAACGTTGCCGAGGATTTTGATGCCGCCGATGACGTAGCCGACCTGGCCGGGGCCAAGCTCATCGCAGGGGACCATATTCGGGCGGAACTGTCCGATTTCCAAGATTTCGTGAGCCGTCCCGGCCTTCATGAACAGAACTTTCTGTCCCTTGCGTACGGTCCCCTCCTTCACGCGGATGTAGGTGATGACGCCTCGGTAATGGTCGAACTTGCTGTCGAAGACCAACGCCCGCAACGGGTCGGTCGGACTTCCTTTCGGAGGCGGAATTCGTTTGATGATCGCCTCGAAGCACTCTTCGATGCCGATCCCCGCCTTGCCGCTGACCCTGACGCAGTCGGTTGTATCCAGCCCGACGACGGTCTCAATTTCTTCGAGTACCTCGTCCGCGCGAATGATCGGCAGGTCGATCTTGTTGAGAACGGGGATGACTTCGAGGTTGGCGTTGATTGCCGCGTAGGCGTTGGCCACCGTCTGAGCCTGCACGCCTTGGAAGGCATCGACGAGGAGCAAGGCACCCTCGCACGCGGCCAGACTGCGCGAGACCTCGTAATGGAAATCGACGTGGCCGGGCGTGTCGATCAGGTTCAACTCGTACTGTTGGCCGTCCAACGTGTAGTTGATGGC
>JAYTQJ010000429.1:0-21389 GCA_043746775.1 Schlesneria sp.
CACGGTCACGGCTTTGCGTGGCCGTGCTTGGGTTGTCTTGGGTGCCACGGCCACACAGAGCCGTGACCGTGGCACTCAAGGCAACACTTCTACACCTGTTGGGCAAGTCCAGTTCTCAGACAGCCTCTCACATCAGCAACGTCATTCGGGCTGAATGACGGCGGGCGGTGTCTTTCCCTCGGCGTAGAACTTCATGGAGAGGGAGTTCACGCAGTGGCGGGTGTTCTTGTTGGTCATGCGTTCGCCGAGGAAGACGTGGCCGAGGTGGCCGTCGCAGTTTTTGCAGACGATCTCGGTGCGCGAGCCATCAATGTCGCGGATGCGCCGCACGGCTCCGGGGATTTCGTCATCGAAGCTGGGCCAGCCGCAGTGACTCTCAAACTTGTCGGTTGACTTGTAGAGCGGGGCGTTGCAGCGGCGACAAACAAAAGTGCCCGGGTCCTTCAGGTCGGTGTACTCGCCGACAAACGCCCGCTCGGTTCCCTTGTCCACGATCACATGGGCCTCGGTGGGTGACAGTTCGTTGTATTCCGTGCGGGCGAGTCCTTTGTTTGAGTCGGCGGCGGACATTTTTTCGTCTCCTTCAAGTGAGCTGGCGGCGGGTGCGTCTGGAGTTTCGGTGGTGGACTGAAGCGCGGGCAGCGGCTTGGTGCGAGCACAGCCGGTCGCCGCGATCCCGACCATCAGCGCGGTCTTCATCAGAGCCGTGAACAACACCTGTCGGTTGGTCTGATTCAGTCTCATTGACATCAAGCGGTCTCCCCATGAATGCGGAACTCGGGCATGGTTCAAACGGGTGCGGCGTTAGGTATCAGTTGTCTTCGCCGGTCCCCTCGCCCCGGCTCTGCGGGGAGAGGGTTAGGGTGAGGGGTCTTCTGCATGGCTGTTACCTTCACTTGAACCAGGCCGGAACTCGCGAAGTAACGTGCGTGAACGGACCACACAATCGCACCCCGTGACGGACGCGAAGTCTATCAGAATGACCGCTTCTCGTTGCCGTCTGAGGCGCGAAGTTGTGGTGCCGTTCGACTTCGGTTGCCGTGGGTTGGCGGCAGCCTGTACCGTAGCCAACCGTCCACACCAGCCCGCAGAGTCCGCGAGGGCTGCGGCTCGATTTCCCCCTTGCTCACGCTGCGGGTTGGTGTGTGGCGGACATGCTTCCGATTACTCGTTCTTTCAGGAAACCATTCGATGAAAAGTTTGACTCGTTCGCTCGCCGCCGTTGTCGTTTGTGCGACAGCCTTCGCACTGGGAGTCTCTGCCAATCAGCAGACCGCTCCCGAAACGAACTTCGCCAGTGAGGTCATTGATCTCGGCATGGTCGTCAGTGATCTCGACAAGTCGCTGAAGTTCTACAAGGACGTGATCGGCTTCGAAGAAGTCGGTGGCTTTAAGGTTCCGGGTCAGTTCGCGCTCGACACCGGTTTGGCGAACAACCTCGGGTTGGATGTGCATGTGCTGGTCCTTGGCAAGGGTGAGAAGGCGACCAAGCTGAAGCTGATGCAGTTCAAAACTTCGCCCGGTGCGCGGGTGGACAACACGTTCATTCACTCGTCGTATGGCTTTCGCTATCTGACGCTCTCCGTAAAAGACGTGAACGCCGCCGTGGCTCGTGCCGAGAAAGCTGGCGCAAAGCCAATCGCCAAGTGCCCGGTCCCGCTTCCGGAAGGGTTTCCCGCCGGAGTGGCCCTCGCCAACTACCGCGATCCCGATGGAAACCTTGTCGAACTCGTCGGTCCTTGGAAGCAGTGAGCCTGAGGAACTGTTCTGGAAGTCCGGCTTTTCCGAAAGCCGGACTTCTTGTTTTTCGGAGTCCGATGGTCGAAAGAAAGCCTTGGTAAAAAGGAAGTCCGGCTTTCAGAAAAGTCGGACTTCTCGGTCACAACTTCTTGGGAAAACTCTGTCACCGAAGGCCGGTGTTGGGCCACATCCTTGCGGCGGATGCAATTCAACGAGTCTCGATGACGGCTCGCTGAATTGTGCCGCGTGTTCATGAAGTGACTTCGTTCCTTCGACAGGCAGGTGATGTGATGGCGGTCTCAGCGGTGAACTTGAATGACGTGAGTCTTTGGCAGATGACCTGCCGCGACGACAAGCAGGCGTTTGAAGAGCTGGTCAGGCGACATCAGTCGGTGGTTTCGGCGGTGGCGTACAACGGCTGTGGGGACCTGACGCAGAGCGAAGACATCGCGCAGGAAACGTTCTGGGCGGCGTGGCGCGAACGGGCCGCGTTGCTCGACCCGGCGCGGCTGCGAGCGTGGCTGTGCGGCATCGCGCGGAACTTGGCTCGCAACTCGAACCGCCGCGCGGCGCGAGCGGCCGCGCAACTTGAGGAGTCTGTCGATCCAGCGGCCCTGACTCCCGAACCTCACGACGAGGCGGTCTCACGCGAGGAAGAGACGCTCGTCTGGGAGGCACTCGAAGTGATCCCCGACAACTACCGCGAGCCGCTGATTCTGTTCTATCGCGAGCATCAATCGGTGGCGGAAGTGGCCGCAGCGCTCGAACTCAGTTCTGACGCCGTGAAACAGCGGTTGTCGCGCGGACGCGAGATGCTGCGCGAACAGGTGGCCAACGTGGTGGAAGGGACATTGCGACGAAGTCGTCCTCAGGCGGGATTCACTCTGGGCGTGATGGCGGGGCTGTCCGCAATGTCCGCTGGAACGAAGGCGGCGCTGGCGGGAACGAGTGCCGTGAGTGCCGCCACGACAGCCATCGGTGCGGGAGGAGTGGCTGTGGCCCTGAAAGGGGCACCCGCCGCGATGCTTCCAGTGGTGCCGGTTCTCGCCACTTCGACCGGGCTGCTGGGAGGACTTTCCGGAGGGCTACTCGGTCTGGCAGGGGCTTGGTTGGGAAGTTGGCTCCCGGCGCAGTTCGCTCCCACCAATCGCGAGCGGCGGTATCTACTCAAGGTCGGTCGCCGAATACTCGGCGTGAGTGCCGGGCTGTCGGTGCTGTTGTTCGCGGTGATGTATTCGCAGGCGACGAAGCTGAGTGGCGGATGGATCGCCGGGTTCACGCTCGGTTGGGTCCTGTTGTTGAACCTGTACATCTGGGTGGAAATCACGCTGATGATCTGGGCCATCAAACGCATCCGCGCCGAGACGCCCGCCGAGTCCGATCCGAATGACTCGCCAGTCAAAGCGTATTTCCAACAGCAGTTCGTTCAGACAAATGGTGTCTCGCGGTGGGAAGGCCGTGTCTACCGCAGCCGGTCGTCGCTGCTGGGCCTGCCGCTGATCGACATCAACGTGAGCGATCCGGTCTTCACGCAAGTCTCCCCGGAATCAGAACGTCCCGCACCGAAGCAGGCTCGTGGCTGGATTGCGATTGGCGACAAGGCGGACGGAATTCTCTTGGCCATCGGTGGCATCGCACGGGGAGGTATCGCGATCGGTGGATTGGCACTGGGGATCGTCAGCTTCGGAGGTGTCACGATCGGGCTGATCTCGTTCGGCGGTCTGGCCATCGGCGCGTTGGCAATGGGGGGAGGCGCGATCGGTGGGATCGCGCTCGGTGGCGGCGCGATCGGTTGGCAGGCTGGCGGCGGGCTGGCCATTGCTTGGGACGTGGCCAGCGGCGGAGCAGCCATCGCGCACCATGCGGCCTTCGGTGGTGGGGCGCTGGCTCACGACTTCGCTGTTGGCGGAGGTGCTTCCGCCCTCCACATGAATGACGCCGCCGCTCACGCGGTCCTCGACAATCACTGGCTCGTTACTGGGATGAAGTGGCAAGCGGCCAACAACGCGTGGTTCACAGCGGTCATCATCGTCGGCTCGCTGCTTCCCGCCTTCGTGATGACGCCGTTGATGTACCGCCGACGGCGGCCGGTAGCAGCGGCGTGATTCCGAAATCGAAGCCTGACGCGGAAGTTTTGAAGTTGCGCTGTTTTGTAATTTCGCCCCAACGGGGCAGCCGTAAGTCAGCCCTGGGCAAGCGATCAACGGGAGCGCCGCCCTGGGTAGAGACCGTCACAGGTTTTGAAGCCCTGAAGGGGCGGCCCTAAGGCGATCCGCCGAATAGTGCCGCCCCTTCAGGGCTTGAGATTCACGGAAAAACGTCAACCCAGGGCGTTGCCCTGGGCTGACATAGAGTCGCCCCTTTGGGGCTGAAAACCCAAAGAGCGCAACTTCAAAACGCGCCAGCGAAGGATCCGTTGCCCAACGTCCTTCGCTGGCGCGTCAGGCTCCGACGGGTCCGCTTATTCTTGCCGCACGCTTTACCACCGAACCGCGTAGCCGACGCCGGTGAACATGTCATCCGCGGCCTCGTTCAATCCGAAGCCCACGCGAATATCAACTTGGAAGTTGGGCGTGAACTTGTAGGTAAAGCCGCCGTCGGCGTAGTGCTGTGGTTTGGCTCCGACCGCTCCGTCGTAATAGAACGAGAACCATTCGACATACATCCCGAGCTTCTCGGTGAGCGAGTAGCCCGTCGTGAACGCTTGGCTAATCTGAGTAAAGTTGTCGCCGTCTTGGAACAGGTACTGCACTCCGCTGCTTCCGGCGAACGACAGGTCTTCGGTGAGATCCCAGCCGTAGAGTAGGTTGAACTTCGGTTGCGTCTTGCGCGAACTGAACTCATCAGCCCCCGTCGGGACGGAGAGCGTCGAGATCAAACACGCTTCCGGAATCCAGCCGTTCGGTTCGAGCAGCGCGGTCTTGAGACCGAGGTCCATGTCACCCCCGCCCGAACGTTTGGTAACAGTCCCCGCGCCGCGATCAACCTCGCGCTCGAAGAGGTATCCCGCGTCCCACACCATCCGCGCTTCAAAGCGCTCGGTCAGGCCGACGCGAAAGACGAACTGCGGGACCGCGTGAGCCGTAGTGGAAACGCCACCAGCACGGTCCTGCACAAACGTGTATCCGCTTTCTAGCTGTGCCCGGCCGCGCGGAACCAGCGAACTGGCCTCCACGAAATCGGGCCGATCCGTTTCCAATGGCTCGTCTTCTGAAGATTGGAAAGGTGATCTGAGCCGTTCGGCGAACGACTGCGCCGAGGATCGCAACTCGGCGTCCTCGAACACATCGCCGATGTCGGCGGCCGTCACGACTCGCAGTGGCATGACACACACGACAGCGATGATTGCCAACGGCCACACCCAACTCAACGGGCTTCGCGCTGCGTTCGATCCCACATTGCACTTCATCACAGCTCGCATCCCTTCATTCGCCGTGTCGATTTGTTCCCAAAGCCGTGACCCAAATCAGGCCCGCTCAAGAGAAGTGATCGACGCAAAGGAGTGGATGCGCTCATCGCGGAGGCAAGGATTTTGAGAACTCAAAACCACTCCGCGCCAAGACGAACGATTAGGCAAGCTCCGTGGAATCGCCTGCGAAGCAGACACACCATGAGTCGTGCGGACAAGCAAAGCCTGCCGGTCAAATTTCATCCGCCTCGCTTTTCAATCTTCGCCAGCGTGTCTTTGAGTGTTGCAGTGCGGTTGAAGACGAGGTGATCGGGTGTCGAGTCCTTGCTATCGACACAGAAGTAGCCGAGCCGCTCGAACTGACAGCGGTAGCCGGGTGGACTCGATGCGAGCGAGCGTTCGAGCTTGGCGTTGGCGATGACTTCGAGCGAGTTCGGGTTGAGATGCGTCTTCCAGTCCTCGCCCTCGGGGATGTTGGCGACGTTCTCGATGCTGAAGAGGTGGTCGTAGAGACGCACTTCCGCGCTGACCGCTTGCTCGGCCGAGACCCAGTGGATCGTGGACTTCACCTTACGACCATCGGGCGCGTTGCCGCCGCGCGTGAGGGGATCGTAGGTGCAGCGGAGTTCAACGATCTCGCCGGTAGCGGGGTCTTTCACCGCCTCTTGGCAGGTGATGAGGTAGGCATAACGCAGTCGCACTTCGCGGCCGGGAGCGAGCCGGAAGAACTGCTTTGGCGGGTCTTCGCGGAAGTCGTCCTGCTCGATGTAGAGCGTCTTCGAGAACGGGACGAGGCGCGTTCCCGCAGCCGGGTCTTCGGGATTGTTGACCGCTTCCAACTCATCGACCTGCCCGTCGGGATAGTTGGTCAGGACGACCTTCAACGGCTTGAGAACAGCCATCACGCGCGGGGCATTCTTGTTCAGATCGGCTCGCACCGCGTTCTCCAGCACGTTCATGCCGGTCAGGCCGTTGAACCGCGTGACGCCGATCTCTTCACAGAAGGCTCGCATCGCGGCGGGCGTGTAACCGCGACGACGAATCCCCGCGATCGTCGGCATGCGCGGGTCGTCCCAACCCGAGACCGACCTGGTCTCGACCAGTTCGAGGAGCTTGCGTTTGCTCATCATCGTGTGCGTCAGGTTGAGTCGCGCGAACTCGATCTGCTGCGGGTGGTAGAGACCGAGTTCATCGATCAACCAGTCGTACAACGGCCGATGGTTCTCGAATTCGAGCGTGCAGATCGAGTGCGTGATCCCTTCGAGTGAATCGCTGTAGCCGTGCGTGAAGTCGTAGAGCGGATAGATGCACCACGCATCACCCGTGCGGTGATGGTGTGCGTGACGGATGCGATAGAGCAGCGGGTCGCGCATGGTCATGTTGGGGTGCGCCATGTCGATCTTCGCGCGCAGGACATGCGCCCCGTCGGCGAATTCACCCGCTCGCATCCGCCGGAAGAGGTCCAAGTTTTCGGCGACGGATCGTTCGCGATACGGGTTGTGCTGCCCCGCCTCCGTCAGCGACCCGCGCTGAGCACGGACCTCTTCGGTCGTCGAACTGTCCACATACGCGAGGCCCTTCTGAATGAGTTGCTCGGCGTACTGATAGATCGTCTCGAAGTAGTCGCTGGCATAGAGCAGGCCATCCCACTCGAAGCCGAGCCAGCGGACATCGTCCATGATCGAATCGACGTACTCGACATCTTCCTTCGCGGGATTGGTGTCGTCGAACCGCAGGTTGCACTTCCCGCCGTACGTCTTTGCGAGGCCAAAGTTCAAGCAGATCGACTTGGCATGACCGATGTGCAGATAGCCGTTCGGCTCGGGCGGGAACCGCGTGTGGACTCGCCCATCGAACCGCCCCGACTGCGCGTGCTCGGCAATGATGTCGTGAATGAAATTCGAGGGGCCGTTCGTGGCCGGGGCTTCTTCCGTGGACATGGCGTTGGTTCCACAAACACTAGATGGGACAGGTGATCACAATTTGCGACCACGTTTCAAACAGGGTTAATTCACTTGAAGAAGGAAAACAGGGGAACACTGATTGACGCTCAGCAAGACAGAAGAGGCTTCAACCAAATTCATTGTAGCCTGTCGGACGCCGTAGCTTGGACGCCCTCGTCCGAGAGTACACCAATCAAAAACGGACGGACGAGGGCGTCCATCCTACAGTTCTGCTACCTCTTCATTAGCGAAGATCAGTGTTCCTGATTTCTTCCACTGATAAGCGTGGTCGTGTTCAACTCACTCGTGGTCCGCATCGGCCTTCGGTTCCGGGAGATAGAACGAAAGGATGAGGTTCGCCAAATAGAGCGTCGTGGCGACACCTGCGGCAACGTAGGCGGTCTTGGCTTCCGAGGTCGCACCGGGGACGAAAGATGTCATCGCGAGGTACTGAGTCACCGCCGCGAACGGAGTGCCGATCATGCGGCCACCGATGTTGGCGGCGAAGCTCTCGCCGGTCCCCCGTAGATGCACGGGATAAGCATGAGGCAGATAATTGCCCCAGAAGCTGAACTGAGCCACGGTGAAGAAGCCTGCCAAAAAGATCGCCAGCCCCAACAGTGAGATGTGAAAACCGTGGAAGCCCGGTAGCCAACTGATGTCGGCACTGAAGAACGTGTTCTCGTTCCCTTGAGCGAAGCCGATGAAAATGAGCGGCATCAGAATGAGACCGGGGATCAGGAAGACGCGAAGCAGTGTTCGACGGCTGGCAAACCAGACGACGATGAACGCGAGCGTGAAGCGTCCGCACAGGCCACCGATTTCCTGAGCCTTCGTGTACTCGGCCACCTTCCCTTGTCGAACCCCACCACCTGCCCCTCCGGCAGCAACTCCGGCAGCCGCCTCAAGGTCGGCCTTCGCTTTCACCAAATCGGTCGCCTGCGCCAGAGCCGCCTGCCCGCCACTGAGAACCTTGTCTTTCGCAGCTTTCGCCTTCGCACCGATCTCGGCTTTGACGACGCCAATCCCACCGACGATCTGCGGCATCTGCTGCACGGCACCGAAGGCGACTCCGTAACTGCACGCGAACATCAGCGTGGTGACGATCGTCGTCTGACGCAGTTCGGGTGAGAACAACTCGGCAATGCTCGGGCGACGCAGCGTTCCCGCCGCCTTCTTTTGCGACCACTTGGGTGACTCAGGCAGGAACGGTCGGATGACAAGCAACGGGATCGCAGGGATCAGTCCCGACATCAGCGTGTAGCGCCACGGAGCGTGCGTATCGGTGATGGCTCCACCGAAGAAGTTGAGGAACTCCGGCAGGCCGATCTCGGGAAGCGACTTCGCGTAGACCAAGATCAGCCCGTTGGCGACGGCAACCAGCAGACCGCCGATCGACGAGAACGCCTGCGTGTAGCCGAGGACCTTCTCGCGCTGACGCGGATTGTCAAACAGTTCGGCCAGCCAAGCGATGGCCGCGACGAACTCGATGCACACGCCGATGAACGTCGTCGTGCGGAAGAAGAGGAGCATGTACAGGTTCGTCGAGTAACCGGCCGCGAACGCCGAGACCGCGTACAGGATGATGCTCCAGGTCAGAACTCGTCGCCGTCCCAAGAGGTCGGTCAGATAACCGCCGAGCAGCCCGAAGATGCCACCGCAAACGGCGGGAACATAAAACATCAGTCCGAACCACTTCGCAAACTCGGGCGTGCCCGGCGTGATGCCACCCAGCTCTTTCAATGCCGGACCGATAACCAATGGCAGCATCAACAGTTCGTAGATATCGAACGCAAAGCCGATCGCGGCGATGACGCAGATCAGCCACTGTGTTCTGGTCAGCGGCTTGGCTTCAGTGGGCGAGTAAGCAGGGGTGGGCGAGGACATGCGGTACATTCTCCGAAGAGGCGGCGTCACGGGCAGGAGGGCAGTGGGACCAACTTCGTTTCTTCAGCGAAGTCAGCCACAATGGGTCGGCAGTCTAAGTGAGCTTGGAAACACCGGCAACCAACGTTGATGACGAGCTTGAATCTGCCTCTTGGTGTCAGCGCTCTACTGGTTTTCTGAGCGGGGTGGCGTCAGCCCAAAGGCTCTTCGTTCAGGTAACGAGAGGGCTGACGCCCAAGAACCGGAGCTAACGCCCAATGGCACTCACTTTGGGGTGTAGCTGAAGTCGTAAGACTTTAGATGATCGTCAAAGACGGCTGAATTCTCACGAATTCAGCTACATCGAAGAGGTCTTCCATTTGAAATGGACTCAAAGTGAGTGCCATTGGGCTGACGCCATCCCGCTCAGAAGCGAGTGCTCCGAATCGGGCTGAAGCCACTCGCATCGTCGCCGCCATTCACAAGGATCGTTTGTGACCTCGTTCTTCTCTTCCTTCGCCGATCAGCACTTTGCGGAGAAGCCTCGTCAGCCATTGTTGGCGCGACTGGCCGCGCGGATCGACGGGACGAACTTGGTTCAGGCCCTGAGCAGCGGTTGCCAGCCGTTGCAGCATCTGGCTTGGCGACGCATGGCCGAATTGTCGGAGCCACAACTCACCGCGCTGGTCGAGCCGTGGTTGCAGTCTGATACCGCTTCCATCGAACTCCACGCGGTGACTGCGGCGGTTTTGAAGGGACTGGCTCACGAGACGCTGCCGGTTTCAGAGGCGATTCTCGCGCGAGTCGTCTCGCTGATGGAGTCGCCATCCGCTGAAGTGCGGCTCGCGGCGGCGACGGTGGTGGCGCTGCGTCAACCCGTCGAGGCGATCGCGCTGTTGCGACGAGGCGACCCAATCGACCGCGACGTTTTGCGAAGGCTGTGTCTCGCCGATGATCCCGCGTTGATCGTGCCGCTCATGACTGCGTTCGGATTCCCACTAACGCCACCACCTCCCACGATCGGCTTCGTCGCGGCACCGGTCTGGCTCGCGGACGTTCACGCGTGCGAGCCGCAACTCGTCGAGTGGCTGATCCGCCACTGCGGCTACTGCGATGATGAGGTCACGGCCGAAGTGGTCAATCTGTTGTCGTCGGGCTTCTCTTACGTGACGACTCGAATGACGACTGAGCCGCGCATGACGAAGATTGCTCACCGCTGGCAGCGGCGCATTCGGGCCTTTGTCTGGCGGTTGTTGCCGGGCGAATTGGAGCTGCAACCCGACGACACAAAACCGTTTGACGTGGCCGATCCGCTGGATGTCGATCTGTTTCTCGCAGCCGTCCGCGATTCGGATCGAATGCTGTTCCTCGAACAGAAGTCGCTGCCACCATTCGGCCGCGCGGGAGCGAACCGCGAACCGGCCCCCGTCTGTTTTCATGCCCCCTCGCGCCACGTCCGTCGAATGTTTGTGGACGAACCGCTGGTGGTGGCCGAACGCGCGAACATCGCTCAAACACGTCGAGGCGACTTCCTGATCGAACAGGCTCGCGTCCTGTTGGAGCCGAACGACGAAGCCCGCCTCGCCGCTGATCTTGCTCTACGCGGTAGGTGGCTGACCGTCCCTAGCCCTGTCGCTCCGCGACAGGAGGCGCGATGAACCAAGCACGGCCATCCGTCGAATCATCTCAAACCGACGCGACACGCCGGCCTGCGATCTCGCTTCCTGTCGCGGAGCGACAGGGCTACCCCCAAGGAACGACTGCCCCCAAGAGCGGTGCGTCGCTCCTCCCTTGGGTGTCGAGCGAACCCGCCTGTGGTAGAACGTCGCCCCGCTGGCCGTGCGTATGGCGAGTCCGTCTCAAATGAAATTACTTGTCTGGAGAACTGCATCATGCGACTGAAATCACTGCCCCTGTTTGCTCTCGTTCTGGGATTCACTGCGTCGGCGTTCGCTCAGGAGAACGATGCCATCAAGCCGGTGCCGCGCGATGCCAACTGGATGAAGCGGCACGACTCGTTCAACGAGCGGGTGAAGCAAGGGAACGTCGATCTGCTCTTCATCGGCGATTCGATCACGCAGGGCTGGGAAGGCGCGGGCAAGGCTGCGTGGTCCGAGAAGTACGGCAAGCGGAACGCCGTCAATCTGGGCATCGGCGGTGATCGAACGCAGCACGTTTTGTGGCGACTCGACAACGGCAACATCGACGGGATCAAGCCCAAGCTGGCGGTCCTGATGATCGGCACGAACAACTCGGGACAGAACACGTCCGAGCAAATCGCCGAAGGGATCACAGCCATCGTCACCAAGCTGCGCGACAAGCTTCCCGAAACGAAGGTGCTGATTCTCGCCGTCTTCCCGCGCGGTGCCGATGGCACGAACAAGAACCGCATGGTCAATGAGGGAGCCAACCAGATCGTGGCGAAGCTCGCCGACGGCAAGAACATCGAGTACCTCGACATCGGCCCGAAGTTCCTCGACGACAAGGGCAACTTGAGCAAAGAAGTCATGCCCGACCTGCTGCACCTCAACCCCGCCTCGTACCAAACCTGGGCCGATTCGATCGAAGCTCACGTCGCCCGCATGATGGGTGAGTCGAAGTAGGTGAAGAGTTCTGACCACGGATCACATGGATGGGCACGGATCAGACGAAGAGGGCCAGAGGGAGAAAACCTTTTCATGACGGTTCCGAGAGAAGTCCGAATCAGGTGAGCCGGGCGGCGTCAGCCCAATGGCACTCACTTTGGGGTGTCGCTGAAGTCGTAAGACTTCAGACGATCATCAAAGCCGGCTGAATTCTCACGAATTCAGCTACGTCGCACTGAACGTCCATTTGAAAATCGCTCAAAGTGAGTGCCATTGGGCTGACGCCGCCGCTCAGAAAAACATACGAGGGCTGACGCCCAAGAATCACGCTGAAATCGCGGCCAAACGTTTCGCCATTTCAATTCGTTCCTTCACCGTCTCAGCAAGAACTCATGACTGTTCAGCAACCCCCACGTGATGTCTTCCAAGGCGATCCGGCGATTGGACGACTTCTCGAAGAATGCGGTCGCGGTGCGAAGTTCCTCATCTGTCGGAGCGCGAGTCAACATCGTCCAGAAGAGTTCGGTGATGATCTCGCTCGACGAACGTTTTGAGTTCAACAGGACATCCAGCCGGTTGCCGTTGGTCGCGAGCATCCGGTTCACGAGTGAGCCACTGACCAACTGAAAGGTCTGGCCGAGCGTGGTCTCTTCCGAGCGTTCGCAGTCGCACGATTGGAGTCGCGGCGGCTTGCCGAAGGCTTTGAGAAAGCGATCCGCGTCGGAAGGGCCGGCGTCGCGACGGCGCGTCACACCGACACCGGGCAACTGCGCTGCACGCGGACCGCGCGGGTAGCCCCCGAACTCAAGCGGCACGCCACAGACTTGGCTCGTCGCGTCGAGCAACTGTTCGGCCGACAGGCGTCGCACGAGGGACCGGCTAAAGTTCGCATCGTCTTCGCGGTTGGTGTCGTTCGGTTTGGACGCGAGTTGGTAGGTCTGCGAGTTGAGGATGACTCGCAGGAGATGACGCAGGTCGAAGGGGACGTAGGATGGGCACTCTTGCCCGTCCGCTTTGGGCGGCGAGGGCAACACAGTTTGTTTCGCGTGAGAAGTAGAGGCTAAGACCGGACGGGCAGGAGTGCCCATCCTACAAAGCTCATCGGCGAGGGCCTTCAGCAGCGCTGGGTTCGCCGCCGGATTGGTCGCGCGGAAGTCATCGACCGGATCGACGATGCCGCGTCCCATCACTTGCTGCCACGTTCGGTTGGCCAGCATCTGGACGAAGCGGTCGTTGTTGGGATCGGTCAACCACGCGGCCAGTTCGTCCAACGGATCGGCCAGTGTCCCGGACGCTGGGAGCGTCCGGGACACATTGCGGTCGTTTCGTCCCTTCTCGCCGAGGAACTTCGCGGCTCGCATTTTGTCAGTGCGCGGGTCTTTCGCCTGATCGCGCAGCTTCGTGTTCTGTGAGAGGAAAACGATCTGTTCGCCGTCGAACTCGTGCTTGTCGTTATCGTCACGACGGCGGTTCTCGATGATCTTGTAGTCGATGGTCGAGAAGACGCTCCCCCAACTGTAATAGTCGTCCTGAGTCCACCGATCGAACGGATGGTTGTGGCACTTGGAACATTGCAGCCTCACGCCGAGGAAGAGTTGCCCGACCGCCTCGGACCTTTCAAACGGAGTCCGCAGGGCGCGATAGAAGTTGGCGGGAGGAACTTCATACGTGCTGCCGCGCCCGGCGACGATCTCGCGGATCATCTGGTCGAGCGGCTTGTTAGTGGCAAAGGAGTCGCGCAGCCAGCCATGAAAATTCTCGACCCCTTTGCGGTCAAGCGTCTTCTCTTCGATGCGGAGCAAGTCGGACCATTTGAGCGCCCACCAATCGGCGAACTCGGGCCGTTCGAGGAGCGTGTCGATCAACCGCGCCCGCTTGTCCGTCGCGCGATCGGCTACGAACGCACGGGCTTCATCCGCCGTCGGCAGCAGCCCGAGCAGATCGAGATGGAGTCGCCGCACGAACGTCGCGTCATCGGTCACGGACGAAGGTGTGATCCGCAACTGATCGAGCTTCGCAAAGACCAACTCGTCGATGAAGTTGGTTGGCTTGAGCTGCGACTTCGCAAAGTCCGGCCGATCCTGAATGAAGGCGACTCGCACCCCAACTTGTTGGTTGAGATACCTCACGAGAACCGTGGTCTCACCCACGGAGCGCCCGACGACCAGCCCGTCATGCGACACGTCGGCGATCGGCTGAGCCAGCTCATAGACCGCCTGCTTTGTCACGTCGCGCGTGGTGCCGTCGGAGAACTCAGCCGTCGCGGTGAGTTGCAGTTGCCAAGCTTCGCTCTCATCCCCCGAATGAATTCTTGGCGAGCCGGGTGCCGTAAGGCCCCGGGTTCCTGACTCGCGCGCTTGAACTAGGAACGCTTCACGCGGTGTCACGACCAGCTTGGTCAACTTCGGAGCGTCGGCCAGATCGAACGGCATCCCCGCAGTGATCCACATGCGGAGAGTGCGGTACTCGGCCGAATCGGTCTCGAATCGCTTGCCTCCTTCATGGGCGATCTGTTGCGTCGGCTTGAGCAGCATCAAACTGAGATCGGATTCGGTGACGTTGGCTCGGCGCGACGACCAGTCTCGCGTGAGGATCGCGAAGTCGCCCGTCGGGTCTTGCCCGCGCAGCGAGAGCTGAAACCCACCTTTCCCGCGCGCGTTGCCATGACACGTCCCGAGATTGCAGCCCGCCTTCGACAACACCGCCATCACGTCATTCCGAAACGACACGTCAGCGGCGTGAACGGACGGCGGGGCGACACATAATCCAACGAGTACCAAGACAACTCGTAACCGACTCGTGCGTGAGGGCAAACCACGGCACAACGACGGTTCATGGAACGGCACTGAGGAGCAACACAAATGCGGCATGAGCAACTTCACGTGGCAGGACGAATCGCAGGCAGGACGAATCGGCAGAGCGGGCACGAGTCTAAGCCGCTCATCCCCCGATCGAAAGGCTTTTGGGGGCAGTCGTTCATTCTTGGTAGCCCTGTCGCTCCGCGACAGGAAGCAAGAGCGCACGAGTGACGTTTGCCGTTCATTCAAGTGAACTCGACAGATTGATGTCCCTTGTGGATCGCGCATCCTGTCGCGGAGCGACAGGGCTACCTTTTCTGAAACACTTGCCCCGCTGGGTTTCGTAGAGGAGCCACCAATGAGCGACTCCACATAAGGCACTTTCAGAGCCAACGGCCAGACTCGCAAAATCGTCTGCGGTTCATCAGTATCTCGCCCCCCGGTTTGAACCTGCCGATTTGAATCTCACCTGTCGAAGGAACCGCTTGCGATGACGATGCTCCTCACTCGAAGAATTGTGTGGGCCAGTGCGGCTCTGGTGGTCAGTCCGTTGTGGCTCAGCCCGTCGCTGGGGTTGGCTCAAGAAGCAGCCAAGGTCTCGGAGCGACAGTTCACACAGGCTCCCGAGCGAGCACCCGCGCAGGGCGACTCGGTTGCTGAAACGCTCGCCACGCTGAAGCCCAACGTGTTTGCGGCGGCTCCGGAACCGAGTTGGATTTGGGGAGCGGATCAAAACAAGAAGTACGTGCTCAAGCAGACATTCGACGCGGGCATGGCCAAGGTGGCGCTGCTGCGGGCGACCTGCGACAACGGCATGACGCTGTTTCTGAACGGACAGAAGATCGGGGCGAGCGACAACTTCAACGTGCCGTTTCAACGAGACCTCATGTCGCTGCTCAAGCCCGGTGCGAATGTCCTCGAAGCTGAGGTCGAGAACGCGGGCGGTCCCGCAGGGTTCGTCGCGAAGCTCGCGTTGATCGGACCCGGTCCCGATCAGTTCGTTGTGACCGATGCGAACTGGCAGGTGTCCGACGCGCGCGATGCGAAGGAGACCGTCGCCGCGACCGTCGTTGGCAAACTGCAGGGTCATCCCGGCGGCAAGGCTTTCGTCGAACCGGCTGAAGCGTCGCAAGCGCGCGACCTGTTCAACCTGCTCCCCGGCTTCCAAGTCGAACGACTCTTCACCGTCCCTAAGGAGACGCTCGGTTCGTGGGTCAACCTGACCACCGATCCGAAGGGGCGGCTGATCGTCAGCGATCAAGGGAATCTCGGCTTCTGCCGCGTGACACCGGCTCCGATCGGCAGCGATCAACCGACAAAGGTCGAGCATCTCGACATCAAGATCGACGGCAAACAAATGTCGGGCGCGCAGGGCCTGCTGTGGGCGTTCGACAGTCTGTACGTCATCTGCAACGGTGGGCCGGGAAGCGGGCTGTATCGCTGCAAGGACACGGACGGCGACGATCAATTCGACAAGGTCGAGAAGTTGCGCGACATCCCCGGCGGTGGCGAACACGGGCCGCACGCGATTCGACTGTCACCCGACGGAAAATCGCTGTTCATCGCGGCGGGCAACCACACGAAATTGCCGTTTGAAGTCACACGCAACTCCGACACACAGACGATGGGTGGCCAACGGACCGAACAACTGCGAGCGACTCTGCCGGAAGGAGCCACCAGCCGGTTGATGCCGAACTGGGACGAGGATGTGTTGCTGCCCCGTTACTGGGACCCGAGCGGTCACGCTGCGGGAGTCCTCGCGCCGGGAGGATGGATTTGCCAGATCGACCCGGAGGGCAAGTCGTGGGACATCTTCTCGTCCGGCTATCGCAACCAGTTCGACTTCGCGTTCAACGCGGACGGCGAGATGTTCGCCTACGACGCCGACATGGAATATGACTTTGGTGCGCCGTGGCATCGTCAGACGCGAGTCGTCCATGCGACCAGCGGCAGCGAGTTCGGTTGGCGCAGCGGCACCGGCAAGTGGCCCGCGTATTACGTGGACAGCCTCCCGCCAATGATCGACATCGGCCCCGGCTGCCCGGTCGGCGTCGAGTTCGGTTACGGCACCAAGTTCCCCGCGAAGTACCAAAAGGCGTTGTTCATCTGCGACTGGACCTTCGGCACGATGTACGCGATCCACATGGAGCCGTCCGGCTCCACCTACAAAGCGACGAAGGAAGAGTTCATCTCGCGCACTCCGCTGCCGCTGACCGACTGCACGGTCGGCCACGACGGAGCCTTGTACTTCACCATCGGCGGCCGAGGGACTCAGTCCGAATTGTTCCGAGTCACCTACGTCGGCAAGGACGACACCAAGAAGGTCGATGCGAAGAATCCTTCAGATTCTCAAGAAGGAAAGTTGCGAACGGTTCGACACAAAATCGAAGCACTGCATGTCGGCAAGCATGACGCGGCCACCGTGCGGAATGGTGCGTTTCGAGAGCTTGGCTTGGATGATCGCTTCATTCGATACGCCGCGCGGGTTGCCGTGGAACGCGGAGCAACCGACGACGTTCTCAACTTCGCCGAAGGGGCGATGCATCGACCGGATGTCTTAATCAATGCGTGCGTCGCTCTGGCACGACAAGCTGAGCCAACCGTGTTGCCGAGGATCCTCAAACTCCTTGGCCAATGTGATTGCGCGACACTCACCGAAGAGCAACAGCTCGGCCTGCTGCGCGCCTACCAACTCGCGTTCATCCGGCTCGGCAATCCCGACAAAGACACGTCCGCCTCACTCGCCAAGAAGTTTGACGACCTGTTCCCACAGAAGTCGGACTTCGTCAACCGCGAGCTGTCGATCCTGATGATTCACTTCCAGTCGCCCAATGTCTTGGCGAAGCTGCTGCCGGTTCTCAAGCAGGAACGAGTCGCCTCACAGGAGTCGATCGGCGAACTGCTGGAACGCAACAAAAACTACGGCCCCACGGTCGCCGCCATGCTCGCCAACCAGCCGGATCAGCAGCAGTACCACTACGCCTTCCATCTGCGGACGCTGAAGACCGGCTGGACGTTCGAGGATCGGAAGACGTACTTCGCGTGGTTCGACAAGGCCCGCACATGGTCGGGCGGCGCGACCTATCCCAAGTACCTCAACAACATCGACAACGAAGCCTTCGGACTCATGACGGACGCCGACCGGTTGAAGCTCGAAGCAAGCGGTGCCCGCAAACCGTACGTCGCTCCCGAACTGCCGAAGGCCGTGGGACCGGGCCGCGAGTACGCGCTGGACGAACTCCTCGCGCTCTCCGCCGACAAAATGAAGGGCCGCGATTTCAAGAACGGCCAGAAGATGTACGGGGCCGCCCGCTGCATCGTCTGCCACCGCTTCGGAGGAGAAGGAGGAGCCACGGGACCGGACCTGTCTCAACTGGCAGGCCGCTTCCAACTGAAGGACATGGCCGAAGCGATCGTCGATCCGAGCAAAGTCGTTTCAGACCTGTTCAAAGCGACGATCGTCGAGACCAAGGACGGCAAGACCTTCACCGGCAAGCTGGTCAACGACACGAAAGACAGCATCACGCTGGTCATCGACCCCGAGGTCGCGACCAAGACGGTCGAAATCAAAAAGGCCAACATCGAGGAACAACAACTCTCGGGAACGTCGCTGATGCCGAAGGACCTGCTCAAGACGCTGAACGAAACCGAAGTCCTCGACCTGCTCGCCTACCTCATGTCCCGAGGCAATCCCAATGACGCGATGTTCCGGAAGTAACCGCCTGTTGAAAACGTAGGGTAAGCGTTTCGCTTGCCCGTTTTTCCTAGAGCAATCACAGGCGAGCCGCCTGTGCTACGGCGTACCTCGAAACTCGAACGATTCTCATGAAATTTGCCCTCGTCATTCCCGATGGTGTTGCTGACGAACCTCAAGCCTCGCTCGGCGGCAAGACTCCACTTCAGGCCGCGCGCATCCCGCACATGGACGAGGTGGCGCGGCTCGGTCTGACCGGGCGAGCCGATCACGTTCCGGCCTCAATGCCATCGGGAAGCGATGTCGGAACGATGAGTCTCTTCGGCTACGACCCGCTCGAATTCCACACGGGACGCGCGCCGCTCGAAGCGGCCGCGCAAGGGATCGAACTCGGCGAACTCGACTGGTGCATCCGCTGCAACCTCGTGACCGTGACCGACGGTCGCATGGCCAGCTTCACTTCGGAACAGATTCCCAACGCGCTCGGCAAGACGCTGGTCGAGGCGTTGCAGCGCGATCAATGCGGCAGCGCGCATTGGAAGTTCTACGCGGGAGTCAGCTACCGCAACCTGCTCGTCTATCGGGCGCGCGGTGAGGCGGCACCGTTCAGCGTGGCGACTCAAACCACGCCGCCGCACGACATCACCGACCAACTGATTGAGTCGCACTTGCCACTCGGGCCAGGCAGCGACGTGCTGCGCGAGTTGATGGAGCGGAGCAAGCCCCTCTTCGCCGCCTCACCCGAGAACCAGCAGCGCGCTGCGACGGGAGTTCACACCGCGACGCAGACGTGGTTGTGGGGCGAGGGTCGGCGACCAGCACTGACTCCGTTCCTCGAACGCTTCGGCAAACGGGGAGCCGTCATCACGGCCGTCGATCTGCTACGAGGACTCGGCCGATTGCTCGGTTGGAGCGTGATCGAAGTCCCCGGCGCGACCGGCTATCTCGACACCGACTACGCCGCGAAAGGCCGCGCCGCCATTCAAGCTCTCAAGGACGATGTGACCGACTTCATCGTCGTTCACGTCGAAGCGACCGACGAAGCGTCTCACGAGGGACGAGCCGATGAAAAAGTGAAGGCTCTCGAAAACATCGACCACCACATCGTCGGGCCGCTGCACGACTACTTGAAGTCGCAGGGCGAGTACCGACTGCTCGTCTGCCCCGATCACCCGACGTTTCTCCGCACGAAGACGCATAGCCACGGCTACGTCCCGTTCGCGATGTGCGGCAGCGGAGTGACTCCGGACGGAGCGACCACTTACGACGAAGCCGCTGCCGCCGCGTCACCGATCCGCCTCGATCGCGGCTGCGAACTGATGCCGCTGCTGTTTCAGTAGCCACCATCGCTCTGCGTGATTGCGACATTCAGTACCGAGGTGAGCCGGGTGCCGTAAGGCCCCGGACTGAGGGAACGAAGCCAAGAGTCCGGGGCCTTACGGCCAATGGCACTCACTTTGGGATGTAGCTGAAGTCGTAAGACTTCAGAGGATCGTCAAAGCCGGCTGAATTCTCACGAATTCAGCTACATCGCATCGATCGTTAATTTTAAATTCGCTCAAAGTGAGTGCCATTGGGCTAGCGCCATGCCGCTCACTCAAGCATCCAACACAAATGGCGGAGAGCCATTTCCAACAAACCTGGGATGAGTGGTCAGACAACAGTCACTTTCGAGGAGTCGTTCGCGATGGTCATAGTTCAGCTTCGAGGCACCTTTCTTACAGCCTGCGCCCGCTCGTGCGTCCTTGCGGCAATGGTTATCGCGTTCAGCGGCGAGTCCGTTCGCGGGGCGGAGCCTCCCGAAAACACGAAGGCCATTGGAGGGAAGTGGTTCGTACGGGCGGGTGACAAGCCTGTCTACTTCTATCGCGACGGCGAACGCTTTGTGGACTTGTTCTCGTACCACATGCAGGACTCGAACAAGGATGGCATCGACAACGTGAAGGTCCGTCACGACGAGCGGTTCCTGATCATCGAGAGTCAGGGCTACCCGAACCATCCGACCGCCGTCTTTCCGAACAGCGGCAATCCCAATTCGATTCGCGTGCAGAGCTTCACGTTTCGGTTGCCGCTCGAACCGAAGCTGGCGGGCAAGATCACGCGCGTGCCCATGGGTGCGATTGGAATGGCGTCGAATGGGGTCGTTTTCTTCAACCCGTTCGAGGTGGGCGGACAGAATGCCGTCGAGGGCTATTCGGAAGTGTGGCTCGATTCCTGTTGCGGGCATCCGCAGCAGACGGGCGTCTATCACTACCACAAGTATCCGAGTTGCGTGAAATCGCCCTTCGCCGACGATGGCAAGCAGCACTCGCCCATCATCGGCTTCGCGTGGGATGGCTTCCCGCTCTACGGCCCTTACGACGAGAAGGGTGTGATGGCGAAAGACTTGAAGGGGAATCGGGCACTGGATGTCTGCAACGGGCATCAGGACGAGCAGCGCGGCTACCACTATCACGTCACACCGGGACGGTTCCCGTACATCATTGGTGGCTACGCGGGAGTGGTCGAGACATCGAACAACCGCGGCCTCAATCGCGCGGGTGAGGGAGCGATCACGGACAACACGCAACCGGGGACGCGAATGGAGTCGGTCATCACGGCGGTTCGTCCCGGCACGGCCTCGCGCGGCAAGACGCATTCCATCCAATTTGAACTGACTCCCGCAAACTCGCGCCGTCCGTTGCCGAACGACAAACCGAGCTGGGTTCAAATCGGTCCCTATGAAGCGGCGAAGATCACACGCGCCGGAAACATCGTCACGGCCGAGTTCAAGATCCCCGAAGATGCGGCGGCCGGAGTTCTCTTCGACTGTCACATCGAGTTTGGCACCGGAGCAAACCCGATTGCCGTCAAGAAGAACGACGTGTTTCGTGTGGTTGAGTGACGCATATCTCGCGCGGCAGTGATGAGACCTCTGAGCCGGGTGGCGTCAGCCCAATGGCACTCACTTTGAAAATACTGGATGGACCCGGGCCGGCACGGAATTTGCGCATTGGGCTTTCTTCCACTTGGGAAGGAGTCCATTTGGCATGGATGCGTATTCGGATGTGCCGGTGGATGTGTTGGGTGAAGCCGAGTTTGATGCGGCGTTTGAGTTGTTGCCTCGGCTGGTCAATTTGCGGCGGGCGGGCGGACGAGATGATGCCGCTCGGGTCGGGGGCGGTGTACACGGCGAGCGTGGTGTTGTGGTTGCTGGCTCATCTGTGAATGAAGAGGGCAGCGGACGAACAAAGGGGCGACGTTGGAAGCGGCCGTCAAGCATCTGATCGAATCGGCGAGCGCGATGTGTCCGGACAACAAGCGCATCCGTGAGGGGACGTTGTCGAAAGGGACGGCCGGGTACACGGCGGGGCG
>JAYTQJ010000430.1:0-3907 GCA_043746775.1 Schlesneria sp.
AACACGGCGTAATTCTTGGACAAGTTCTTTGCTCCGACGCCAATGGCGTGAAGGGTGGTTACCAGCCTCTCAGTTCGTTCGGCGAGCGGCAGGAACTCATTGACCAGGAGGATGGGCAGTCTTGCCCGTCTGCTCATCAAAACCAAAGCGGAACGGGTAAGACTGCCCATCCTCCATCGCAGTATGACGACTCCTGCCGCGCACCTTATTGTTATGATCGCGGGTGATGTCACGTGCTGTTCCGAGGCAACCCTTTCCACTCAGCGGTGCGAATCAGACCGGTCGGCCACGGAAGAGGGCGTGACATCGAGTCACCACGTCCCGTTCTCGATGCATCAGGAACTCACCATGATCCGCCCAGCATTTTGCGATCGTGAACGGATTGGTTTGTTGCACGTCAAAGACTGGCCAACGCGGAACGTTCGGTCCGGCATGATCGGCGCGGTCTTGAGTGGGTTGGCCCTCTTCATTCTCTTAACGGGGGAGATGAAGTCGGCTGATGCGCAGCAGGGGCGCGATGCCCGTGTCGTGCTGACGGCGGGTGGCCCGACGGCGGCGGTTCGTTCGATGGTGTTCTCGGCCGATGCGCGGCGGTTGTATGTGGCCGGGGCCGACAAGTCGGTCGAGATCTGGAGTTTGCCGGAAGCGCGCGGCGCGGCGCCGGATCTTAAGCTGGTCAATCACGCGCGCTGGCCGATCGCCCGCCATGACCGCGGGCAGATCTGGGCGCTGGCCGTCAACGACGCGCACAGTCTGATTGCCTTTGGAGGGTACGGGGCGCAGTCGATTAGCGGCGATGTTTCGATCGCCGAATCCGTTCAGGGTCGGCAGCTCACCATCCTGCCTCCGCCCCTTCCGAACGAGGCCCCGCAGCAGCGGTTTGTCACCGGGCATTTGCAGACGGTCAACTCGGTGTCGTTCTCTCCCAACGGCGAATGGCTGGCGTCGATGAGTCTCGACGGTGACCTGCGCTTGTGGTCTGTTGGCACTTGGACATCTCAACAGATCCTGAAGGTGGGCGAGAACCTCGCCTTCTCGAATGTCTACGTGCAGTTTCTGTCGAACACTCAGTTCGTGGCCTCGACGACTCCGTCCGCCGACCCCGCGCAGCCGCAGTTGGCGATGTTTACCATTGGTGCCGATCGGCAGGTGACAACGGAGGTTCTCAAGTCGCCGCACAAGGTGCTGATCACGGCGTTGGGCCGCGATCCGAATTCGAAACGCTGGTATTCGGGCGACGCGAGCGGTCAGCTCGCGATCTGGCAGGGGACGCAGAACTCACTGGTGAAGGAACCGTTTCGCAAGATGCCGGTCCGGGCGATCTCAGGCAGCACGAACGGATTCGTGTTCACACTGCACTCACCGACGATGGCCGCGATTGCGACGGGGAAGAGTGAACTCGCGTATGCGGAACTCCACCAGGCGACGGCAACGGACCTGACTCTGGTCGAGCGTCGCGAATGGAACCTGACCGGTGAGACGCTCGCCGCGGCGATCAGTGCCGACGGCAAGTTCGCGGCGATGACACGTCCGGGCGAGGCGGCGGTCGAGGTTTTTTCGTTAGTGGATCAGAAGAACGAGCGACGGCTGAAGCCGTTCACTGCGCAGCGTCCAACGGTGCTGGCCGGTTCGGGAGCGACGGTTCAAAAGGTTCAGTTCGTCAAGGAGCCCGGTTCGCTGTTGGCGATCTCGAACAACGTGAACGGGGAATGGACGCACGGCTTCAATCTGGCGACAGCCGAGGTGGTTCGACCGAGTGCCTTGGGAAATGTTCAACCCGCGCATGCGGCACCGGATTGGGCGATCAGTGCCGGGCCGTCGTTCGAGGGGCAGGAACAAACCGTTGCGATCCAGACGAATGGAGTCGAACGGGCGAAGATCACGTTGTCTCACCAGAAGCACGGTCATTACGCCGCGCACGGCTGGCTCTTCGAGAAGGACCAGACGGTGCCGTCCGCCGTCGCCATCGGCACGCTGCGCCAGAACGGGATCTTCGTGTACGACCTGCGCAAGGCGGGGGAGGCTCCGCTGCTGCGCTACTATCGCGATCACACGAACGCGATCACTTCGCTGAGTCAGTCCGCTGATGGACGTTACCTGGCGACCAGCTCGCAGGACCAGACCGTTCGCATCTGGAGCCTGGCCGGTCTGTTCGCCGAACCCGGCACCGTTCCGCGACGAGTCGCCTGGGGCGGCGACTTTGTCGTTCAAGACGGCAAGCTGGTCGTCACTTCTCTTCTTGAATTCGGCATCTTGAAGGGACGCCGTCTTCAGGAGGGAGACCAGATCGTCAAGATCGCTCACGCAGACGCACAGAACGGCCAGCGCGTCGAACTGACGGAAGCGCGGGCCATCTTGAAAGCCCTCGCCGAGCGGCCGTTGACGGAGTCGTTTGAGATGCATCCGTCGCGCGCCGGTGCCATCGTCGCTCCGTTCATCGTGACGCCCGCGTGGGAGCCGATGTCCACGCTGTTCATCGACCGCCGCAACGAGTGGGCCGCTTGGACACCCGCTGGCTACTACAACGCCAGCGTCGATGGTGACGAGTTGTTCGGCTTCCAGATCAACCCGACGACTCGCGGCGGCGACCCTCAATTCCTGCGGGCCGAACAACTGCGTGAGGACTTCGAACGGCCCGACCTCATGAAGAAACTCTTCGCGCTCGGTTCGTTTGAGGCTGCCGCCAAGTCGGTCGCGCTCACCACAAAAAATCCCGGAGCGATCGTGGCGCAGATGCCGCGCGTGCAGATCAGTGCGCCGGTGTCGATGACCAGTTTTCCTCTGGGGACCGAAGTCGCGATCTCGGTCGATGTGAACTATCAGGGTCGGCCTGCGGCAGAGTTCCGCATCGAGGCGTGGGTCAACGGTTCCAAGCTCGGTGTGCCGGCGTCGTCGGTGGTTGCCGGTGTCGGTCGGCAGACGTGGACCATCACGCCGACTCCGGGTGAATATCAGGCCCTCGTCAAAGTCACCTCGCTCGGGCCGACGCTGACGACCGGCCTGTACTCCGACGCGCAGATGCCGTTCGTCGTGTCGGGACAACCGCAGGCCCGCACGATTCACGTTTTGGCGGTCGGTGCGAACAACTATCAGGGCGATCTGCGATTGAACTTCTGCATCAGCGACGCCAGCGATTTCGTGAAGCTGATCGGCGACAGCGAGGGGGCGCACTACAAGCTGGGACTGGTGAAGCTCGTGGTGGACGATGCGTCCGCTAGGGCCGACCGGTTCGAGAAGAGTGCCTTCCAGAAGGAACTCAGTGCGTTTGCCAGCCAGATCAGGCAGACCAAACTTCAATCACACGACATCGTGATGATTTTCGTTGCGGGCCACGGCGAGGTCGTCGGCAAGGAGTACTACTTCGTCCCGCCGATCGCCGAGATCAAAAACCTGTCTCAACTGGCGGTGATCCAACGGCACTCGATTCCGTGGTCGGCGTTCCGCGGATTCGTCGAGGAGATTCCAAGCTGCGGCAAGGCTTTTTTCCTGGACACTTGTTACTCGGGGAACATCGCCGGACTGGAATCGGAGAAGGCCAAGCTGCGGCCTCTCAAGAACCTCAACACCGTCGTGTTTGCCGCGACATCGGAAGATCAGGAGGCGCGCGAGGACGTTCAAAGCAAGCACGGCCGGTTCACGACATTTCTGTTGGAGGGGCTGGGCGGACAGGCGGATGGAAGCTCGGTGACACCGCAACTCGCCGGACTCCCCCCCGCCGAACCGGATGGCCGCGTCAGCCTGCTGGAGACAATGGGCTATGTCTCGCGCCGCGTGTACGAGAAATGGCGAGAACAACAACCGAGGTATTCGCCCGTGTCGCTGATCCGGTTCCTCAACGATCCGATCATCGACGTGCGAGTGACGCCCTCGCAGGGGGAAAAGCCGTAGGGTGCGTGGAGTCTTCGGA
>JAYTQJ010000431.1:0-1734 GCA_043746775.1 Schlesneria sp.
CGGAGAGCTAACTTGGTGACAGCGCTGATCGGAGGACGACCCCATCCGCCTCGTGCGGATGGTGAAGCAGATGGGACGCCGCGAATGTCATCACGGCCGGATCATCTGATTCACCATCCAGACAAGCGGGATGGGGTCTGATCCCCTTTCAAGGGGGGCACCAATTCGCCCGCCGTCTCGTTCACCATCCGCACGAGGCGGATTGGGTTTCAGGACCGCACAGGCAATCCGGTAGGGTCTTAAAAATCAAACAGCAAAATGTCGCAATTGAATGGAATTGCCGCGAGCCTCTCGTGCCAACAAACTTGGTCATCGAACCTCAACCAAGGAAAAAGAACGGGCTTTTCACATCTCTCTGTAAATCTTCCAAGCATCGCCGCCGTCGGCACGCAAGCTGCGAATTGTTCTCAACGCCGAGCGACAGGCGTTGGCCCGCTCTTGTCGTGAGGCATTGATCCGGGGGCGTGTTGGGTTCGCCTGACACGCCCTCGGTCGTTTCTTTGGCCCACACCAACCCGCAGCGTGAGCAAGGATGTCAGGTTGTGTCCTCGCTCACGCTGCGGGTTGGTGTGGCCAGCAGACTTGCTCCACTCTGTCAGGCGTTTTTCGCACCCGCCCACTCATCCAATCCAACCCCGCGCCTTCGCGACGTTCCGGATCACGACGGCGAAGTATGCGACCGGTGGAGCCGAAGCAATCACCAGCAGGAACAGCAAAGCCTGCCGTCGCACCAACCAAAAGAGGACGGCGGTGACGAAGGCCAGCACCGCCGCGTGCGATCCAAACAGAATGCACCCTGCTTTGACGAACCCGCGCGGCAGCACTTCGCCGAACAAGACTCCAAACCACGCGACCGCACACAGCCGCGTCACAAATGTGACGACGGCGCTGGCTCTGGCCGGTTGTTGTTGAGGCTTACCGTGATCGTCACCCATCGTGATGCTCGCTCTCGTGTGGCTTCAATCGTTTCGTTCCCGTCGCTGGTTCTATACCTCACGGCCTTGAACGAGATGTTCGAGGCGAGCCGTGTGCCGTAAGGCCACGGGTCTCCTACGACGATCAAGAACCCGCAGCCTGACGGCATGCGGCTCGCCGTTCTCTCCTTTTGGGTCGCCCGTCGCAACTAAGCCCCGGCGTACGTGTCAAACACGCGTACCTGCGCCCACGTCGGCTTGTTCTCTTCGATGAACTGCAAGTGCCTCTGCGCGATCTGGTAGTCGTCGTGAGCCTGCTTGTTCTCGAAGACCACGCTCAACCCGACCTGAAAATCGCGGACGTTGACCGGGCGAGCCAAGTCCGGCACGAGCGGCCCGGCGGCGTAATAGACCACGCCCGGATGACCGCTCAAGTATTTGTCGCACGCGGCGATCAGCCCTTGAGTGTTCTCGGGAGTCGCTTCCTTCAGCGCGAAGTAGACGTTGTGAATCAACTGCGGTTGCTTGGCATCGGCCATCGAACAGGTTCCCATCAAGAAAGAGGTTCTTCGAGAGTGCGCCAGCCGCGTCCACCAACAGGCCCGCGTCCCGCACTCCACTTTCGTCACGTACTGAAGTGACCGGCGGCATCATGTCTCGGTTCGCCGCCGGTTGCCACCGTCACTCACCAGAGCCACCGCTGCGACGAGGGAACACCGCTCAATTTGGAGTCCGGCTTAGCTTTGTTGGCCGGAGTTCGCAGGGCAATCGGCCCATTCAATCTGGGATGTTGGGTGCCACGGTCACGGAGTTTCGACGT
>JAYTQJ010000432.1:0-8825 GCA_043746775.1 Schlesneria sp.
GCCCGGCTTGCTTCAAGCCGGGTGCGTCAGCACAAGAAACTTGGAATGGACGTTCTGTAAGGTGGAACGCTCGATCTTATTCAACGCTCGTGCTGGGGTTTCTTGTGCTGCGCACTCAGCTTGAAGCAAGCTGGGCCACCCCGCCAACCCACGTCGTATCACCGCGTCTCAACGAGCAGCGATAAGACCGCTGATGCGTAGACGCGGTGGCCGAAGTCGCTGGGGTGATTGACGCCGTTGCCGGTGAGGTCACCGTCTCGTTTGCGTTTCAGCATCTCGGTCCAGAGTGATGTGAGGTCGGCGAGGGCGATGCCGGGCGAGTTGGGGTGGCCGGGGTTGGACGGAGGCTCTGCGGAGGAAACCCCGGGGTTTCGCGAAGACGCTCCAACCCCGGCCACCCCTGATCCCGCGAGCGACTTCAGGGCGTCAAGGTAGAGCGGGAACATCTCGCGCGGCGTGTGTTTCCATTGGTCGTTGCCGAGCATCGTCGCGACGAGAATCACTTCGACATCGGGGTTCGCGGCGCGGAGGCGTTCGATCAGCTTGGCGGTTCCGGCGCGGTAGGTCTCGGGGTTGCGATAGCCGACATCGTTCATGCCGTAGGCGACGATGACGAGGTCTGGTTTGTGTTCGATCAGCTTGTTGAGGTCGCCCAATCCGCTGTTGATGTTCCAGCCGCCGACGGCTCGATTGAAGAGGGCGATCTCGGTTTGAAACGTCTCGCGCAGTTGGGCCGCCACCAGCTCGGGATAGATCGGCATGAACGGGGCTGCGCCGACGAGGCCCGACGCATTTAAGCCGAACGTGATGCTGTCGCCGCTCACGCCGATCGTCAGTTTTTGCTTGGCCTTCAACTTGGCGAGCGTCTTCGGCAGACGGCTCGCGTCGAACCGAGGGACCGCGCCGGGCCAGTCGGCTGCGGCTCGTTCATAGGTCACTTCGACCTGCTGATCGTGGAACCAGTGGCCGTTGTTGAAGAGGACGTGCGTTTCGGGGTCGCCCGTTTTGTGAGAGAGCGACTGCGGCCCTTCCGCCGCGCCGCCCGACCACAGCGGCAGCTTTCCTTTCGGCGGGAAGAGTTCGTCCTGACGCAGGAACGGGGCCGACGACTTCTCGGTCAGGACGAGTCGTGTGCCATCGTCGCTCACGGTGAAGTCGCGTCCCGACTCGAACCGCTTCGATCCGTCGGCCGCATGAAGGGCGAGGATCTTGGTTGCGGGGAAGAGGAGCTTGCCGTCGGCCGGTTTGTCGGCGGACTCCTTGACGAACAGCACGCTCTCGCGATGAACGGTCGTTGATCGCCAGAACGGTTCGAGCAGCTTGAGGTCCGGCAGCATCATGGCCGTCGTGACGGGACGGAGTTCGACGCGCCGCACGTCCATCACCGCGACTCCCTCTTTCTTCTGCGGCTTGATCGACAGCGTGTAGCGGCCCGGTTTGGTCAGCGTCAGTTCACCGAGGTCTTGCGGGACGAACTTCTGGAAGCCGCCGGTCGCGGGGACAGTGAGTGTGAGGAGCTGACGCTCGAGGGACGCTGTTGAATCAGCGTTGTCGTCGGGCGAAGAACCAGGGGACTTACGTCCCCCGCTCGGAGACGCGACAGCGACTTCAAAATGAACGAGGCTCCCGCCGTTGGTCCCGCAGCCGACGTGTGGCACGAGGCGGAAGCGGCCCGGCTTGCTGATCGTGAACTCGAACGAAGCCCAATCCTCTTGGCGAACCCAGAAGCCGAGCGTGTCCTTGTGAGGCAACGGCTCGTATCGCAGCATCGTGCCGAAGACATCGGCGGTGCTGGAGTGCATCATCACCGAGCCATCGTCCTTCTGTTCGTTGGGCGAGTAGTTCGGATTCGGCGTCGGCATCTTTGCCCCGACCGACTCACGCCATGCAACGAGTTTCGCGTGCAGGTCCTTCGCGATGTCGGCGTTCTGTTCGATCAAGTTGTTCGACTCGCGCATGTCCTTCGCGACGTTGAACAACTCGCGCCGCCCGGTTTCATAGAACTCGATCAGTTTCCAGTCGCCCGCCCGAATCACCGCTCCCGGCTTCGCTCCCGCGTTGCCGTTGTAGTGTGGAAAGTGCCAGAAGATGGCGTCCCGTTCTAGCTTGCCGCTGCCGTCGAGAACCGCTCTCAAATCAAGCCCATCAATCGCCCCTGTCTTTCCTTCTAGCTTCTGACTTCTGGCTTCTGACTTCTCTCCCCCACACGCCCCGAGAATTGTCGGGAAGAAGTCGATGCTCGACACCACCGCGTCGCTCGTTAATCCCGGTTTGGTGACGCCGGGCCAGCGAACGATCAGCGGGACGCGAATGCCTCCTTCGTAGAGGTGGCTCTTGCCATCACGCAGTGGGCCGTTGTTGGTCGGAGCGATGATCTGGCCGTTGCCGTTGCAGAGGCCTCCGTTGTCGGACGTGAAGATGACGAGCGTCTTCTCGGTCAGCTTGAGTTCATCGAGCCGCTTCAACACACGACCGACCGCCTCGTCCATGCTCTCCATCATCGCGGCGTAGATCGGGTTCTGCTGCGAGCCATTCGGTTCCTTCGGCATCGTGCCGTACTTGGCGATCATTTCGGCCTTCGCCTTCATCGGCGTGTGAACCGCGAAGTGAGGGAGATACAAAAAGAACGGCTTCTCCTTGTTGGCGTCGATGAATTTTTCGGCCTCGGCGGCGAGGCGATCCGGCAGGTACTCGCCTGCGGGAGCCTCCTCCAGCCCGGGGATCGTCTTGCCGTTCTTCTTGCCATTCGCTCCGGCTGTGTAAGGAGCGAAGTAACTGTACGGCGTCCCAGCGTCATCGCCCGCGATGTTCACATCGAACCCATGATCGGTCGGCAGCGAACCGGCCCCGCCGAGATGCCACTTGCCGATCGAGGCACTGACATATCCGGCAGACTTCAGGGCCTCGGCAATCGTCACCTCATCCTTCGGCAATTGCAGAGGGACTTCGGGCGAGAGCAGCCTTTGATTCTTCTGCGAAGGCTGACCGGGCAACCACGTCGTGATGCCGCTCCGTTGCGGATACCGCCCGGTCAACACGGCCGTCCGCGTCGGCGAGCAAACCGGACACGCGGCATAAGCCTGAGTAAACCGCACTCCCTCAGCAGCCAACTTGTCGAGGTTCGGCGTCTTGTGGAACTTGCTCCCATAACACCCGAGGTCTGCCCAACCGAGATCGTCGATCAGAAAGAGAACCACGTTCGGCTTTGGCTCGGCAGCAACCGCGACACCGCCCGCCAACGCTTTGACAACCAAGACCAACACCCAACCGAAACGCCATGTTCGCATGTACAGACTCCCTCAATGATTGCTCTGCTGCTGATGTTGATGTTGATGTTGAGACCGTTCGGAGAACTGCCGCACGATGCTCGTGTTGACTGGCTCGTGTGAGGCGATCAGGCTCCGGCATGAACCAGTTGCCCGGTTCTCGCCAGCGACTGAGTAATCGCCCAAACGTTGTCGCTTCCCGGCAGACTCGATTCGAGTCGTGCGACGCATTGTTTGGCTTGTTCCAACGTTTGGAACCACAATCGCGGACGGACGGAAGACTCCAAGACTGAAGCTCCCTGCGCAATCATGGCTCGGGAGCAGTCCGTCACGTTGTACTTGTCGTCACGGCGAACGAGCGCGATCACCTCGAACGGCAACAGTTCATCGTCGTACGCCTCGGGAAATGTCAGCCCGTTGATGAGAACCAATCGGTCGGCGGTCTCCGGTCCCTCCGCTTGAAGATAGGCTTGGCGAATTACGTCCGTGCGCGCCTCTTCCGAGATTTCAGACCAGCGATCCCACAGCACGAGAACCCGGATCAGGTTCGTCTTCGCGAAGACTTCCTCGTCGATTATTGGTTGGCCAAACTCATTCGGGTGCCGCAGTTCTTCCGTGAGCACCGCAATCAGATCCGGCTCACCCAGGTGAGTACGAGTTTTGCGTTTATGTTGAATTCTGGGCATGGCATTGACCTTCATAACCGTGGCAAATTCGTCATCAGCCAGCCTACGCTGGCTTCCATTCGTTGCAGTTCAAACTCATAGGCTCGGTTCTTGTGATAGCGCAGCGACTCATTCCAGAGATGCTGAACGAGAGTGGCGTGCGCCGTCACTTGTTGACCGAACGCGGAGTTGGAGTAGGCGGAAGCCAGCAGCGGCTGACTTGTCGTCACCAAATTATTTTGAGTCACGACAAGCAACTCCCCCCAACCTTGGACGTAATGCAGATTTTCTTTCGGCCAATTCACCCCGAGCAGTTTGGCTTGGTCCACCGCTGGCCGGAGATGACTCCGCATTCCCAACGGGGTTCGATTGGAAACGCCGATGGCCCGAAAGTAAGCTGCCTTCATCACCATTTCGGCAGAATAACCGAACAGGTAGATCGCGCCCGTCCGGCGAGCCTGCGCCGCCAACTCGATTCCATCGCAGTATCGTTCGCATGCCGCCGCGACGAACTCGTCGATTGAATCGGGCTTGAGCCGCTCGGTTAGACGCTTGGGCATGATGCTCTTCACGGGAGTTGTCGCACAGCACGCATTTCACTGTGCGGGTGATTATGTCGGACTTCACCTGAGTTCCCAAGTCTCGCGATGACAACATCTTGCCTATCGATCACGGACGCGAAGGATCGGAGAGGACGGTTGAAAATGAGCAGTCACAAAAACGGCTTGAAGATCGCCATTCTGGAAGACAACGCCGATCGCACTGTCGCCATGCGCGCGGCCTTGGCGGACAAGCTCTCCATGTACGAGCCGCATTTCCTACCCACGGCTCCGTTGATGTTGGCGTGGTTGGATCGGCATCTTGAGGAAACGATTGCGATCTCGCTCGATCTCGATTTGGAGCTGCCACTCTCGGCAATCGACCGATCCGATCCCGGCGACGGTCGCATGGTGGCCAAGGCTCTCGCCGTGCAATCTCCAAGCTGTCCCGTGGTCATTCACACCACCAACGTTGTGTGTGGTGACAGCATGGAAGCGGCTCTCCTCGAAGGGGGTTGGCAGACGTTTCGGGTCACTCCCTGCGATGATCTGCACTGGATTCGCGCGACTTGGTTGCCGCTCCTGCGCGAGGCCCTCTTTCACGCTGCGACCATTGGAACTGCTCCCGTGGCACAGTTGGTCTCAGCCGGGACGAAATGACGAAACTTCTCGACGAATCGCCTCGCGACAATCGCTGCCATCCGCGCGACCCTTCGTCGGGCTTCGCATGGGTCACGCATCTCGCTCGCTCGGTTTGACATCGCCGTAGGGATCGACCGATACTGATCCTCGGCTCGGGGTTCGAGCCGTCTGCCGGTTGATCCTGCCTGAGCTTCTCTCCGAGTTGGTTTTCACTCCCGTTTGTTTATCGAGGGCATTCCGATGCGAAGTCGGTTCGTTGTTTGTGCGGCGTCTGTGAGAACGTTGGTACGTAGCGCCGTAGGATGGGCACTCTTGCCCGTCCGTTCTTCTCAACCCATGTCGAACGTGTCGCCAAGACCGGACGGGCAGGAGTGCCCATCCTACAGGACTCGTTGTCCTTGGTTGGCGCTGTTGCTGAGTCTGTTCGCCTTGGCTTCCAGCACCGTTCACGCGGCTGATCGAAAGATCGAGTTCAACCGGGACGTGCGGCCGATCTTGTCGAACAACTGCTATCTGTGTCACGGTCCCGATCAGAAGCAGCTTCAGGCCGGGTTGAGACTCGATAAGCGTGACAGCGCAGTCTCGAAGCTGGAGTCGGGAAAGACGCCGATTGTTCCGAATGACATTTCGGCGAGTGAGATCATCAAACGAATCACGTCGGCTGATCCGGCTGAGCAGATGCCGCCGAAGGAGAGTGGCAAGAGTCTCACGGCGGACGACATCGAGACGCTGAAGCTCTGGGTCGCTCAAGGGGCCGAGTACCAGGGGCACTGGTCGTTCCTCGCGGCAGAACGTCGTGAGCCACCGGTCACGAAGTTTGCGGGCAACGTGAAGAACCCCATCGACAACTTTGTGCTGGCGAAGCTCGAACAACTGAGCCTCGAACCATCGCCCGAAGCGGACAAGATCACGCTCATTCGAAGGTCGACTCTCGATCTGACCGGTCTCCCCCCGACGCCCGCCGAGGTCGATGCCTTCCTCGCTGATGCTTCGGCCGAAGCTTACGAAAAGGTCGTTGATCGCCTCCTTCAGTCGCCGCGATACGGTGAGCATCAGGGTCGCATCTGGCTGGATGCCGCCCGCTACGGAGACACGCACGGGCTGCATCTCGACAACGAACGGTCGCTCTGGCCGTATCGCGAGTACGTCATCAACGCCTTCAACCAGAACAAGCCGTTCGATCAATTCACCATTGAGCAGCTTGCGGGCGATCAGATTCCGAACGCGACGGTCGATCAGAAGGTGGCGTCGGGCTTCAACCGCTGCAACGTGACGACCAGCGAGGGTGGCTCGATCAATGACGAAGTCCTCGTGCGCTACGCCGTCGATCGGACCGAGGCCCTCTCCACCGTGTTCCTTGGCCTGACGCTGCAATGTGCCGTCTGCCACACGCACAAGTTCGATCCGATCTCGCAGAAGGAGTTCTATTCGCTCTACTCGTACTTCTACTCGATGTCCGACGCGGCGATGGACGGCAACGCCCTGCTTCCCGCTCCGACGTTGAAGCTTCCCACGTCCGAGCAAACCGCGAAGATGACGCAGTACGACGACGAGTTGGCCGCGCTACGGAAGTCGATCGTGGATGAACTCGCCAAGATTCAATACGTCGATCCGCTCGTCGGGGTCGAGATTCCCGCCGATGCGATGTCGGTGACACGGCAGGAATTTGTCTGGTTCGACGACGACAAGTTTCCTCCCGGAACCAGCCTCCAAGGAGACACGCCGTGGAAGTTCGTGACGAAGGCCGAGGGACCAGTCTTCAGCGGTGAAAAGTCTTCGACCCGCACTGCCCCCGGACTCTCGCAGCACTTCTTCACCGGAGCCAATCCCGGATTGAAGCTCGGTGAGGGAGACGTCTTGTTCGCATACGTTTATCTCGACCCGGCCAACCCACCGAAGGCCGTCATGATGCAGTTCAACGACGGCGCGTGGGAGCACCGGATGAACTGGGGCGATGAAGACGCGATCGCCTTCGGGGCGAAGAACACCACCGCCAAACGACTCGGTGGCGCGTTGCCCAAGACGGGCGAGTGGGTTCGTCTGGAGGTCAACATCGCCGACGTCGGCCTCAAGGCGGGATCGAGCTTGAACGGCTGGGCCTTCACGCAATCAGGCGGCACGGTCTACTGGGACAAGGCAGGCGTGGTCACTCGCTCGACTCCTGTATCGACCGAATTCAATTCGCAACTGGCTTGGGAAGAGTCCGAGTTGCCGACTCCCAAGACGACGCTTCCCACGCCCATTCAAGTGGCTCTGAAGATCGAGGCTGCGAAACGAAACCCCGATCAATCCAAACAGCTTCGCGACTACTTCCTCCAGTCGATCAACACCGGCACGCGCGCGACCTTCGCCGCCATCGAGACAAAAATCGCCGATGTTGACAAGCAGAAGAAGGATCTCGACGGAGCCATCCCCGCGACGATGATCTCCGAAGACCTGGCCCAGCCGCGCGAGACCTTCGTCCTGATCCGAGGGGCCTACGACAAGAAGGGTGAGAAGGTTGAGCGCGGTGTGCCGTCGGCTCTGCCTCCGCTCCCCGAGGGTGTGCCGAACAACCGGCTCGGCTTGGCGAAGTGGCTCACCGCGCCGAACCATCCGCTCACCTCGCGAGTCATCGTGAACCGATACTGGCAGCAGTTCTTCGGCAACGGAATCGTCAAGACGGCGGAAGACTTCGGGGCACAGGGGACGTGGCCGACGCATCCCGAATTGCTCGACTGGCTCTCCACTGAGTTCATCCGCACCGGCTGGAACGTGAAGCAGATGCACAAGCTGATGGTCATGTCGGGGACGTACCGTCAGTCGGCCAAAGTCTCGCCGACGCTGCTCGCCCGCGATCCCGACAATCAGTTACTGGCCCGAGGCCCGCGCTTCCGCCTCGAAGCGGAAGTCATCCGCGATTCGGTCCTCGCGATGAGCGGCCTGCTCGTCGAACGAGCGGGCGGCAAGAGCGTGAAGCCTTACCAGCCCGAGGGTGTCTGGGAGGCCGTCGCCTTCGTCGGCAGCAACACGCGCGAGTTCAAGCAGGACGCGGGCGAGAGCCTCTACCGCCGCAGCATGTACACGTTCTGGAAGCGCACGTCGCCGCCGCCGTCAATGGCCACGTTCGACGCCCCGTCGCGAGAGAACTGCACCGTCCGCCGCCCTCGCACCAACACGCCCCTCCAGGCGCTGGCCCTGATGAACGACAAGCAATACGTCGAAGCCGCCCGCCGCCTCGCCGAACGAATGCTGACCGAAGGGGGCTCAACCCCCGAGTCGCGTCTCACCTTCGGCTTCCGCTGGACAACGGCCCGCCCGCCAACGGCCAAAGAACTCGAAGTCCTGCAGCGGACATTGCAGAAGCAGTTGGCCACCTTCCAAGCCGACAAGCCCGCCGCCGAAAAGCTGCTCGCCTACGGAGACTCACCCCGCAACATGAACCTCGAACCCGGCGAGTACGCCGCCTGGACCATGATCGCCAACCTGCTCATCAATCTGGATGAGACGATTACGAAGTGATGCTTTCTCTTCCGCCTTCGCCTTGTCCCCTCGCCCCTCGCCATGGAGGGGAGAGGGTTAGGGTGAGGGGTTCCTCTCTGTGCAGCCATTCTGAAACGCTAGAGGCTATCCGAGAAGTCGCTTTGCCATAAGAATTGAACAGGCAGTGTGTTGTGTGCCACGGTCACGGCTTTGCGTGGCCGTGTCTTCGCTACGATGAAAGCACGGCCACG
>JAYTQJ010000433.1:0-3895 GCA_043746775.1 Schlesneria sp.
CGGCTCGGCAGGAGCCTCGCCCTCCCTTTTCAACAGGCTGCTAGCCTCGGGTTTTGCGCACCCGAGGCTAGCGCCAACGGCTCGCGATACTGCAATCCAACCCTGAAACTGCTCTAGCTGGGTGAATTACTGGCCCGTCGGGCCGAAATCCGAGGACCACTAATGAGCGACTGCACCCGTGCCGAGGCTTCGATCGACTTCGCCCTCGTTCACACTTCGGGTTAGTGGGGAGCTGACAACTCTTTCCGATCCCCTTGCGCCAGCATCGCTTCAAACAGCGTGCCCGTCGCGCGAGCTAGTGTTGTCAGATCATGCTCGCGGCGAACTCCCGCATGTCCGTGTTCGGCAAGTTCGGCGCGAAGGGCCTCGTTGGTGAGCAGCCTTTCGAGCGCTGCGGCCAGTGCGGTCGAGTCGCCCGGTTCGACGAGCAGTCCGCCGCCGGTTGAGGTCACGAGTTCCGGGAACGCGCCGTGAGCGGGCAGCACGACCGGGAGTCCGTTCGCCCACGCCTCTAACACGGGGAGTCCCTTCGGTTCGCGATAAGCTGTCGGGAGGCAGAAGAGATCGAGCGACTTCAGGAACTCGATCTTCTCGCGCTGAGAATCGGGGCTGCCGATGTACTCGAAGTCATTCCCGAGCGGTGCCGCTTGTCGGACGACCTCGTTGAAGTACGACTGATTCTGTGGGCCGAGATATCCACCCGCGCGGAGTTTTACGTTCGGCAATCGTTGCCGCAGCAGCAGGACCGCTTCGATCAACTGATCGAGTCCCTTCTCGGGGCAGATGCGTGCGAAGTAGCCGACCGTCGGTGGATCATCGACAACGGACTTTGGCAGTCCGTCGTGAGCCGCGCAATCAATGGCGAGCGGCAACCGGTGAAACTTGGCGACCGGCTGTTGCAGGTACTCGGCCATGTAGTCGCGGTAGTAGTCGCTGTGTGTGAGGAAGCCATCGAAGTCGGCGACTCGTTCACGCAGCAGGGCCAGTACCTGTGAGCGATACGGTTCGACGAGACCATCTAAAAAAATGTCGTCCCCCTGTAACACGCACAGCGTTGGGCCGGTGAATGTCCGCTTGAGAACTCGCAGCGGCGGACAGAGCAGCGCGTTGCTGAAGCAGACGATGTCCGGCCGAAGCTGCCGCACGTACTCGGCCAGTTCCTCACCCGCCTGTCGGTGCGGTCCCTCTTCCCCACGCAGCATCGAGACCGTCATCGTCCCCAACAGTTTGGCATCGTTACTCACGGCACCGTTCGTCGCACGACGAATGATCCCCGGCGCGTCGAGCCACCGCGTGAAGAGCCTCGGCACGCGCCGCCACCACGAGAAGCGGTCGCTCAGATAGACGTTCATGCCGCCATAGAAGACCGGCGACGAAGTTTGATCGGCTTCGTCCACGCGGATCGGCGTGTACATCGGGATCAGACTGACCTCGACCCCCGCCGCGCGCAATGACCTCGCCCACGCGTTGTCGTGCATACACGAACCGCAAAACATCCCGGCCCCGCCTGCGGTAATGATGGCGACGTGCATCGGTCAGAAACTCCTCGGCTCTTGGGCGTCAGCCCCAGTCTTCTCCTCTGAGCGGGGCGGCGTCAGCCCCCTGGTTCTTACTTTACTAACCCGCAGCGTGAGCGAGGGCGATGACAAGAGAGCTTTCTCCTGTTTCCCTCGCTCACGCAGCGGGTTACTTGATCAAAGCAAACGGGCTAACGCCCAAGAACTAGGGGGCTGACGCCGCCCCGCTCCGAAAGTCATCGGACGCGCTGACGCTCGAATAGGGCCAGCCAAAGTAGCCGTCATCGCTCCGCGTGACGAGCCTTGTGAGTTCGGCCGCACTGACTCAAGCGTCTGTTCTCGGAAGGCTCATCACGCGGAGCGATGATGGCTACTTCAGGGAGAGACCATCGAGTCGTTGTCGATAGTACTTGAAGCCGGGGGCGAAGAAGCTCCCCGCGAGGACGACACCGAGCAGCACCAGTCCCACGTCGGAGAGACCCCATTTGTGAAGCAGGGCCATCGCGAGTGAAGTCGCGTAGAGCGTGACTGCTTGAATGTAGAACTTGCCCGAGAGGATCCCCGCCTTCGCAAGAAACACGTTCCCCGCGATCAGTGGCAGCACGGGCGACAGCGACAGGACTGGCAGGTCGAGCAGCCCTTCCAAGCCGAACAGCAGCATCGTCGAGAACGTGCTACCCGCCCAGACGTGAGCGATCTGTCGCTCGACAAATGTGATCGGTCCCGAGCGACGACGCAGCTCCCAGAAGATCATCGCCCACGTTCCGGCACCGACCGACCAGAGCGCCGCATACGGCCAGCGGCTCGTCACACCCTGCCAGTGCATCGCGGCGGTGATGAGACACAACAGCAGCACGGCGAGACTGTGCCACATCCAGAGCAGGCCCCAGTTCTCCAAGATCGCAGCGTGATGTGTCTCACGAAACGCCAGCGAGATGATCTGCGACAGGTGTGTCGAGCGGGCCGAGATCGGTTCGTTCGCGAGGTACGCGTCGAGATCATCGGCCAGTGCGTCGGCCGTCGCGTACCTCAAGTCGGCCGGTTTTTGCAGGCACTTCAGCGCGATCATTTCGAGGTCCGCATCGACCTTCGGGTTGAGGATGCGCGGCGGCAGCGGGTCTTGCTCCAACACCATCAAGACCGTATCGACCGGCGACTCGGCCTGAAACGGTGGTCGCGCGGTGAGCATCGCGTAGAGGATCGCTCCCAACGAATAGATGTCCGACGCGGCACTCACTTCGCCTCGATGTCCCGCCGCCTGCTCGGGAGCCATATAGCCGGGCGTCCCGAGAATCGCGCCCGTTTGAGTCAGGTTGTTCTGAAAGTGGCGAGGTGCGGTTTCCACACCAACCCGCTGCGTCAGCGAAGGCGATTCCACGCCGGTCCCTACGACGCCCTCGCTCACGCTGCGGGTTTCTTTCGAGGGGCTGGAGCCACCTCGGCGCGATCCCGTTGGCCCATCGACCGACGACGCTTCCGTCTTCAACCGCTTGGCCAAACCGAAGTCGGTGACGAACGTCCGTCCCTCGCCATCAATCAGGATGTTGGACGGCTTGAGATCGCGGTGCAGCACGCCACGTCGATGCGCGTCGGCGATCGCGCGACAGACGGGAGCCAACATTTCGGCGGCCAGTCGTGAGGGAAGCGGCCCGTCGGCGAGGCGTCTCGCCAGCGTCGTCCCTTCGATCAGCTTCATGCTGAAAAACGGACGGCCTTCAATTTCACCGACCTCGTAGAGCGGGACGATGTGCGGGTGATGCAACTGCGCCGCCGCCTCCGCCTCAGCCCGAAACCGCGCGAGATCCATCGACGATGCGAGGTCGCCACGCAAGACCATCTTGAGCGCGACGATCCGGTCAAGACTCTTCTGCCGCGCTTGATAGACGACCCCCATGCCGCCGCGCCCAAGTTCCTTCAACAACTCGTAGTCACCGCAGTCGCGCGGCAGCACGCCCCCCGAGCCGCTCGCTGGGACCGCGTTCGGCCAGTCGGACGTGTTCTCGTCAAGCAGGTCGGAAAAGCTGCCGAAGTCCTCCGCCATTTGGACCGTCGCCCACAGTTCGCGCAGCTCCCGTTCGAGTTCCGGGTGCTGGGCGATCACGTCTTCCAACGACGAGGCTTGTCCAGCTTGAGACTGCGCGACGAGTTCATCCAGCAACGTCACCAACACTTCATCGCTGTCACGATCGCTGTCACTCATGCTGCGGACTCTCCCGAAGTGAACCGACTCGAAGTCCGGCGATACTTCACATGGCACAAAGCGAGAGATTTCTGAGCGGGGCGGCGTCAGCCCAATGGCACTCACTTTGAGCGATTATCAAATTGACGTTCAGTGCGACGTAGCTGAATTCGTGAGAATTCAGCCGGCTTTGATGATC
>JAYTQJ010000434.1:0-21159 GCA_043746775.1 Schlesneria sp.
GTTCCGGATCGCGTCGCCGAAAACCCGTGGCCTTACGGCACACGGCTCGCCATGAACATCTCACTCACAGCCGTGAGCGGTCTCGGTGGATGGTTCGCAACGCGGCTTGGTCAGAATTTGACCTCGCCGATATACTCCCGCACCCGATGTCGAGGAGACCTGCGGTCGGGCGTTTCGGCGGGGTCGGGAGACCCGTGCCGAACAGTGTGATTTGTGAGTGATCGGGGGCGATTGCCGTCCCTCAAGGTAAGCGAGAGGAAGCCAGTTCATGTCAGACGAAGTGAAGCGTTCGGCCGTGGAAGTCATCAAGGAGGGAAGCCGCCAACTGCGAGGAACGCTCGCCGAGGAACTGCTTCACGAGCACGAGTTCTGCAAGGACTCGGAGCATCTCATCAAGAATCACGGCATCTACCAGCAGGACAACCGCGACGTTCGCAAAGCGAAGAACGACGACGGGACCGCGAAGGGGAAGCAGTACATCTTCATGGTGCGCACGCGCGTTCCCGGCGGGAAGGTCTCCGCGAAACAGTTCCTCGCGCACCTCGATCTGTGCGACCAGTACGCCAACGAAACGTTGCGCGTCACCACGCGGCAGGGCTTTCAACTGCACGGCGTGCTCAAACACGACTTGAAGACGGCGGTGCGAGGTCTGAACGACACGTTGCTCACCACGCTGGCGGCGTGCGGGGATGTCGAACGCAACGTGATGTGCTGCCCGGCTCCGATCAAGAACGATCTCGTCCACGACCAGATGCAGGCGATGGCCGACGCGATTGCGGCGCACCTCAAGCCGCGCACGACCGCCTATCACGAGATCTGGCTGACGGACGAAGCGGGCGAGAAAACGAACGTCGCCAGTGGGTTCGCTCCGGTCGATGAGCCGATCTACGGGACGGTCTATCTGCCACGCAAATTCAAGACGGCGATCGCACTCCCCGAAGACAACTGCATCGACATCTACACGCAAGACCTCGGGTTCCTCGCGATCGTCGAACCGGACGCGGCCGGGACGCGGCAGATCGTCGGTTACAACGTGCTGGTCGGCGGCGGTCAGGGAAAGACGCCGTCTGCCGAGAAGACGTTTGTCGCGATCGCTCAGAAGCTGGCGTTCGTCACACCCGACCAAGTTGTGAAGGTGGCCGAGGCGATCGTCAAAGTGCAGCGTGATTTTGGCAACCGCGAGGACCGCAAGGTCGCTCGCTTGAAGTACACGATTCACAACCACGGCCTCGACTGGTTCAAGGCGAAGGTCGAGGAATACTTCGGACAATCGCTGCCGGGTCCGCGCGACATTGATGTCACCGACGTGGACGATCACATCGGCTGGCACGAGCAGGGGGATGGCAAGCTGTTCCTCGGCATCAACATTGAATGCGGTCGCATCAAGGATGACGGTTCGCTGCGGATCAAAACGGGCTTGCGTGCGATCCTCACCAAGTACGGCATGGAGACGCGGTTGACCGCCCTGCAAGCCGTACTGCTGTGCAACATCGACCCCAAGGACAAGGCCGACATCATTGCGATGCTCGCCGATCACGGCATCAAGCAGGATCACGAACTGACGCTGCTGCGCCGCTATTCGATCGCCTGCCCGGCGTTTCCGACCTGCGGTCTGTCGATCACGGAAGCCGAGCGTGCCCTCCCCTCGATCATTGATGAGTTGGAGGTCGAGATGGCCAAACTCGGCATCAAAGGGGATCGCATCTCGGTCCACATGACCGGCTGCCCGAACGGCTGCGCTCGGCCGTACACGCCCGACATTGGCCTCGTCGGCAAACAGGCGGGAGTGGGCGGTGCGCTGGGCAAGTACACGGTTTATCTCGGCGGCAACGCCCAAGGGACGCGACTCGCGTTCATCTACAAAGATGCCGTGCCACAAGCCGACATCGCCGCCACATTGGTCGCCCCGCTCCAGCACTACAAAGCCAACCGCCTCCCCGGTGAAGCGTTTGGAGACTTCTGCCACCGCAAGGGGCTGGCCGACCTTCAGCAGCACGCGACGTAAGGCTGATTGTTCATGGGGAAGCGTGAGCGGCAAAAGAGCGTAGACCGGTCACTCCGTGAGCCGTTGGCGCTAGCCTCGGGTGCGCGAAACCCGAGGCTAGCGCCAACGGCTCACTGAAGAACGATTACGAAACGGCTCTAGACCTCACTTGTGACCGAGTGAAATGTAAACGACAGGAAGTCAGAATCGAGCAAGTGCCAGCCGATGACGTTCGTGGACGCGATCAATGTGTTTGAAGTCTTCTGGTGGACCGGTTGTGGCATCGTCGTTTTGGCAAAGACGCTGCGGGCTGGTGGCGTTCATCGCGGTCGAGGCTTGGTGTTGGCGGCGACCTTCGTGCTGTTCGGGCTGTCCGATGTAGTCGAACTCCAAACGGGCGCATGGTGGAGACCGTGGTGGCTGCTGGCGTGGAAGGCGGCGTGCATCGCCGTGCTGGTCTCCGCCGCGATCCGATGGGGACGCGAGAGAACTCGACCGTAGCACGGGCGGTTGAAGTTGACACGAACCCGAAGCGTAAGCGAGGACGCCACTCACCTCCTCGCTTACGCTTCGGGTTCGTGTCCTTCCGACATTCGTCGTCTGCTTGCCAGTCAAAGCCCCCTCACCCCCGGCCCCTCTCCCCGCAAAGCCGAGGCGAGGGGAGACAGGCGCGCCGCCTGCTCTACGGTTCAGCGAGAGTCTTTGCGACGGCGGCGTTTGCTGCGGGCTTTCTTTTCGTTGTAGGCCGCCCAGCCGGACTTCTTCTTGGGCGCGACCGAGCCATCATCCGCAGGCTCACCCGATGCGGCTTCGTCGTCGGTGGTCTCGTCCGTTTCCAGTGCGTCGTCAACTGAGTCCTCTTCGTCCACGTCGAGTTCGGTCAGATCGTCATCGACTGGCTGAGTGTGATGCGACGCGGGATCGAGTGGCGCGGCGTCGCGTGGAGCCGACTGACCGCGTCGTGGCCAGCCCCAGCCACCGCGACGATTCCCTCGCTGCCGTCGTTCTTCGCGCTGCTCTTCCGTCAGCAAGGATTCGTCGAGACTCGTCTCATCAATGTCGATCTCATCCGAATCGACTTCATCGAGCGACGAGTCCTCCCGTCGAGTCGATTTGTATTCGGTTCGTTCTGTTGCAAGGCGTTCGCTGCGATCGCGGGTGACTCGTTCTCGCTCCTGTTTTTCGCGCAGTAGCCGTTCACTCAACAGGCGCTCGCGCTCCATGCGTTCACGTTCGAGTCGTTCAGAGTTCAGCCGAACTCGCTCCGTTTCCAATCGAACACGCTCGCGCTCCGCATCCGTGCGTGACGCATCTCGTTCGGCTCGCTGCAACGCCTCGCGGTCTTGAGCTTCACGCTCTCGCTCTCGGTTGAGCCGCTCTTGCCGCTTGAGTTCCTGCTGCTGGCGATCCTGTTCATCATGCAGCAGACGCTCGCGATCAGTCCGGTCTCGCTCAAATCGCTCCCGTTCAACCCGCTCCCGCTCGACACGGTCCGTTTCGAGCTGTGAGCGATCCCGTTCCAATCGAATCCGCTCGCGATCGGCTTCCGCCCGCGAGGCGTTCCATTCGGACTGAGCGTGAGTCTCACGATCTCGTTCGAGCTGTTTCTGTCGCTCAATCTCCAAATCAGACTGCTGGCGCTGAAGCCGTTCTCGCAGCTCCTGCTCGCGCGTCAGTCGGTCACGTTCCACTTCGACGCGCGCGATCCGTTCACGAGTGTCTGACGAAACATTTCTGGTTGAAGCGGACGTGCGGGAGGAGTCCACTTCTTCGCGTGTCGTCCCGGATTTTGAAGTGTCCGTTCGCGAGGAGAACAGTTCGATCTCCCGCTCCCACTCGGATAGTTTCGAGGTATTCGCACTCTCGTCGAGTTCGGTCGCGTTGGAAGACCGAGCCTGGCTCAGCGTAAAGACGGAGCTGTCGGAGCGGCTTCGAGTCTGCCGTTCACGATTGGCATCGCCGCGATCGGACTCATCGTCATCAGCAGTTTGCTCGGGATCGAGCGTGTCGAGAACGTGTTCCGTGTCGCTCTGTTCACGCAGCAGCGCGGCATCGTTGACGACGGTGTCCCGAGAGATTTTGTCCGCCGTGCGCTGGCGTGCGGTCCACGATTGCAACGCGGTGGCTTGCGACAGTTGCCTCGAATGGAGTTCGTCGTCGCTCAGTGGAACGGGAACGGGCGGCGGCACCGAAGCGTAAGGGTCGCGGCGATAGAGAACCGAAGTCGCGACCGATCCGGCATCGCGACCGGTGGCGGCAATCTCATCACGCAAGTCGGTCTGTCGTTCTTGCTCAGCAAACTGGCGTAAGGATTCCTCGACAGAGAGGAGTGATCGGTGAGTGACACCCGCAAACGAGGGACTGATAGCGCCGAGAGTTCTCTGTCGCGCGAGACGCTTGATGCGGCGATCTCCCAACGTGAAGGCGAGCAACGTCACGAGCAGTGCCAGTCCCATCGCGGTCACCACGCCGACCATGTAAGGAAGAATGGCATCGGTCGGCGGGACCGAATCTGCCAAACGAAACGGTGCGAGCGTGTTGGCAATCAACGTCGGTGCGACGTGAAAGCCGCCTCGCGACGGATAGGCTTCTCGCTTGAAGAAGTAGCCGGTCACTCGAACCGATCTGCGAATATCTTCGCCCGGTGCCAGCGTGTGCGGCAGTCGCGTACAGACGACTCGGTAAGGATGCGGTTGCGAGTCGCCCGTAAAGATCCACGCTTCGTACAGCGTGGTGAGACCCAAGTCGTTGGGACCAGCGTCGAATTCGTAGAGCCGCCACAGGTCCCCTTGAATCGTGAGTGGTTCGCCACGAAAGCGATCCGGCTCGGTCATCAGGTTGACGTACTGCGTCTCCGTCGTGGACGCGAGTTCCAACTCGTCCGGTGCGACGCTCTGAACGTGTCCGAGCATCCGGTAGTACGCATCGGACTCGTCGCGCCGAATGCCGACCGTGTTGTCACGCACAGACGAGAGAACTCGTTTGTTGAACCGCGTGTTGCGGCGAGCCTCCGCCCGCTCGCGCGCGGCCGCGTCGGCCGCCCATTCCTCTCCCCGCTCGGCTTGCTCATCGAGCCACTCGCGCGAACGCTCGATCGGTAATTCAAACCGCTCCGGCAAAGTTCCGTCCGAGGGCGCGATGGTTACTTCATCCGCTCTCAACGCACGCTCATCCTCTTGGCGGATGTTGAAATCGACATGGAAGTCGGCGTCGCGCGGCTGGCTGCGGGTTCGACCTCCCGGAGTCTCGGGCTTCTTCACGGGGTCCGTGAAGATCACGTTCACGACCAGCACCAACATCGCAATCATCACCAAGAACGACAGCGTTCTCTGCTGAGCGCGACGACTGGAGTGAGCTGGCGTAGATTGCGAGGTCTCGAATCGCATTACAGACCCGGCCGAGAGGAGATGGGGAGTTGAGGGAGCTACGGCATCCAAGTCGCCAGCCAACCCACACGGCACAGTTTATCAGCTCCCGCCATTCTCACAACGCGAGCATTGTCATGAGGGGCCAATCTGAAATGGTTGGTTGCAAGGTCGTTTTTAACGCGAAGATCCGTTCCCACGCCCTCAAAACCGAATGACAATCGGCGAAAAAAAATGTGGCTTGACCGCGATCAGCCTCATCCCTCGCTCATAACAAGCCAGCCTCAGCAGGGCGAACAGCGTTGGTTGCAATCCCCCGCGCGGGCGATAACATGCCCGCCGACTTGGGTGCTTGAGGCGTGTTGCTTCGAGAGAATAGGGAAGACGGTTTGAATCCGTCGCGGTCCCGCCGCTGTAACCGGGGACGAACGCCGCAGACGCCACTGAGATTGGATTCTCGGGAAGGCGCGGTTAGTAGAGTGATCCGGGAGCCAGAAGACCTGCCCAGAAGTCGTTCCTATTTGCTTGCGGTACTCGCTTCGGACGAGTCGCGGCGGTCTGACTGCGCCCTGATGCTCCCCCCCGGTGAAGGCCCTCCCGTTTTGAGGTCTCGCTGCGGTCGTGCGCGCTCGGTGTTGAAGGCGGCTGCGTCTCGAAGTGGCGGCTCCGTGAGGCGGTCTTCGCATACGCGACGACCGGACATCGACAACGGAGAATTGTCATGCGGCAAGTCCAGTCCCAATCGAATTGTCTTCACGCGCGGCGTCCCAACGGTCATTGCAAACTAGCCCGTTCTCAGCGGCGCGGCTTCACACTCATCGAGTTGTTGGTGGTGATCGCCATCATTGCCGTGTTGATCTCGCTACTGCTTCCCGCTGTCCAGCAGGCGCGCGAGTCTGCTCGAAAAACGCAGTGCAAGAACAATCTCAAGCAGTTGGCGCTGGCCATGCACAACTACTCCGACGTTTATGCCGGCGTGCTGATGTGCTACCGAATTGACGACTCGAAGTTCATCGCCAATGCCTCGGCATATCCGTCCGTGGGACAGGCTCGGTTTTGGTTCGGCAACGTCAACTACGACGAGCCAGACACGACGAAGCAGTTGGACTTCAGACAAGGACCGCTCGCCCCGTACATGGAGACTAACCGCGCGGCCTTCCAGTGCCCCGACTTCAGTGAAGCCCAAGTCGATGCAGTGCGGTTCGGCAAGATGGCGAGTGGCTATGGTTTCAACGGTCGCTACCTCGGCTATGGCATCAACTACGATTATTCTTCGTGGCCCGCAGTCACAGCGAAGACCGATTTTCGACGAATGGCCGACGTGACGCAGATGACCAACACCGTCGTCTTCGCCGACAGTGCTCAAGCCGACTTCGCGCTAAAGTTCGTCGAGACGTGGCTGATCGAACCCCCCAGCCAGAACTATCCGACAACACACTTCCGCCACACCGACACCGCCAACGTCGCGTTTATGGACGGCCATGTGGAATCGCGGGCACGGCATTTCAAGATCGACATCCCCGGCGTGAACTACATGAGCGCGTCGCAGGCCGGACGGATCGAAGAGAAGCACCTCGGCTACGTCAGCGACGGCAATCTCGGCGACCCTGCCAAACAGGATGAAGTCTACGACCGACAATGAGTCGAGTGGCAAGAATACGCTGGCCCCATTGAAGCCTGACGCGCAAGCGAAGGGTCAGTTGCCAAAGCCCTGCGCTTGCGTGTCAGGCTTCAATGGAGCCGACAACTCCGGCCGGTCACCGAATGGCTGACCGGCATCTCCCCCCTTTATCAAGAAAGTCATCCCCCATGCGTGACTATCGAATTTGGATTTCTCTGGCAGGCCTCTTGCTGGCCGGTCGAATGTTGTACCCGGCACTCGCGGGAGACCGGACTTCGCCAGTGCGTGACGAAGAGCTGCAAGAGATCGTCTACGTCTGTCGCGACTCCGGCGAGTCGTTCGTGTTACGAGCCAAAACTTCGCCCGAGAAACATCCCACCACCGGACGCCTCACGCTGATGCCCGGCCTGTACTGCGAGAAGTGCCGCATCTGGAGGGCCTCGCCCCCGCTGGATGTCTTGCAGCAAAGCCCCTCCGCACGACTCTGCCCCAAGACCAGAACGCCGATGACGGTGGACGGCCCGCGACCGGTCAAGAGTTGAGTTACACCTCGGCCATCAGTGATGCGACCGACAAAAGTAGCCTTCATCGCTCCGCGTGAAGAAATGCCGAGTAACCAGCGACCCAAATCCCGGAAAACATGCCGTTTGCCATTCGGCTTACTTCACGCGGAGCGATGAAGGCTACTTTTGGCGGACGCATCATTAGTCGCCCGTCGCAGGAAACAGTCAGATGCCTCAATCTAAGCTCGGACTATTGGTCGCATTACTCGCCTATTCCGTGGCGATGAAGCTGATGCCGTATGTGCTGCGCAACTGCGACGTGCAGCTCGACCCGACGATCCTGTATTACCCGTGGAGCTTCTCACCACTGACAGCGGTCTGCCTCTTGAGCGGCGCGTGCCTAGCAGATCGGCGACTCGCGTTCGCTCTCCCGTTGACGGCGATGCTGCTCGGCAACATCGGCATCGGCCTGCTCTCGGACAAATGGGAGTGGGCGTTCCCTCCCGGAACATGGTGGGTGACGTATGCCTGCTATGCGGTCGCCATCGGGTCGGGATTGTGGCTGCGTCGCGTTGGGACGCGGAGTCCGCTGTGGACCGCTATCGGCATGGGCCTCGGCTTTGAAGTCTTCTTCTTCGCGGCGTCGAACTTCACGTACTTCTATGGCAACGCTTCGCTTTACCCGCAGACTTGGAGCGGACTGGTCGAGTGCTATGTCGCCGCTTGGCCATTCTTCCGAAACGCGCCGCTCAGCACATTGGCCTTTACCGCACTGCTGTTCGGTCCCTTGAGTGCCGTCGTGCCGAGCGAAGATCGGCGACTGGTAGAGGAACTCGTTCCGGTGGCTGCGAAGTAAGACGAGCGGCAGGAAAAGGCGTACCCATCGAAGCCTGACGCGCAAACGAAGGATGCTCGACATCCCCAGCTTCGCTTGCGCGTCAGGCTTCCATTGCCGGTCTGACAACTTCTGCCACTCGCTTAAACAGACTCGCTTCGAGTCACTGAACCGGCGTTCGTTCAGTCCACTAGCGGTAGCATGATGGAGCGCGAATTCGTTGCGCTGCGAGCGACCGCTTCGGTGAATTCCATGTCGCGCAGGCCCGTCGCAAAGTCGTTCCGTTTGACCGCCTCTTCGCCACGGATCGCTCCGATGAATTCGGCCTCGACGCGCCAGCCGCCGAGGTCTTCGGCGGGGATCGTGATCTGTCGCAATTCCGTGTCGCCCATGCGAGAGACAAACACCTGATCGTGTTCGCCGAAGATCACTTTGATCGTGCCGAGTGCTCCGTACAAATGGACCTGCTTGCCAGGACCGGTCAGCGTGATACCGCTGAAGTGGTACAAGCCGCTGGCTCCGCTTTGGCCGTACTGCGTCATGACGTGAACACTATCGGGAACCGTCACACGCAGATCGCCATCGCCGTGAGGATTCGGCCGCGAGGGTTCAAACGTTTGTGCTTGAGCGAACACACGCTCCGGCTGCGGGATCCAACGCGACACGACTTCGTGCATGATCCCCAGCGACAACACGTTCACACCGCTGATGGATGAGTCCTGTCGCCAGTGCAAGAACTTGCTGTAGTCGTGGAACTGGTCGTCAGCTCCGATCACAACCACTTCTCGTAAGTCGCCAAGAAACCCCGTCGTCACGATGCGCGAGACTTCCGGATCGCACTCCAAACCAAACGGGCTTGGCACCAGCATCGCGATCCGGTCGGGATGCGCTGCCGCCGCCGCGACCATCTGCCGCGCTTCAGCCACGTTGCGAGCCATCCGCGCTTCGCACAGCACATGTTTGCCAGCGGCCAACGCGGCACAAGTGACATCGCAATGCAGGTTCGGCCACGTTCCCACAACGACGGCATCAAGGGAGTCATCCGCGACGAGCGCCTGCCAGTTCGGATACTGCTTGGGAATGCCATAGTCGCGTGCAACGCGCGCGGTCGAATCAGCCGTGCGATTGGCAACACCGACCAACTCAACACCCGGAACGGCTCGCAAGCCTGGGATGTGCCGCCGGCGGGTATTGTCCCCCGCCCCCACCAATCCGACTCGCAACGCTCGATTCGTCATGCCACACCACTTCTTGCCGACAGGATTCAACAACAGATCATTCACCGAATCGGCAGGACTGACAAACCAATCCGCCGGTCAGAAACGAAGGGGGCGAAGTCTAGCTTCTGACCCAGAAAACAGCCAACCGCAAACGCCATCAAGGACAGGGCCACTCGCTCACCGTTGGCACTAAGCGTCACACTCGGGGGGAGTTAGACCCCATCCAGCTTGTCTGGATGGTGAATCAGATGATTCGACCGCGAGGTCATTCGCAGCATCCAATCTGCTTCACCATCCGCACGAGGCGGATGGGGTCGTATCCGTTCCGAGTTGTCTTCGAATTAGCTCGCCATCTCGCTCACCATCCAGACAAGCTGGATGGGGTCGAAACGAAACATCGACCACATGTGGACGCGCGGCAATCACATGTGGATCGCGCGGCCGTCCACGGCGAAAGCGGCTTCCTTGATGACTTCGGCCAGCGTGGGGTGAGCGTGTGAGGTGCGGGCGATGTCTTCGCTGCTGGCTCCGAACTCGATGGCGGTCGCGGCTTCGGCAATCAGGTCGCCCGCGCGCGGGCCGATGATGTGGACGCCGAGGATGCGATCGGTCTCGGTATGCGCCAGCATCTTCACGCGGCCGTCCGTCTGACCGAGAGCTTTCGCGCGACCGTTGGCCATGAACGGGAAGACACCCTTGCGATACGGGATGCCCGACTCTTTGAGTTGCTCTTCCGTCTTGCCGACACTGGCGATTTCGGGGTCGGTGTAGACCACGCCGGGGATCGCGTCGTAATTGACGTGACCATGTTTGCCCGCGAGGCACTCGGCACACGCGACTCCCTCTTCCTCGGCCTTATGCGCGAGCATCGGGCCGGGGATCGCATCGCCGATGGCGTAGATGCCGGGGATCGACGTTTGATACACCTTGTCCACGACGATGAAGCCGCGCTGATTGCGAGCCACGTTGAGCTTGTCCAAACCGAGATCGTCGGTGTTCGGGATGCGACCCACGGCGAGCAACACTCGGTCGCAGTCGATCGGCGGCTGACCATCGCACTCGACCATGCAGCGACCATTCACCACGCGGGCACCGGTGACGCGCATGCCGAGGCGGAATTCGAGTCCCTGCTTAGTGAAGATTTTTTGTGCTTCGGTCGCGATCTCGGTGTCCATCCCCGGCAGGATACGCGGCAGGTATTCAAGGACCGTCACCTTCGAGCCGAGCCGCGACCAGACGCAGCCAAGTTCCAAGCCGATCACGCCCGCGCCGATGACGGCGAGATGACCGGGAACGCTGGGATACTTGAGCGCCTCGGTACTCGTGCCGATCAGGTCGTCATCGACCTCGACACCTTTGAGCGGTGCCGAGCGACTGCCCGTCGCAATCAAAATATTCTTGGCGGTCAGTTCCTGCGGCTGCGCGCCGTCAACGGTGACTCGTCCCGGCGCGGCGATCCGACCGTGACCGACATACCGTGTGATTTTGTTCTTGCGGAAGAGACCTTCGATCCCCTTGCAGAGGCCCGCGACGATCGACTCTTTCCGCTGCATCATGCCGGGGAGATCGAGCTGCACGCCCTCGACCTTCACGCCGTACTCGCCCAAGTGGTCGCTGGCCAGCCGGTAGAGTTCGCTCGATTCGAGCAGCGCCTTGCTGGGGATGCAGCCGACTCGCAGACACGTCCCGCCGAGAGCGCCTTCCTTCTCGACGACACCGACGTTGAGACCCAGCTGCGCCGCGCGAATAGCCGCGACGTAGCCTCCGGGTCCGGCACCAATGACGATCAGATCGTGTTGAGACATGTTGGGGTGACTTTCTGATTCGATGATGACATTTCCTGCCTCCACCGACCTCGCATCATTGGAATCTACGCAACTCGTGAAGGCCCGCACAAAGTAGCCGTCATCGCTCCGCGTGACGAGCCTTGTGAGTTCGGCTGGACTGACTCAAACGCTTGTTCTCAGAAGGCTCATCACGCGGAGCGATGATGGCTACTTTGCGGAGAGACCGATGACGCAAGGTCTGAAGAGGCGAAAACGAATGAAAGCCATCACACATCGAGCAGCAGGCGAACCGGGTTCTCGATGCAGTCTTTGATTCGCTTGAGGAACGTGACCGCTTCGCGTCCGTCCACGATGCGGTGATCGTAGGTGAGGGCGATGTACATCATCGGGCGGATCACGACTTGGCCGTCACGCGCGACGGGCCGATCCTGAATGGCGTGCATCCCGAGGACACCGCTTTGAGGCGGGTTGACGATCGGGGTCGAGAGGAGCGAACCGTAGACGCCGCCGTTGGTGATCGTGAACGTTCCGCCGGTCAGTTCCTGCGGACTGAGCGTTCCGTTCTGCGACTTCTTGGCGAACTCGGCGATGGCCAGCTCGACCTCGGCAAAGCCCATCCGTTCCGCACTGCGCAGGACCGGTACGACGAGGCCCTTGCCGCCGCCGATGGCGATCCCGATGTCGCAGTAGTTGTGATAGACGATCTCGGTTCCTTGAATCTCGGCGTTGATCGCAGGGAACGCGATCAGAGCATCGACCGCCGCCTTCACGAAGAACGACATGAACCCCAGCTTGATCCCGTAGCGTTCGGTGAAGGCGTCCTGATGCTGCTTGCGGAGCGACATGATCGCCGACATATCGACCTCGTTGAACGTCGTGAGCAACGCGGCGTTCGTCTGAGCTTCCTTCAACCGCGAAGCGATTCGCTTCCGAATAGGACTCATCGCCTGCCGCTTCTCGGAACGCTCGCCCGTTGACTTGGTAATGATCGTGCGTGGCGGTTCGACGGGAGCGGGCTTGGACTCAGCAGCCTTCACGACAACCGTCGGCGCGGAGGCGGGTGTCGCAGCGGCAGCGACATGACGCTGAACGTCTTCTTTGAGGAGTCGTCCACCGGGACCCGTTGCCGCGACCTGTGAGGCCGCCACACCCGCTTCGGCCAAGGCACGAGCAGCCGCTGGCATCACGTGTCCACCCTGAGTTGATACGGTCGCAGTTGGTGCAGCGGGAGCGGCCACCGAGGCATTCGCCGCCACAGCCTTCTCGTCGATGAGGGCGATCACTTCACCGATGTCTGCGGAATCACCTGCGGCTTTGAGCAACTTGAAAACGACGCCACCCGCAGGGGATGGGATTTTCTGAGTCGCCTTGTCGCTTTCGATCTCCACCAAGTCTTCATCGACGGCGATGGCCTCGCCCACCTGCTTGAACCAATCGACGAGAACAACGGTCGTGACAGAATCGCCGAAGCTGGGGACTTTCACTTCAACAGTCATGGAGTTTCTTCATCCTCGGTTCGAGTTGGCGTTTCATGGCTGGATGGCCACGGAGTTCACGGGCGTAGGGCGGAGTACAGTCAGGTTGAACGTTCGATCAATGATGCCCGCTTGGCGGCTTGTTCGAGGGACCAATGGCCTTGGTCAGGATTGCATCCTGCTCCAAGTCATGACTGGTGTGCGAGCCTGTCGCGGGACTGGCGGAGGCGGGACGCGAGATGTTTTCAAACGGATGGCGACCAAACAGGGAGTTGCCCCACATGACTCGCAGGAATCGCCACGCTCCCATGTTTTCGGGTTCTTCCTGAACCCATGTCACGGGAGTGCCTGGCGCGTAGGCCGACAACGCCGCTTCGAGTTGCTTCTCGGGGAGCGGATACAACTGTTCGAGTCGCAGGATGGCGACATCTTTCCGTTCGAGTTCATCACGGCGTTTGGCCAAGTCGTAGTAGACCTTGCCCGAGCAGAGCAAGACTTTCTGAACACCCGCCGCCGGGTGGGAGGCCGCATCGGGCAACACGCGCCGGAAGGTACCCGTCGCCAGTTCGTTCAATGATGACAACGGCATCTTAAGCAGTATCTTGGGTGTCATCACGATCAGCGGCTTGCGCCATTTCCGCAGCACCTGTCGGCGGAGCAGATGGAAGATCTGGGCGGGCGTCGTCGGGTTGACGATTTGAATGTTGTCTTCGGCAGCCTGTTGCAGGAACCGTTCCAGCCGCGCGCTGGAGTGTTCGGGACCGTTCCCTTCAAAACCGTGCGGCAACAACATGACGATGCCACTCAGCCGGTTCCACTTGTCTTCGGCACTGACAATGAACTGGTCGATGATGACTTGGGCCACGTTCACGAAATCGCCGAACTGAGCCTCCCAGCAAACAAGCCCGTCCGGCGTGTCCAAGCTGTAGCCGTATTCATAGCCGAGAACCGCCGCTTCGCAGAGACAACTGTTGTGAATCTCAATTGGTCCCTGATCCGGCGAGAGGTGCTTGAGCGCCATGTGAGTCGCGCCGGTTTGCACATCATGTAAGACCGCGTGCCGGTGACCGAATGTTCCTCGTTCGGCATCTTGACCGTGAAGTCGGACTCGATGTCCCTCTAGGCTGAGCGTGGCCAATGCGAGTGCTTCGCCAGCCCCCCAGTCGAGCAACTGTTGGCCGCTCGCCATCGCCCGTCGATCCTGGAGCAGGTTTTTCCGTTTTGGATCCGGATTGAAAATTTTGGCGTGTGGCTCGAACCCGTCCGGCATCCGGGTGAGTGAATCCAAAATCTCCGCGAGCTTGGCCGCATCGACGCCGGTCTCGACTTCGGCCACATCCTCTTCGCAACTGCCGACGTAGCCTCGCCACAGTCCTTGGAGCATGTCCCAGCGGTGTTCGTAGCCGGAGCCTTTGGCAACTTCCAGTTCCGACTCCAACTGCTGGCGGTGCGCGAACAGCAGGCGATCCGCTTCGTCCTGCGTGATGCCACCCAGCTTCTGGAGTTGATCGAGGTAGCTCTGACCGACCTTCTTGCGAGCCACGATGTTCTTGTACATCAGCGGCTGAGTGAACTCGGGGACATCGGTCTCGTTGTGGCCGCGCAGACGGTAGCAGTACATGTCGATCACAACATCACGGTGGAACTCCTGTCGGAAATCCATAGCGAGCCGCACGACTTGAGCCACGGCTTCCGGGTCTTCCCCGTTCACATGGAAGATCGGAATTTGCAGCATCTTGGCCACGTCACTGGCATACGGTGTTGAACGTGCCTGCGATGGGCTGGTCGTGAAGCCGATCTGGTTGTTCACGATCACGTGGATCGTGCCGCCGATACGAGTCGCCTCAAGCTGATTGAGGTTCAGCGACTCTTGAATGATCCCCTCGCCCGCGAACGCCGCGTCACCGTGAATGAGCAGGCACATCACTTTGTCGCGATCGATGTCTCCCTTGCGATCCTGTTTCGCCCGGACTCGCCCCATCGCGACGGGGTTCACGAACTCCAGATGACTCGGGTTGAAGCAGAGCGACAGGTGAACCTTGCGACCGTCTCCCGAATACCAGTCGTTGCTGTAGCCGAGGTGATACTTCACGTCGCCGCGACCGGTGTGCAGTTCCGGATCGAGATCGGCGAACTCGCGGAAGATGGCGCGGGGAGCCTTCCCCATGATGCTGGCCAAGACGTTGAGTCGTCCGCGATGGGCCATCCCCAACACGACCTCTTCGATCCCTTGGTCGGCAGCCTTGTAAATCGCCAACTCCAACAACGGGATCAGCGTCTCGGCCCCTTCCAGTGAAAAGCTCTTCGCTCCCTTAAACTTCTTCAGAATGAACTCTTCAAACACGACGGCGTCGCTGAGTCGTTTGAGGATGCGGCGTTGTTCTTCGGCGGTCAGTTGAAGACGGTTCTCGGTCGCTTCCATGCGTCGCTGAAGCCACTCGCGCACGGGAAGGTCGTCGATGTGCATGAACTGCGCACCGATGGAGCGGCAGTAGGTGTTCTTCAACCATTGCACGATTTCTCGCAGGGTCCGCAGATCTGCTCCGCCCGCTCCCATGGTCGAGAACTTGCGGTCGAGGTCGCTCGGCTTGAAGCCGCAGGTGTCGGGATCGAGTTCGGGGACGCGCGCGCGCGGCTGGCCGAGTGGGTCGATGTCGGCGGCGTAGTGACCCATCCCGCGATAGTTGCGGATCAGCCGATCGACTCGCTCTTGCAGGATGGCGTAATCGAGTTCGGCGGGGGAGACGAGTCCGGCCTCACTCGATTGATGCGGGCTGAACAGGCCGTGGCCGTTCTCCTCGTGAGCAGAGTGAGCGTGTGCCTCGCTCAACTGGCGGAAGTAGTCACGCCAATCGGGCGACACCAACTCGGGCGACTTCTGGTATTCGAGGTAGAGCGATTCGACGTAGGACAGGTTGGAGCTGTCGCCAGCCCCGGCGTTGCTGTGGCCCATCGAGACGTGGCCTCCACTGGATCGAGTCGTATTGGCGGATTCGCACGCGGCCCGGGGCGCAAGCGTCGTGTCAGAAAAGCTCATCGTGATTGCTTCTGGTTCCGAGTCTGGACGGCCGAACGCGAACGGAAAGAACCTGCGGCCTCATCCACGTTGATTAGCCGATTCGCGGCACATCGAACAGGCACGTTTGATGGAGGCCAAGGCCCGTCGTCGCAGCGGCCAAGCCTCCCCTCACATACCGGACGGAATCTAGCAGAGGACGCCAACGATGAGGAGTTCGGACGAACGCAAAAATGAGTCACGCGGTGATCCGAAGAACTCTGCGCGGGAAACGATGAGCCATTTAAAAAAGAAGTCCGGCTTTCAGAAAAGCCGGACTTCAGGTTCCGAGTGGGTTGCGACACAAGTGCCTCGCACTACCGTGCGGCGGGGCCGGGAGGGCTGGGCATCCGGCCAAAGATCATTCGGCCAGCGCTGTTCTGCAACATGCTCGTCACGACAACATCAATGTCCTTGCCGACCAGCGTATTGGCCTGTTCGCACACCACCATCGTGCCATCGTCCAGATAGCCAACACCCTGACCGAACGACTCGCCTTCGCGGATGACTCGGATCCTCAGCAACTCGCCGGGGAGGTAACGCGGCTTGAGTGCATTTGCGACATCGTTGAGATTGATCGAATCCACCCCCTGAACGTTCGCCACTTTGTTGAGATTGAAGTCGTTCGTGACGACGCGGCCACCCATCCGCTTGGCGAGGGCGACCAGCCGTTGATCGACGGTCAGCTCGGCGAGGTCCTTGTCCTTGACCTCGTACATCCGCACTTCGACCTTTGGGTTCTGCTGCAACTTCGTCAGGACATCGAGTCCCCGACGACCGCGAATCCGCCGGAGCTTGTCGCTGCTGTCGGCGATCGCCTGCAATTCCTCCAAAACAAAGCTGGGAATGACCAACTCGGTGTCGAGGATGTTCGTGTCCATGATGTCGGCGATCCGTCCGTCAATCAGCGAACTGGTATCCACGATCAGCGGTCGGCCACCTTTGATTTCCTTCGAGAACTCCACGTACGGAATCACGAACCGGAAGTCGTCCTTCGTTTGCAGTAGGAATGAGATGCAAATATAGGGCAGCATCACGCCGAGCATCACGCCAACCACGGGAGCCATTCGCGGATCGAAACCGGCCGATGCAAGAAATGCCTGAAGTGCGTAATAGAGTTGGTAGGAGAGCAGCCAGCCAATCAACATCCCAAAGTAGACGGCCGAGATCACATCGATCCGCTTCCGTGGGAACAGGATGTCTGCCAGTGTCACGACCTGTGACGCGAGCATCATCACGACGAACGCGATGGCCGGATTCGACAGGATGAATTCCGGCGCGGGACTCGTCGGTTGGACGATGGCAAACGCCGCTCCCGCACAAACTACGGCGTAAAGAATTCGAATCACGACCAACAACATGGCAGGCCCATTCCATATTCAGCAGGTGTCACTCTAAACGACTTCATCGAATCGTCGGCGAACAGGGAACCTCGGAATGACCAAAACTCCGACACCCTCACCATTCGCGGGCCGAGTATAGGCCGCGTCAGAAACGAACGCCAGTTGCCTAAACTTCACCATGGTGCCACAGAAAACGGCGATTGTTAGCCGAACATCGAAGGCTTTTGTTCCCGTCGTTTGGTGAAGATCGAGGAAGTTGAAGGCCCATCAAGGATGAAGAAACGAGGGCCTCGCGCCTCATGCCGACAGTCCTCACGCGGCCTCTTCCATGACAGACATGACACTCAGTCGTGGTGACACTTCGCGTGGTAGCCAAGGAGAGATGCGTGCTTCGAGTTCGTTCATTTGTTCGTGCAGATGTTCGGCGCGCTGCAACCAGTTCTGCTGCCAGTCCTGATAGAACTGCTTCAATCGCGACTGCTGATCGGTGTGTCTTGTCACTCGCAGCCGAAGAGTCTGCAGAGCCTGCTCGGCCCGCAGAACTTCGGGCGCAACAAGAGTGGAATCACTCGAATCGAATGACATGGAATTAGCTCCGTGGGGATGCGTCTCAGGTGTGAAATCGGCCGGTTGGTGAATCGCTGTTCGCCAAGAGCCATCGACTCGACCGTTGATGAAGCTTGAACGGATTGCGTTGAGATTGACGCACGACTCCACGCGGTGGCAGTCGCGACTGACACAACTCGTACAACCCGGCACAGGCCGTTCCCCGTTAAGACTGCTGTTCGGTCGAGGTGGCTCTGCGTCGCGCTTCCCCTCACCGAAAGCTGGCCCCATAATTGGCGGCATGAATTCCCAGAACCCACAAACCGTCGCGGTGAATCGTTCGTTGGTCGGACTCATCGCGCTGGGACTGTTTGCCATCGCGATCGTGCTCTCATTCTTCGGACTCGAAGGGAGCCAAGACATGTGGCGCGGAGCCGCACTGAAAGTCGGGCTGGTGATGGGAGCATTGTGGCTGGCCCTTCCGTCGTTCACACGCAACGAAGAACTGGGCCGAACATCCTTGGCCGTGGTTGTCGGTTTTGTCGCGATCGCACTGTTGATCGGACGAACGAGGATTCCGCTGAATATCCTCGTCCCGTCGGTGCTGGGTTTCGCGTTCGTCGTCCGAATTCTCAGGCCGTCTCGCCCCACGCGCCCACCACGATCTTGATGACAAACACCAACCCGCAGCGTGAGCAAGGAATCCATCCGCAGCCTCAGTCAAGAACGACGATCAACAGCATTACTCTCCTACGAAACTGTGGCTCTCCGCCTTTCGTGTTGAAAACGGAGTTCGTGAGCGGCACGGCGCTAGCCGCCGGTCTTTTTCGCCTACACCGGCGGCTAGCGCCCAATGGCACTTACTTTGGGTGTAGCTGAAGTCGTAAGACTTCAGACGACCATCAAAGCCGGCTGAATTCTCACGAATTCAGCTACGTCGCACTAAACGTCCATTTGAAAATCGCTCAAAGTAAGTGCCATTGGCCTTACGGCATCCGGCTCGCCTAAAACGTCTCACTCATGACCTTGCGACGTACTTCCGTCGAACTGCCCGTCGGTCGGTTTGATGGCGTGGCGCGAGTCGTATCAGTCGCACGACTTGTTCGCGTTCCAGCATCTGCGACGACGCCATGTGCTGCGGTTGATCGGTGTCTTGCGTCTCGGACTCAGGCGGGTTTGCGAAGTGGGATTTCTGACCTAGGTTGACGGAACGTTGTCCGAAGTTGTGATCGTGTTCAGTTGGAACGAGGCCGAGAGTTTCGTGACCGTGACTTCGTGAGTTCGCCTTCTGTGTTTCCCAGTTGTCCCATCAACACTCCGCGTGGACCGCTCCATGAATTCAGCCGCCTCCCCCTCGGTCGAAAGTTATTCCTCCGCTCGTTGCGAAGCGTTGCTGGACACGCTGTCGTCCACTCTCGGAACTCCCTTTCAACTCTGGTTGACACGCTCCGACGAGCCGGCTTCCGAACACACGGTTCCGAATCACACCGCTTCCAGTCTTGCTGCGAAGCCAAAAACGGCGGAATCAAAACGCCGCCCGTTGCATGGCGCAGAAGTGGCCGCGACGCTGGAGCGTGCCCGACAGCACGGATGTGGCACGCTGGATCTCGAAGACGGGACGCTGGGTGTCTGGATTCGACTCCCCGGAATTGTCCGTCGGAAGTTGATTGCGTTCGGCACGGTGGCGAACGCTGATTTCGTGCAGACCCCCCTCCTGATTGACGCGGCGTGCAAACTGATCGCGCAGCAGGTCGAACTCTCGGACCAGTCGGCCGACATGGACTCGTGTCTGGAGAACCTGACGTACGGGCTAGAGGAGCAGACGTGGTTGAGGTCTCTCTCAAACCATTTGACCCTCTGTTCGGCCCGCCGGAGCCTGCGAGATGTGGCGGTCGAGCTGTTGCCTTCGTTGCGGCAGCTCGTGGGGGCGGAGTCGATTGCCATCCTGCTGACCCGCGCGACCACGATGAAGGAAGAGGACGCGGCTTCGAAACAAGAACTCATCGCTCCGGTACTGTGGAATGGCCCTCAGTCGATTGACGAGGCGTTCTGGCAAGCGTGGTTGAACAGCCAACCGACGACGCCCCAGAGTCGGCCTTTAGTTCAGAACGGGACTCGCGTGGATGCCCGGCTGCGTCGCTTCGACATCCGCTCGCTGTGTGCCGTGCAAGTTTGCCGGGGAGACAAAGTCTACGGCTGGGTGGTCGCCGTGAATCGCACTCCGTACCAGCGAGATTCGCTCGATGAAATGCCACAAGGAATGAGTGAAGTCGAATTCGGAACGGTCGAAGCCGGATTGGTCGAAGCGGCCGCGAAGATGCTCGCCACGCACGGCCACAACGTCGATTTGTTGCAGGACCGTGAAGACCTCGTGATTGGAGTGATTCGCGCGATGGGCCACGCGGTCGATGCCCGCGACCCGTACACGCGCGGACACAGTGAACGAGTCGGTCGTTATGGACGCCAGCTCGCCGAAGCCATCGGTCTGGACAGTCACGACTGCGACCGCATCTATCTGTCGGGACTGCTCCACGATGTCGGCAAGATTGGCATCCCCGACGCGGTACTGGGAAAAACGGGACGACTGACTGAAGACGAGTTCGCCATCGTGCAACGTCATCCCGAAATCGGTGCGCACATCATTCAGACACTGCCTCAATTGTCAGACCTGATGCCGGGCATCCTCCACCATCATGAAAGCTTTGACGGCAGTGGCTATCCACACGGATTGAAGGGGGACGCGATCCCATTGATGGGGCGTATCCTCGCCGTCGCCGATGCTTACGACGCGATGACCAGCAACCGGCCTTATCGTGCGGGAATGTCGCGCGAAAAAGCGGTGGCCATCCTAGAGAGCCGGGCGGGAATCCAGTGGGATGCCGAGCTGGTCCGAGTCTTCCTCGCCATTCCCGAATCGGACCTGGTGCTCGAAGCGGTCGATGGCGATCAGGGCTGGAATACTGAAGAGCACTGGTTGCGCAACGGAGCCGAAAGCATGTTCGGTCATCGGATGTCCGCCAGCGTCGCCAGCGAAATCCTGGATGACTCGCTGCCATTGATCGTGCTGACTTCCTCCGCGCACAGCAGCGGCAATGCGGTTTGACAGGGGGAGTCTGAGGATTCGGTGCGAAACAACATTCCTCTTTCCTCCCTCCCCTCGGCGGGGAGGGGGGCGGATGGTCAAGTCGATGTGCCACTCGCCCTCCTCCCTAACCCTCCCCGCCGAGGGGAGGGAACAAGGCGCAAGCCTAGTGCCCTGTCAGGTCTTAAATTGGGGGTAGCCGAACTCGTGAGAGTTCAGCGTTTTCTGAAGTCTTACGACTTCAGCTACCCCAAAATTTAGACCTGACAAGGCACTAGACCGTGGGTTAACAGCCTGTTGAAAAAGGGAGGGCGAGGCTCCTGCCGAGCCGCATGTGTGTGGA
>JAYTQJ010000435.1:0-3882 GCA_043746775.1 Schlesneria sp.
GGGGGACGTGAGTCCCCTGAATCGTTGGGGTTGCAATAGCGAGCGCATTCAGGGGACTCACGTCCCCCGCTCCGGAAAACAAGTGGGCTAACGCCCAAGGCGGTCACTCGACGTAGATGAACTCTTTCACATTGAACAGCACATGACACAGGTCGGTCCACGCTTCGCGGGGAGCTTTATTGGGGTCGGCCTTGGCATCCGGTGGTGAGCCGAGATACGAGGACAAGAACGACCACGCTTCGAACTTTTCGCGATCGGTCGGACGGCGTGCAAAAGCCGTCAGGTACATCGATTCAATCCGCTGCTCGGCCGTTTGAGTCGAATCGGCCAGTGTGCGGTCGGCCCAGCGTTTGGACTGTTCGATCACCAGCGGATCGTTCATCAGGATCAACGCCTGAGCCGGCACGTTCGAGATCGTGCGGCGACCGACGGTCGAGAACGGCGACGGCGTGTCGAAGGCCAGCATCATCGGCGAGAGGAAGTTGCGGCGCACCGAAATGTAAATGGAACGGCGTCCGTCTCCATCAACCGGCCCGCTGTTCCCCGGTCGGCCGCGGCCCTGCATGAACGGAGTCAGGTGAATTGCCACGCTCGGTCCAAACGGCTTGCGGTCCAGTCGGCCGGAGACCGCGAGCAACGAGTCGCGAATGACCTCACCCTCCAACCGTTTGATTGGCATGCGGTGCCAAAACACGTTGTTGGGATCAGCGGCCTCCGCAGCCGGGTCGGGCTTGCTCGACATCTGGTACGCGCGGCTGAGGATCAGCGATTTGACGAGCTTCTTCTGCGACCAGCCCTCCTTGACGAACTGCGTCGCGAGATGATCGAGCAACTCGGGATGAGACGGCGGCTGGCCGAGGACACCGAAGTTATCAACAGTCGGAACGATGCCTCGTCCGAACAGGTGATGCCACACGCGGTTCACGGCCACTCGCGCCACAAGCGGACTTTGGAGCATCTTGTACGCCAGATGCTGGCGCCCGCTTCCGAAGTCATTGCCGGTGTCTCGGCCATCGCCCGCTTCCAAGAATCTTCGCGGGACCGATTCCTTCGGCGTGCTGGAGTTGCCGCGAATCAATAGTTGCTCGTTGACGCCGTTTCCTTCGAGCATCGCGGGGGCGAGATGCGACTCCCACTGCACGGCCTTCGCGAGTTCCGTTTCTTCCTTCGTATCGAGGACCGGCGGCTGCCAGTCCTTCACGAACAACTCGCGATGTTGGACGAACCAGTTGCCGAGTTCGGCCCAGCCCGTGTTCGCCTGGCGTTGGGTTTCGGAGGGAGGGCTGAACAGTCCGTCTAGCGCCACGGCCGTCACCGCGCCGCTGATCGCCTCGCGATACGACTTGGCTCGCGATTCGAGTGGCATATCGGGTTTGACGAACTCGTTCAGCCAGGTCCACGAAGCCGTAGGCAGCGTTGGCGGCGAGTCTTGTTGAACGACCATCGCGATCGCGCACTCCGCATCGTCGGCGGGTGAGAACTCCACATGCAGCCGATGCCCGCGATAGCCTTCGAGCGAATGACCGACCCAACGCCACTCGTTCGGCTTGTCGTGCTTGAATTCACGCAGCGTCGCCCCGTGCAGCGGGCCGACGACGATCAGGTGCGAGTTGACCGCCGCATACGACCGCACCGAACCGCGGACGAGAGACCACACGGTCCCCTTCGTCAGCGTGAACTCGGGCGTGCGGATCATGCGACCGTGACGCTGCCAACCACCGAGCGTCCCGTGATCGGTTTCCACGCCCGGTGCCAATTTGATCTCCTTCCAAAACAGATCGCGTTCCCAACCGCCGATGGTGGCGACGGACAATTGCCGTTGATCGGCAGGCCCGCGCATCTCGAACCGGCCGGGTGGAACGGGCTGCGTTCCAAACGAAACACCGTCTTGCAGCAAGCGACCTTCGGTTAGGTTCACGAAGTCCACGACAAGTCCTTCGATCGAATCGAGCTTTGTAGGACGGGCACTCTTGCCCGTCCTGTCCGCGTCATTCGCAACGGGAGTTGAGCTTGGGACGGGCAGGAGTGCCCGTCCTACAGGAGCAGTCAAGCCGTGCAGCGGATGCGTCATGTCCGCTCGGGCCGCATCGAGTTCGACCGTCCAGCGCGCAAGCAGTTCCGCATCGAGCTGCTTCGTGCCAGCGAGACCATTCAACTTGCCGCGCGAGTCTGCCGCGAGTCGCTTCTGTTTGTCCTCGCCCACTTCAATCGAGACCCCGTCATTCAATACATGTTGCGCCGCGAGCAGGTACTGATCCAACTTGTCGAGCGTTGGCTTGGCCGCTGTGACAAGGCTCCCCAAGACGACCGAACGCTGATTGGCTCGAAGCTCTTCAAGTCGCTCGGCGATCTCACGATGCTGGGCCTCGGTGTCGAGGCGGACCTGCTGGTAGCTGCCGCTGATCGCGAAGCCCGCCAGCGCGTAGTAGTCGCGCTGCGAGATCGCGTCGAACTTGTGGTCGTGGCACCGCGCACACGCGACCGTCAGACCGAGAAACGTCTTTGAAAGAACATCCAACCGATTGTCGATCCGGTCGGTCTCGTCCTTGCGAATATCGACCGGCGAATGAACCTCTTCGCCAAGGAACCAGAAGCCGGTGCCGAGGACCGATTCGTTGATGCGCGGGTGCGGAGTGGAGGACGGCGCGGATTCGGCCGCTTTGTCCCCTCGCCCCGGCTCTGCGGGGAGAGGGTTAGAGTGAGGGGTTCTTCGGTCTTGTGATCCCACTCCACCACCCTCCCGCCACCTTGGCTCAAGCAAATCCCCCGCAATGTGCTCCTTTAGTAGTCGGTCATACGGCACGTCGGCGTTCAACGCGCGGATGACGTAGTCGCGGTACTGCCACGCGTTCGGAATGATCGGCTCGAACTCGTGGCCGCGCGTTTCGGCGTATCTCACGAGGTCCAGCCAGTGCCGACCCCAGCGTTCTCCAAAATGGATCGAGCCGAGCAGCCGATCGACGACGTGTTCGAGGGCCTGCGGAGACTCGTCCTTCACGAAGGCATCAAGCTCCTCGACCGACGGCGGCAGGCCGACGAGATCGAAGTAAACGCGGCGCAGCAGCACCAGCTTGTCCGCTTGCGGCGCGGGCTTCAACGACTTCGCTTCGAGCTGCGCGAGAATGAACCGATCGACCGCAGTGACCGGCCACGCCGAGTCCTTCACTGTGGGAGGAGCCTGGTCCCTGATCGCCTGCCAGCACCAATGCTCATCGCGCCGCGCGGCCAGATCGAACGGCTTGACCTTCCCAACAGCCGCGACCTCTTTCGGCCACGGCGCTCCCATCTCAACCCACTTCGTCAGCGTGGCGATTTCCTTGGCGGGCAACTTCGACTTCGGAGGCATCTGGTAGACATCGCCGTAGTTGATCGCACTCACGAGCAAACTCTCGCCCGGTTTGCCGGGAATGATTGCAGCCCCCGTGTCGCCCCCCTTGAGCAACTCGGCCCGAGCATCCATCCGCAGTCCCCCCTTGGGAGCTTTTTTGCCATCACCACCGCCATGACATTCAATGCACCGCGCCGTCAAGATCGGCCGCACTTCCTTCTCGAAAAACTCGATGGATGTTTCGTCGAAGGTTGGTTCAACAGGCGTTGGCTCAGCAGCGATGCAAGCAGTCCCCAGCAGCAGGCTCAGCAGGCAGAAGTTGCTCACCGAGAAAAAGGGCAGCGATGGCGAAGTGAGTTTCGACAACATCGTGGTCTCCGCAACTGTGGTCGGGTGGATGGATCGCCGGTGGGTTGGATCGCGTTCGTGGGGGCGTATTTCTAACGCATCCGCCAGCCGATGACAGTGTGACGGATGTCCGGCTTATACCTCTACCTCATGCGGCCACCGATTAGACATTCGAGGTGAGCCGGGTGGCGTCAGCCCAATGGCAC
>JAYTQJ010000436.1:0-1722 GCA_043746775.1 Schlesneria sp.
ACTTCAAAACTTGCGCGTCAGGCTTCCATTACCGATAGGACAACTTCTGAAGCTCGGCGAATCACCGACAGAACTCCTGCGACTGCGGTCTCAACTTGCGTCGCGGTATTCGCGCTGCTCGAACGAGACGAGTCCCGCCAGCAGCAGTACCGCGATCGCCGCTGCCAATGTGATCGTGGCCGTTGTTCCCGAGACCGGCAGAAACATTTCTCGCGCGACTCGACCGAGCGGCCCGAGATTCAGATCGCCTCCTGCGTCGTAGACCATGCAGCGCACATAGAACGCCACTGAGACTCGCTTCACAATTCCCGGCAGGTTCCCGAACAAGACTTCGAGGAAGAACCAGTAGACCAGCGAGATGATCGTGCCGTGGCGAAAGAGTGCGCCGACGAGCAGGAATAAACTCGCATAGGCCAGCCCGCCGAGTAGGCTCGCCGGAAGGAAGACCGCAAACAGGTCTCGGCCCGCTGCCCCCGCCAACTGGCACATGATGAACAACGTCGCCGCCGTCCATCCCGCGACGAGACACAACCCCGCGAGACCCTTCATCAGGTAGACCAGCGGTCGTGGCAGCGACGAGATCAACAGGTAGACCAACGTTCGATCTTCCCGCTCACCACCAATCCCTGACGCACCGTAACAGATCGCAAAAATCGGCATCAGGAACGCGACGAACGTCGGTACGAGGACTTGTTCCGCCAACTTCTTGCTCGTCGGATTCGATTGCCGCGACCACGCCAGCACGATCAATACGCACAGCGTCACGAGGGCCAAGCTCGCCAGTGTCTGTCGCGAAAAGAACTGGCGGCGCAGCGTCAATGCGAACAGGTGCCGACAGGCAGAAACAGTGGAGCGGGCAGAGTTCACAACGGTCTCCGATCAGGCATCGACATCTCGGACTCAAACCCCGCCCATCACGAGGCGTCGCACGAACGGATCGTGCAGGCCGGTGGCGACATAGCTCGACACCGAGAAGTCGTGTCCCGCCGTGTGTTCGTGCGGAACAGAGATCACGAACGCACCGGCTGCGGCTCCCGCGCGCGTTCCGGTTTGAGTGTCTTCCAGCACGAGCATCTCGCTGGGATGAACTCCCAAGTGTTCGGCCGCTTTGAGGTAAATCTCAGGGTTCGGTTTTCCATGCGTCACGCTTTCGGCGGTCAGTTGCAGCGGGAAGCGATGCGAAAGATTGAAGCGTCCGAAAATGTCGTCGAGGTAATCGCGCGGTGACGATGTGGCGACTCCTTTGGGCAGGCCGAGCGACTCGACGAGTTCCAACAACTCGAACAGCCCCGGCATCGGCTGGAGCTTCGTGTCGAGCAACTCTTGGAAGATGACCCGCGATTCGGCGAGCAGTTCGGCCGGACCTTCCGTCAGTCCCAAGTGGTCGATCAATCCTTGAAACGACTCCAGAGGACGACGCCCCAACATCGCGTCCATCGCTCCTCGCGACATCGCCAAGCCACGCCGCTGCAGCAGCACATCGGCGGACTCATAGAAGACGTGTTCGGTGTTGAACATCAGGCCGTCGAGGTCGAAGCAGACAGCGCGAATCGTGGGGAGAGGCATGGTAAGAAGCAGCTCAGAGAGTTTGTGTGTCTTGGGCGTCAGCCCGCATTTCGTTCGGATCGTAGCTCATCACCCTCTGAGCGGGGTGGCGTCAGCCCCCGGTTCTGCGGGATTCTGGTTTCTCGTTTCTGTGGTGGCTTAGCACCCCGAAAGCCC
>JAYTQJ010000437.1:0-8781 GCA_043746775.1 Schlesneria sp.
CTTACGCCAAGAACCAGGGGGCTTACGCCACCCCGCTTAGATGTCTCATCAATGACCGCACGAGGTATAAATCGCTGCCATCGGCGACATCCGCCGCAGCGCGTCCTGCTGTTGTCGCGCATGGCTGTTCGTGCCGGAACAGCCTGCCTCGCTCTGCCTCGCTGCGCCGCAGGCACGGCACGAGCGTCGTCCGTGGTGCAGACCGGTTTTGAGTCCTCATCGTTTTTTTCGTCAAATTTCATCAAGGCTCATGCCCGTTGCAGTCGATCCTTACGGAGCCGCGACCAGTGCGCGGTGGCTCGCGCTTGCGTCGAGCGTTCTGGCCGAACTTGTCGCCTCCACTCAGGGATGAACGATGCGGCACCGCTTGCGACTGTTTACTGGCGACGACGATGTGGCCACCGCGACGGCAGAACAAGTCACCGTTCGTCTGGGAGACATCTCCCGGGCGCTGCGCGATGCGACACGGTGGAACCGCACTTGGTTGGATGACTTCGCGGACGATGAAGTCCAAGTTTCCCCCGACCTCTATGACATCATCTCGGCCTACATGCGACTTCGCCCCGGTGCGTGATCCTGTCGATCAGGGAGAGGCTGTGATTCTTTCGTAGGGTAGGCGGCTCGCCTCCCTTTTCCACCGAGAAAACAAACAGGCGAGCCGTCCGTTCTACGAGAAACGCACAGCCTCGGAGTTGTGCTCAGGAGGGCGACGCGATGTCACCGCGCCGTGACACCGAAGCCATCTGGAAGGCGGGGGTCGCCGCCGTCGATTCGTCGCTGCTCGTTCGCAATGCAGTGCGCTGTCGCGCCGCCACGCTCGATGTCTGCGGCGAGTCCTTCGATCTCAACCAGCTTGATCGCATCTTCGTTGTTGGTGCCGGTAAGGCGGGCGCGGGGATGGCCTGCGGTCTGGAGACGGCTCTCGGTTCGAGGCTGCTCGACACGAAGGTCACCGGCTGGATCAATGTTCCCGCCGATTGCGTTCGACCGCTGCATCGCATCCCACTCCACGCGGCGCGACCGGCCGGTCTCAATGAGCCAACGGCCGCAGGAGTCTTCGGCAGTGAGCGGATACTCGAACTCGTCGCTTCAATGCGCGAGAACGATCTGTGTCTGGTGCTGGTCTCGGGCGGAGGGAGCGCCCTGTTGCCGCTGCCGATCAACGGGATCAGCCTCGCCGACAAACAGGCTGTCACGCGGCATCTCAGTCGCGCCGGGGCCACAATTCACGAGTTGAACGCCGTCCGAAAACGACTGTCGCGCATCAAGGGTGGTGGACTGCTGCGTGGGGCGACGGCGGGACACATGATCGCCCTCATCATCTCCGACGTGATCGGCGATCCGCTCGACGTGATCGCCTCCGGCCCGACCGTGTGCGACGACGGAACAGCCACCGACGCGCTGGCCGTGCTGGAACGAAGCATCGCCCCGTCTGAGTCGATGCACGCGACTGAGACCACGCACGGCATGAAGTCGTCGAGTCTCATCCCCGCTTCCGTCTGGAACCTGCTGCGTGCGAGCGCAGCCCGAGCCGCGCGTCCCGATCCGCCGCGCGTGACCTGTCGCAATGTCATCATCGGCAACAACGAGACCGCTCTGAACGCCGCGATCACACACGCCAAATCACTGGGATTCGAGGCCCGGTCACTCGGAGCAGGTCGAGGCGGCATCGCGCGCGAGGTCGGCGTCGAGTTGGCCGAGTTGTGTCTGGCCGCGCGGCGCGAGTCACTCGGCCATCCGATCTGCTTCATCGGTGGAGGCGAACCGGTCGTGAAGCTCGTCCCGACCGAACAGCCACGCGCGGGAGGCCGCAACCAAGAGTTGGCTCTCGCCGCAGCGTGCCGAATCTGGAACGAAGACCTCGACGGGATGGCGATTCTCTCAGGAGGAACCGATGGCGAAGACGGTCCCACCGACGCCGCCGGTGCCGTGTGCGACACGACCGTGCGCGAAGCGGCTCAACAACGCGGCCTCGATCCCACCGCGTTCCTCGCGATCAACGACTCGTACACATTCTTCCACCAAACGAACGGCCTGCTGAAAACCGGCCCCACTCACACCAACGTGATGGACCTGCAAGTGGCCGTCGTTTACCCCGTGCCATGATGCTTGGCACCACCTCACGGGCCACGTTACAAACAGCCCGCCTCGTCGCTCAACACTCCCCTGCCCCGTCTTTGAAGCTGCTCAATGTCTCTGCGTGTCTCGAACCTGCGGCTGTCGGTCTCGGTGCCGGAAACCGAACTGCCGCGTTACCTCGCCGAGCGGTTGGGTGTTCCGGTCGAGGCTCTCGCGCGGTGGCGCGTCCTCAAGAAGAGTCTCGACGCGCGATCGGCTTCTGACCTGAGGTTCGTCTACACGACGCTGGTCGATCTGCCGGACGACGTGCTGCAATCGCCCGCCGTGCAGAAGCGACTGCGCGACGATGTGCAGGTCTTCGCGCCGCCTCTGTTCGACGATGCGTCACCGGGTGAAATGCCAATGAGCGACCGGCCGGTCGTCGTCGGCTCTGGTCCCGCCGGTTTGCTCGCGGGCTTTTACCTCGCGCAAAAGGGCTATCGTCCGCTGATTTTGGAACGTGGTCCGGCTGTGAAAGAGCGAGTCCCCGCCGTGCGCGACTTTGATCGCGGCGGCGCGTTCGACCGCGAGAACAACTACCTCTTCGGCGAGGGCGGCGCGGGCTGTTTCAGCGACGGCAAGCTGACTTGCCGCATGGAGGGGCCGGATGTCGAATGGGTGCTCGAACGGTTCGTCGAGTGTGGCGGTCGCTCTTCGATCGTCTACGAAAACCGGCCGCACCTCGGCAGTAACAAACTGCCACTGATCTGCCGCAACTTCCGCCGCAAGATCGAAGCACTCGGCGGCGAATATCGCTTCGGGTGCTGCATGGAAGGGATCGATGTGCGCGACGGTCGTGTCGTCGGCCTGCAAACGTCGAGCGGCTATCTCCCGACGAATCACGTCGTCTTAGGGATCGGTCACAGTGCCCGCGACACCTACCAGGTGCTGTTCGATTTGGGAGTCCCTCTGCTCCAAAAAGCCTTCCAACTCGGACTGCGGATCGAGCAGCCGCAGGAGCAGATCAACCGCCACAAATACGCACGCCCCGAATACCTGACGTTGCTCGGTGCGGCCGATTACACGCTGAACGCGCGCGGTGAGAAGGATGTCTTCACGTTCTGTATGTGTGCCGGCGGGATCATCATCCCCAGCGTGAGCGAACCCGACATGTTCTGCTCGAACGGCATGAGCAACTCGCGCCACGACACGCCGTTCGCCAATAGCGGCGTCGTCGTGACATTGGAGACTCACGAGTTCGACAGTCCGCATCCGCTGGCCGGTATGCACATCCAACAGCGGTACGAAGCGGAAGCGTTTCGGATCGGTCGCGGAAATTATTTGTGTCCGATTCAGTCGGCCCAAGACTTCGTGAAAGGCCGCGCCCCGCATCCGTCTGCCAAACTCGACTGCTCCTACGAGCGAGGTACGATTCCAACAGCCCTCGATCGCGTGCTGCCTCCCGTGATCGCCTCAGCCATCCGACGCAGTCTGCCGCAGATGGACCAAAAGCTGCGCGGCGACTTCCTCAAGCACGCGATCCTCGTCGGCCCCGAGATGCGCGGAAGCTCGCCGATCCGCATTGATCGCGATCTGGTCTCGCGCCAGTGCCCGAACATCGCGGGCCTGTATCCGGTCGGCGAAGGAGCCGGTTACGCGGGCGGCATCGTCAGTGCGGCGGTCGATGGACTAAGAACGGCCCGAGCGGTCGTCGGCCAATTCGCCCCGGTATAGACAGCGACGGCAATCTGCCAGCCGCCTGTTGGAATGCGTTGCTTGGACGCCTCGTCCGAGCGAAACCAATAAAAAAGGGCGGGCAAAAGTGCCCGCCCTACTGACTCAGATTGCTGGCTACCTGCGGGCCAAGCCCTTCTTCGCGGGTTGGGCTTCGTGTTGAACGAGCCACAGCAGAACGGGATTCGCGATGTAGATCGTGCTGTAACAGCCGGTCACGACGCCAATGATCATCGAGAACGCGAAGCCGTGAATCCCTTCGCCACCCGCCACGTACAAGACCAACACCACGACAAACGTGGTGAGTGCTGTCAACAAGGTTCGCGACAAAGTTTGGTTCACACTTTGATTGATCATCTCGTAACTGATCTTGGGGTTTTTTCCCTTGATCTCACGGATGCGGTCAAAGATCACGATCGTGTCGTTGAGTGAGTAGCCGACGATGGTCAGCAAGCACGCGATCTGGTTCAGGTTAATCTTGAAGTCATCGAGCATGAACAGCGAACCGATCGGTGTCTTGCTGAGATACGCTCCCAACGCGATACAGCCGACCGTCACAAGAACGTCGTGAGCCAGTGCGGCGACGGCGGCGTAACCGAAATAGACCTTCTCAAATCGGAACCACATGTAAACCACGATCATCACCAGACTGGCGATGATCGCCAGCAAGGCATCGATTTTGGTGTTGTTCGCGACGGAGGTTTCAAACGCATTCACTTCTTCAAACACGGGGGACGCCGCGAGGCGAGCCTGCACCGATTTGGTGGCGGCAGAGAGATCGCTGGCGCTCACTTGGCGAGTGGCACGCACGATGAACTCGGTGTACTTCGGGCTAACCTCGATTTTGGTTGCCGCTTTTTTCGGAGTGGCAGCTTTGTCCTCTGCTGCAGTCTTTTCCTTTGCGGTGGCCGCCTTCTCTGCGGCCGCTTTCTCTGCCGCAGGATTGGTGGCCGACAGCAGCAGTTGGACCGATTCGTACTTCGAGCGGTTTTTGTCGGTCTTGACCGCAGACAATTCCTTGGAGAGGTACTCGATGACGGTGGCCTCGGACACGGGTTCGCTGAACGTCAGTACGGTCTGGTTTCCGCCTTCAAACCGCTGCGAGCTGCCTGCGAGTTTATCCGTGATCGGAGCCACCGTACTGTCGGCCAGTGTGACGCGGAACAGGGCATGTTGAGCGTCGTCAAAGGCCTTGTTGATTCCATTCGACACGAGCGATTGGTCCTGCACGGGAGTTCTCATGCGGAACCGTTTGGCACTCGTCATCGACTGTTGTTCGTCATCGGCGGTCAGTTGTTCGAGGCTCACCCCTTCTGGAAAGACTTTCAGAGCGGACGGCTCATTGCTCACCGCCACTTCGTTCAGTCGCGCCCGCACGTCATCCACCGACTGCTTTTCAATGAATTGAAACGTGACCATCGTGCCGCCGCTGAAGTCGATGTCCATGTTGGCACTGCCACGCACGAACAAGGCCGCCATGCCTGCTGCGATCAGCAAACCGGAACCGGCAAAGGCCACGCCGCGCTTGCTCAAGAAGTCGATTTTCGTCTCGCCCAGGAATTGCATCATCTTGATCGTCTTGACCATTCGCTTGCGGTCAATGATTTCCAAGGCCAAGTGGCCGAAGTAGAGGCACGAGAACAAGCTCATCAGCAACCCGATGAATAGTGAAACGGCGAACCCGCGAATCAGGTCGCTGCCGATCATGTAGAGGATCGCGGCTGTGAGCAGTGACGTGACGTTGCCGTCGAAGATGGCGGAGAAGGCACGCTCGAAACCGTTCTGGATGGCGATCCGCAGATTGGCTCCACGAGCGAGTTCTTCCCTCATGCGTTCGTAAATCAACACGTTGGAATCGACGGCCATCCCGATGGTGAGCACGATCCCCGCCAAACCGGGCAGCGTGAAGGTTGCCGAGATGAAGGCCATCGCACCAACAACCATCAGTAGATTGAGAGCAAGGCTCAAGTCGGCCACGACACCTGCTACCCTGTAGTAAACCAGCATGAAAGCGAAGACGAAGAAAGCGGAAATCAAGATCGCGGCCACGCCCTTCTGTCGCACGTCGCTTCCCAGCAGTGGACTGATGGTGAATTCGCTGATCGGAGTGGGATTCAGTGGGACTTCGAGAGCACCGGCGTTCAGGACGGCCACCAATTCCTCGACTTCCTTCATCGTGAAGCTGCCGGTGATTTCTCCCGCACTCGTGATTCGCGATTGAATGGTCGGTGCCGAACAAACCTTGCCGTCGAGCAGAATGGCCAAACGCCGTCGGAAGCCTTGTGTCGGGCCATTTTCAGGATCGGGCAAGTTGGCTTGCGTCAGGTTTCCGAAGAGAAAGGCACCGCGTCCGTTGAAGTGAAAACCGACCGCTGGACGACCGTTGTTGTCCATTTGAGCACGGGCTTGCGTGAGGTGATAGCCCGTCACGGTCTGATCAGGTAGCTCCTGTTTGATCAGAAATTGAAGGACTTCCACGTCCTTTCCTTGCGAGTTTGGCAGCGTCACCACGCGCGAGCCAACGTTGCCGCCTGTGTCCTTTTCCTTGCCTTCGGAGGCATCTCGCCAAGCGGCGACAACACGCTCTTTGACAAACAACTCGCGTTGGTCGTTCGGGAGCGCTTCGGCGGCTTTGACCAAATCCGGATGATCGACACGGTTCGCGAGGATGCCGAACTCAAGACTGCCGAGACGAGTGATTTTCGCCTTCATTTGCTCGACCAGATCACGATCGACACCGGGGACAATGACTTCGATCCGGTCGGTACCGACGCCGCGCACGGTCATGTCGATCGTTCCCGACGGGTTCACGCGCTTCTTGATCGCATCGACCATCTGGTTGACAGTGGCCTTGTTGACGAGCTTTTTCTGTGCTTGGGCTTCCTTCACATCGATCTGGTAGACCAGATTCGTCCCCCCTGCGAGGTCGATACCGAAGTGCAGGGCATTCGTCCAACTCTGCCCTCGCAGCATCTCAAAGGCGAACGGCGACAACGACATGCCGATCGTCATCAACACCACGCCAATGCGCTGCGAGAGATCGGGCAAACGCAGCAGGCGGGCGATCAGTTCCCCCATCAAAAACGGCACAGTCACCACGAGGGCAAACATGGTGAGAATCAAGGCTTCGCGGCCCATCCATGCTGAGACTCCGGCGTCATTGGCGATGCGCGACAGGAGAAGAAACTGTGCAATTCCGTCCATTCGTGAATTCCATTCCCTGTACTAAGGTCAGAGCTACTAAGTTCGAGTCAGTTCGGTTCAATGGCGCGTGAGTTGAATGATCCGCATGACGCAGAGTGAGAAGTTACAGAGCGTCAGGTCGTTTTCGGCGGAGTCTCAGCGGGAGGTTCGTCAGAGAACACTTCCGCGATCGCCGACTTGCGGAACTTGATCCGCGTGCTGTCATCGACCTTCAGGGTCACTTCCTTGCCGTCGGTCGAGACGTTGGCCACCGTGCCGAAGATGCCGCCAATCGTCACCACGCGGTCGTTCTTCTTGAGATTGGCGAGTCCCTGATCGCGGCGATTTTGATCGCGGCGTTTGGGGGAACTCATCACGAAATACAGCACGCTGATGACCGCTAAATACGGCAGCAACACTGTCCAAGGTGAAGGCCCCAACGCTCCCGCCGCAGGTTCACCATCGGCGAGCAATAAGTTCCACATCAACGACACAAGCATGAGTTTCAGCAAGTCCTACAGGCGACGGGCGATCCGGCCAAAAACGAGGCGGCATCTTAGACGGACATTTCCCAGCGGGCAAGTTGATCGGCTCGGAACTCCGTCGCTCGCCCTGCACGAATCGCAATCCGCAGGTCTCGGAGCAGCCGCTGATAAAACGTCAGGTTGTGTAGCGAGAGCAGGATCGGGCCGAGCATCTCACCCGCGATGAACAAGTGCCGCAAGTACGCGCGACTAAACTTCTGACAGGCCATACACTCGCAATCGGGGTCCAATGGCTCGGAGTCGGAGCGATGTTTGAGGTTCCTCATTTTGACGCTCCCTCGACTGGTGAAGGCCGTTCCGTTACGGCCGTTTCGCGTCGGCATGACACAATCAAATAAGTCGATTCCTCGCAAAATCCCTTCGATCAAGTCGATCGGCCGACCGACGCCCATCAGGTAGCGAGGCTTGTCCGTCGGCAGCATCGGCACCGTGTCATCGAGCGTCGTGTACATCGCGGTCGGTTCTTCCCCGACGCTCAACCCGCCGATCGCGTAGCCGGGAAAGTCGAGCGGCAGGAGACCTTTCGCGGAGTGTTCTCTCAGCGCGATGTTGGTCCCGCCCTGCACGATGCCGAACAGTGCTTGGTCATCGCGCTGCTGAGCATCTCGGCACCGCACGGCCCAACGCGTCGTCCGATCTACTGCCGCGAGCAACTTCTCATACGGAGCGTCATGCGGCGGACATTCGTCCAGACACATGATGACATCCGCCCCGAGCTGCTCTTGCACGAGAACCGCCTGCGCGGGAGACAGCTCCAACAAGCTGCCGTCGATGTGCGACCGGAAGACCACCTTGTCATCGTCGAGCTTGCGTCGCGTGGCGAGGCTGAAAATTTGGAAGCCGCCACTGTCGGTCAAAATCGGGCCATCCCAGCCCATGAACTTGTGCAGCCCGCCGAGTTCCGCGACGACTTCCGATCCGGGGCGCAGCGCGAGGTGATACGTGTTCGACAACACCATCTGAGCGCCGGTCTGCTTCAGTTGATCGGGCGTTAGCCCCTTCACTGTGGCCAATGTTCCGACAGGCATGAAGGCGGGAGTCTCGACCACGCCATGAGGCGTCACCCATCGACCGACTCGCGCGCCGGTCGCCGGATCGACGGCATCGAGATGAAATTGAAACGCAGACACGAACAAGAAAACTCCTGCGAGAAGGGACAACGCAACCCGTCAGCAAGCTGCCGAGCGGGCGGGAAGATACAGAGGCTGGGTCGCATCGTCAGGGGTCAGGTGGTTGAAAATTAAATTTTGAAAGCCAAAAA
>JAYTQJ010000438.1:0-3875 GCA_043746775.1 Schlesneria sp.
TCGGCCTCGGTCGTGGCGACTCCCGCCGCGAACGGGTTCGCCACCATCGTGAACACGATGGGCGTGTCACGGGCGCGTTGGACCGCACTCTGCAACGCCTGTGTCGAAATTGTCAGCAGCAAGTCGGCGCGATCGGCCAGCGCGGACTCGACCATGCCGTGCAACGAAGTCATGTCTCCCTGGGCGTTCGCCACCTTGAGTTCATAGTCACGCCCCTCCATCACACCGGCGTTCTTCAGTCCGTCACGCAGCCCTTGCTCTGCCTCTTCAACAGTTCACCGGGGATCGTCAGCCCCGCGGCCTTTGCGGCCGTCGTATTGATGAGCAGCCGGTTCTTACGAGACTGATGTAGCGGAATGGCGGCCGGTTTCTCGCCCCGCATCACGCGCGCGGCGATCTGGCCGGAGTCAGCCCCCATGTCGTGGTAATCGCGTGTCAGCACCACGACCGCTCCTTGTGAGGCCATGCTGCCGAGGAACCCGAACACCGGCACCTTCGCCTTCTTGGCCGATTGCACGATCGTCGGGAAGCTCGACCCCGCGAGGTTCGAGTTTGGCAGACAGATCAAATCAATCTGTTGACCACAGAGCGACTGCGTGACATCGGGAGCTTCGGACGGCGAGTTGATTCCCAGCGAGACCAATTCGTAGTTCGCTCCCTTCGCGGCTTTGACGAGCAGTTCGTGACTGTAGACCGAGTTCACTTCTGTCGGTGCGAACAACGCGCCGACTCGCCGCGCGTTTGGCAGCACTTGCTTGATGATTGGCAGCATCGCATCGACATCGTTCGAGCCATACGCCCCGGTCACACTGGCGAGATGCTCGGCCTCGGTCGTGGCGACTCCCGCCGCGAACGGGTTCGCCACCATCGTAAACACGATCGGCGTGTCACGGGCACGTTGGACCGCACTCTGCAACGCCTGTGTTGAGATCGTCAACAACAAGTCGGCGTGATCGGCCAGCGCGGACTCGACCATGCCGTGCAACGAGGTCATGTCCCCCTGCGCGTTCGCCACCTTGAGTTCGTAGTCGCGTCCTTCCATCACACCGGCGTTCTTCAGTCCGTCGCGCAGCCCTTGCTCCGCCTCCTCGACATCGGGCGAGTTGATGTAGGCGAGCAACCTCAACTGCCAGACCTTGCTCAGTGGTGCTGAGGCCGTGTTTGTTGTGCGAGCTGGTGCGACGGAAGCCTTCGTCTCCGGCCGAGCCTTGTCGTGCTGACCCTGCTCATCAATGACAGAGTCGGCCTGCGCGAGAACCTCTGTCGGAACAGCCCACGCATCCCGCAAGCCCTTCAGCGCGAGGGTGTTCACCATCAGCTTCGGCGGCGTCGATCTCTCGACCGGCAACTTCGCGATCTCATCGCCCGAGAGGACTCGCCCCGCCAGACGACCGATGCCGCGACCGACTTCAAAATAGTTGGCCCCCACATCGAACAACGATCCTTTTTTCGCGTTGCCCGGCATACAAGTGCAAACAGGAATTCGAGCGTTCTGTGCCGCTTTGGCCACGACCTCGAAAGCCGCCAGCACGGAGACATCCCCGCCAATCCACAGCAGATCGACATCACGGGCGATCAGCGACGCCACTGCCTCGTGTACGGCGGCCGTGTTCTCGACGGTCGCTTCCAAGAGATCGAGCTTCAATTCGCGGCACGCCTCCCGCGCGAGCTTCGTGCAAATCTCCGAGTTCACCTCGGCCGGATTCCACGCGACGCCCACGCGCGTCAGCTTCGGGTTCATTTGCCGAGCCATTCGCAACGACTCGGCCACTGGCTGCAACGTGCCGATTCCGACCATGTGCGCTGGATGATCGAGCGGTTCTGAACCGACGCCGATTCCCGCCTGAGTCGGATCAGTGACGAGACCGAACACATGCGGAACCCGTCGCTGCTGGTTGGCATTGGCCACCGCCTGCAACGCCGACGTGGTCAGCGTGATGACCAGATCAAATCCGCCTCCGGTCAACTCCTGCGCCATCGCATTGGCCGTCGCGAGATCGCCCTCGGCATTGAACCGCTTCAGTTGAATGGCGATCCCTTCCGCAAACCCGGCTTCCTTCAAACCCACGATGACGCCGTCAGCCCCTCCCTCAATGATCGGCTGCGATGCCATCTGCATCAGTGCCACCTTCATCACTTTGGCGAGCGGCGCTGGACCGGCACCACGATCCGGCTCACGAGTCAGGGTTGTCCGCCGTGGCGCATCCGACAGCAGAAGAATGGCCGACGCGAACACAATCAACGCGAGGCCCAGCGAAAGCCGTTTCAATGTGTCCCACATAGACGGTCAATTTCACCAAAAGGAAGGATTCGGAAAGCCGAGAATCGTTGAGGTCAATCACAGGCTGCGGCGTACATTCACGACCCCACGCGCAGGGCCATCGCCTTTATCAACGTAGGGTGGGACCAGCTCGCTTCGAGCGCCGGCCCACCATCGGAGAACGTCCAGAATCATGGTGGGCCGGCGCGGCGAAACGCCACTGGTCCCACCCTACAAGTTTCGCAGACCGAACAAGGCGATGGCTCTGCTCCGCGCTGCCGTGCTCAAGGGGCATTCGGGGCGTTGCGGTAGTCGAGCGGGGGCTTTTGATTGGGGAGGAGCAGGGGTTCGTACTTTCGGCCGTTGAGACGCTTCGTGTATTCGGTCTTGGCTGCGGTCAGAGTCCCCGGCTGTTGGAACAGATCAAACGCGGTGGCCGCCATGGTGCGGGCTGCGAGTTGCATTCCCCTCTTGCCAATCGTCGTTCCGCCCGCCGCGACCGCTTGCCACGAATGAGCCGCTGTACCGGGGACGTAACAGGCGGTCGTGAAGCCCGCCGTCGGGACGACCCACGAGACATCGCCCACGTCGGTCGAACCTTTGCCCACCTCGTTGCTCGTATTGAAGACTTGGCGGATCGAGTCGAGCGGTTGTGGCTTGGCGAGAGTCGCTTCGAGTCGTTGAGCAAACTCGATGTCCTCGGCCGAGTACTTGATGTCGTTGAGCGGTCCGAGATTGGTGAGGGCGATTTGGGCGAGCGTGTCGTTCGGCAGCAGTTCCATCGTCCCACCGAGGTACAGCTCTTCCAGCTTCGTCTCAGTCGCGAGGGCCGCTCCTTGGGCACACTTCACGAGGCGTGGGTACAGCTCCTTCACAACGTCCGCCTTGGGATGTCGCACATAGAAAAAAACCTCGGCCATGTCGGGAACGACGTTCGGCGCACCGCCGCCTGCCGTGATGACATGATGAATGCGAGTGAAGTCGGGCGTGTGTTCTCTCAGCAGTTCAGCGGCGTGACAGGTCAGTTCGACCGCGTCGAGAGCCGACCGACCCAACTCCGGCGAACCGGCCGCGTGAGCACTCTTTCCTCGAAAGCGAAACTTCACGGCGGCTCGCGCCAGACACGACGCATCGCCCGCCGTGTTGCGTCCCGCCGGATGCCAGTGCAGCGCGGCATCGCAGTCGTCGAACAAGCCCGCTCGCACCATGAATGTCTTGCCGCTGCCACCCTCTTCGGCCGGACAGCCGTAGTAGCGGACGGTCCCCTTCAGTTGTCCAGACTTGATCTGCTCGGCGATCGCGATGGCGGCCGACATCGACGCCGCGCCAAACAGATGATGCCCGCAGCCGTGTCCGTAGGTCGCTCCCTCGCGCGGCAGTTGCTCGGGAACCGCCTGCTGAGACAGACCGGGCAGAGCGTCGTACTCACCCATGATTGCGATGACCGGCTTCCCCTCACCGAATGTCGCGGTGAACGCGGTCGGGATGTCAGACACACTTCGCTTCACGACGAAGCCCGCCTGTTCGAGCGTGTCGGCCAACAGCTTGGCCGATCGAGTCTCCTGATACCCCGGCTCGGCGAACTCCCAAATTTTGAGGGCGATCTCCCACGTCG
>JAYTQJ010000439.1:0-8774 GCA_043746775.1 Schlesneria sp.
AAGCGTCTCGCTTGCCCGTTTTCAGGCCGCAATCTCGGGCAAGCGAGACGCTTACCCTACGTCCACCTCACTTCTTGCCGTGATCTCTCTGCTCCATGAGTTCTCTTGCCGACAACGCCGCTTCGCAAAAATCGACCGAGGGGAGCAGAGTCGTCGTGATTGATGCGGCGCGCGCGGCGAGTTGGTTCGATTGGCGTGAGCTTTGGAATTTTCGCGAGTTGATTTGGATACTCGCCGCGCGGGACATCACCGTGCGCTATCGGCAGGCGGTGGTCGGAGTGGCGTGGGTCGTGTTGCAGCCGGTGGCCGAGATGATCGTGTTCAGTGGGCTGTTCTCGCTGCTGGGGAAGCGACCGGCGGGGGAAGCGGTGCCCTACACGATCTCGCTCTTGTGTGGGCTGTTGTTGTGGCAACTGTTCGCGGCGATTGTCGGCTCGGCGACCTCGTGCCTTGTCGATAACCGGCCTCTGCTGACGAAGGTCTACTTCCCGCGCATGGTCTTGCCGCTCGCCGTTTGTCTGAGACCGCTGGTTGATTTTGGGGTCGGCCTCGTCGTGCTGGCGGGATTGATGACGTGGTTCCAAATCGCACCGAGTCTCGCGCTGTTGATGATGCCGCTCGTCGTCTTGGCGACGGTCATCACGGCTCTCGCGCTGGGACTGTGGCTGTCGGCGCTGAACGCTCATTACCGCGACTTCGGCTACATCGTGCCGTTTCTCTTGCGGATCGGTTTCTTCGTCAGCCCGGTCATCTACGAGACCGCCAGTCTGAACATGCCAGCGCGATGGCACCTGCTCTACAGCCTCAACCCAATGTCGTCGCTGCTGGAGTCGTTTCGATGGAGTCTCATCGGGACCGCAGGACCACGGATGATCGCGGTCGTCGCCTCACTCGTCGCGACGCTGTTCGTGTTGGTTTCGGGAGCGTGGTACTTCCGGCGCGTCGAACGCTTCTTGGCCGATCGGATCTGACCCATGAACGATGTCGCGCTGCGCGTCGAGAATGTCGCGAAGGTGTTTCAGATGGGGCATCACCTCGCGTACCACCGATTCACCGAGTTCATCGAGAACATGGCGAAGAACGTCGCGCGGCTACCGTCTCGCCTGTTGTCTTCCAAGCCCGTCAATGACAAGACCAACGCGAGCCTCTTCTGGGCGTTGGACGATGTCTCGTTCGAGGTCCAGCGTGGCGAGGTCTTCGGCGTCATCGGTCGCAACGGCGCGGGCAAAAGTACGCTGCTGAAGTTGCTCTCGCGGATCACGACTCCGACGCGCGGGCGGATCGAAATTCGAGGCCGCGTCGGAAGCTTGCTTGAAGTCGGAACCGGCTTTCATCACGAACTGACGGGCCGCGAAAACATCTTCCTGAACGGCGCGTTCCTCGGGATGACCCGCCGCGAGATCAAGCAGAAGTTCGACGCCATCGTCGCGTTTGCCGAGGTCGAGCGATTCCTCGACACACCGGTCAAACACTATTCGAGCGGCATGTATGTTCGTCTCGCGTTCTCAATCGCCGCGCATCTCGAACCGGAGATTCTGATCGTCGATGAAGTCCTCGGCGTGGGTGACGCCGCCTTCCAAAAGAAGAGCATGGACGTGATGCGCGATGTGGCTCGACGAGGCTGCACCTGCCTGATCGTCTCTCACAACTTGCCGACGATCACGAACCTCTGCACGCGCGCGTTGCTCTTGCGCAGCGGGCGACTCGCCGCGAACGGGCCGGTCGATGAGGTCGTGCAACAGTACCTCGCCACGGGGTTGTCGCTCGGCGGTGAAATCGTTTGGAACGACCCGGCGACGGCCCCCGGCTATGACATCGTCCGACTGCACGCCGTGCGAGTCCGACACACCGATTCATCAGGGCCAACCGCCGACATCGGCATCTCACAAGAGATCGAGATCGAGATCAGCTATTGGAACCTCATCGACCAGGAATGTCTTTCAGCCGGCTTTACACTGCGAGACCACGTTGCGACTTCGGTCTTCACCACCTCGTCGATGCGCCCGGCGTCGCTCACGCCTGATGCCTGGGGCGGGAGGCCGCACCCGGTCGGACTGTTCCGTTCCGTCTGCCGCATCCCGGCTCACACTTTGAACGAAGGCCGCTACGCCATCACGCCCTTCGTGGGACGAGGCTTGGCTGACCCACTGGTTCGCGCCGAGGACGCGCTGTCCTTCAACATTCACGACACCGGCGAGATGCGCGGCGAATTCTTTGGCCACTGGCCCGGAGTCGTCCGCCCGTGGCTGCCGTGGTCCACGGAACAGGTGAGACAACGGCCTGATGAATGACCCCACCGGGCTTGCCCCGGTGGCTCGCAGGTCTTTGCACTACTTCAAAAACCAAAAGGAATTGAGGACTGCAAAGACCTGAATCCACCGGGGCAAGCCCGGTGGGGTGGTTTTTCAATCGGCGTTGCCCACTTGGTGAAACGAGACGAACGAAAGAGCGAACGAATGCCAGACCACGAACTCGCCATGTGTGCTTACGTGCAGTTGGGCGTGCTATCGGATCGACGGCAACAAACGCTCGCTCGCGATCGGTTCTTGTTGCTCGGTGGCGTCGAAGCGTGTCGTGCGGGTTGGCTCGATGTTGCGGAGGCCTGTCGCCAGCTCATCCTCGCCTCGAACCCGGCTCACCAACTGAAGCGTCACGCCACGCTGGCCGATGCCCTGCGAGACAACGACTTCCAACATCTCGTCGCGGCGGGAGAACGCTATTGCACGTATGAGCAAGCCGAACACCTGCTCCGCCAGTTGGGACTGACTCCCGAGGGCGACCACCCGGAACTCTCGCGCGGTGAACGGATGAGCCAGTTGCTCGCGCAGGGCCATCGCGAGTGACGCGACCTGCCGTAGGATGGGCACTCTTGCCCGTCCGCCCTTCAGCACCAAAGCCGGACGGGCAAGAGTGCCCATCCTACAAATCGCGATGTCGCTCTTGGGCGAGTCCTCACTGCAACAAGCTTCGCTGCAACACCTCTTGAGCCTGCGCGAAGTACGGCTGCCATGTGATCTCGGGGCGTCCGTCTCGCAAGCAATCTCGCACCTTTTGCAACGTGTTGCGAGCCATGTGCGGACAGCGATTGCAAGCACAGGTCTCACCTGTCGAAGCCATGATCCCCGGCACCGGGATGTACTCGTGCTGCGGTGCGAGCTTTGCCAGCGGATGGATCATGTTGGCTTCGGTCGCGACAAGGAACGTCTTCTTCTCGGCAAACGATGCGACGTACTTCCGCATCTTCTCGGTGCCGCCAATGAAGTCGGACACGTCCAAAACGTTGGCCGGACATTCGGGGTGAGCCATCACGATCGAGCCGGGATTATTTCGCTTAGCTCTCAGCAAATCCTGGATGCTGAAGACCTCATGCACCATGCACGAGCCGGGCCAGAGAATCATCGGACGACCCGTCACGGAACTGAGATAGCGGCCGAGATGCTGATCGGGGACGAAGAGGATTTCCTTGTCAGCCGGAACGCGGTCGATGATCTCACGCGCGTTGCCACTCGTCACGATCCAGTCGCACAGTGACTTCACCGCCGCAGTCGTGTTGATGTACGCGACCGTCTGAAAATCGTGGCCCTTCGCCCGCAGGTCGGCTTGATAAGCAGCCAGTTTGTCCGCCGGGCAACTCTCCGCCAGCGAACAACCGGCCTGAAGGTCGGGCATCAAGACCTTCTTGGACGGGCTGAGAATTTTTGCCGACTCGCCCATGAAGTGAACGCCGCAGAAGACGATCGTCGAGTTCGGCACCTGCGTCGCATCGCGTGCCAATTTGAGACTGTCTCCCGTGTAGTCGGCGATGTCCTGCAAGTCGCCGTCCACGTAGAAGTGAGCGAAGATCGCCGCGTCCTTCGACTTCTTCAGTTCGTCGATCTCGTCCATCAGATCGAGCGGGTCTTCTTCATAGGTCTCGAAGGGAGCAGCAGCGTTGAGAACGGGCAGGTCCATGATGCGTCTTTCCGGAAGGGGAGCGGTTGCCCGGCATTCTCGCGAGGTCTGCTGAGAAATCAACGTGGCCGCAGAACATCGACCGAAGTCCGGCGTAGCTTTGTTAGCCGGACTTCAGAGATACAAATGGCTAACGCTACCGAATTGCATGTGTCGGAACTCGACCGCATCCAGCTTGTCTGGATGGTGGACGAGATGGAGTGCTAATTTGAGGATGGAGTGGAACCAAAGACGACCCCATCCGCCTCGTGCGGAGGTGACGCAGATTAGGAGCCGCCCATGACCTCGCGGCCGGACCATCTGATTCACCATCCAAGCAAGCTGGATGGGGCTTAGGTCTGCACGGCGAGATTTCCAACTAGCTCGCGTCTCATTCACCATCCGCACGAGGCGGATGGGATCTGAGGACAGCACTTGCAATTCGGTAGGGCCAGACACAAACGGAAACAGCCCGCGAACCGAGGTTCGCGGGCTGTCACTTTTATCCTCCCTGACGCCGTTCGAGGGGAACGGCCTCCTTGGATTGGATTTCTGAGTGTTGAACTCAGTGCATGTCGTGGTCGCCGCCACCCTTCTTCGGATCGTCCTTCGGCTTTTCGGCGATCAAGGCTTGGCTGGTGAGCAGCAGCGTCGAAACGCTGGCCGCATTTTGCAGGGCACTGCGCGTCACCTTGCAAGGATCGATGATCCCGGCTTTGACCAAGTCTTCGTACTTGCCGGTTGCGGCGTTGTAACCGAAGTTGTCCTTGTGCTCGGCGACCTTCTCGCAGATGACCGCGCCATCGACACCGGCGTTGTCAGCGATCTGAGTCAGCGGGGCACGACAAGCACGGACGATGATGTTGAAACCGGTCGTCTCGTCATCGTTCAAGCCGGTGGGCTTGAGGTCGAGTGACGAACGCAACAGGGCGACACCACCACCGGGGAGAATCCCCTCTTCGACGGCAGCGCGGGTTGCGTAGAGGGCGTCCTCGACGCGAGCCTTCTTCTCTTTCATTTCGCTTTCGGTCGCAGCACCGACGTTGACCTGAGCCACGCCGCCCGACAACTTCGCGACGCGCTCTTCGAGCTTCTCGCGATCGTAGTCACTGGACGAGTTGGCCAACTCGCGACGAATCTGCTCGATCCGCGACTTGATGTCGCTGGACTTGCCGAGACCTTCGATGATCGTCGTGTTGTCCTTGTCGATCACGATGCGCTTCGCGCGGCCGAGGTCCGACAGTTGGACGTTTTCGAGCTGGATACCCAAGTCTTCGAAGATCGCCTGGCCACCGACCATGATCGCCAAGTCTTGCAGCATCGCCTTGCGACGATCGCCGTAACCGGGAGCCTTCACGGCACCGATCTTGAACGTGCCACGCAGCTTGTTGATGACCAGCGTCGCGAGGGCTTCGCCGTCCACTTCTTCGGCGACGATCAGCAACGGCTTGCCACTGTTGACGACCTTCTCGAGGACCGGAACCAGATCCTTGATGCTGCTGATCTTCTTCTCGTGGATCAGGATGTAAGCATCTTCGAGGACGCATTCCATCGAGGTCGGGTCGGTGACGAAGTACGGCGACAGATAGCCGCGATCGAACTGCATCCCTTCCACAACTTGGAAGTCCGTCTTGAGCGACTTGCCTTCTTCGACGGTGATGACGCCATCTTTGCCGACTTGCTCCATCGCGTCAGAGAGGATTTGGCCGATCTCGGTATCGCCGTTCGAGGCGACCGTGCCGACCTGAGCGATCGACTTCTTGTTCTTGCATTCGACAGCCATGCCCTTGAGCTTGGCGACGATTTGCTCGACGGCCTTGTCCATGCCACGCTTCATGTCGATCGGGTTCACACCGGCGACGACGGCCTTGAGGCCCTCGACGTAAATGGCTTCGGCGAGCACAGTCGCGGTGGTGGTTCCATCACCGGCGATGTCGCTCGTCTTGCTGGCGACTTCACGCACCATGCGGGCACCCATGTCTTCGAACTTGTCTTCCAGTTCGATTTCACGGGCCACGGTCACGCCGTCCTTGGTGACGGTAGGAGAGCCAAAGCTCTTCTCGATGATGACGTTGCGGCCGCGTGGACCGAGCGTGACGCGCACGGTTCGTGCCAGCTTTTGCACGCCGCGCTTCATCGCTTCCTGCGCTTCTTGATCGAAGGCGATAATCTTGGGCATCTCGAACTGCTCCTTACGGGGAAACGGCCAGACGGTGAAGGCTGGCGAAATTTGAAGTTGTCAGAAAATCAACCGCGATTCATCAACCGATGATCGCAAGGATGTCGCTTTCGCGCATCAGCAAGTAGGTCTCGTCGCCGACCTTGAGTTCGTCGCCGGCGTACGAGCTGAAGATCACCTGATCGCCCGCTTTGACGGTCAACGCGGCCTTCAAGCCACTGCTCTTGGTGTGTCCTTCGCCAACGGCCAAGACTTCACCGCGTTGCGGCTTGTCCTTGGCTGCGTCCGGCAAAACGATGCCGCCAGCGGTCTTCGACTCCGCTTCAGCTCGCTTGACCACGACCCGGTCGCCGAGCGGGACCAGCTTAATGTCATTCGAGGCACTTGCCTTTTTCGCCATCTCTTCGTCTCCAAGAATGCAGGCACGCTGCGGATCATACGTTCGACACAACACGGGCTGGGGGCGGACAAGCGAACTGCGCGCCAAAGGTGCCACACTACGAAAGTCTCTTGTGGAGAAGGGCTTTGCGACAAACCCGGATTTCGAGAACTCTGCCATCGTGGCGAGAGCCGGAGCAGACCTCGTTGTTGTCTCTGCCAATCTGACACCGATCAGGGCGAGTTCGCCGACCGTGGTCCTGCCGCTCAATCTGTAATGACCGCTACAAGCGTTCTAGTCACTGGAGTTGACACAATAGGAAAATTAGGAACAATGCGTCCCTCTCAGGTCGCCTTTGTCGAAGGTCTGCCGGGTACGTCACGGATGGGTGAGGCCAAGCGTCTCATCGTGCGAATTCCCGGCCATTTGAACACGCTCGTTCTGCTTGATCCCCAATCCCAAGCATGAATGAAGAGAACGAGCCATGACCAATCCAGAATCCAAGTCTGCATCGAGCCAAGTGGAATGGCTGCTCAATTGGGCCAGCGAGCTGGTCCGAACGCGAAGCTGGAGTGAAGCCGATGCCGTCTTCAAGCGGGCCATCAAAGTGGATGCGTCTCCCGCCGGGTACATCGCTTACGGATGTGCTTTGGCCGAGCAGGAGCGATTCAATGAGGCCCTCTGCCAACTGACCGCCGCGCTGGACATCGCCCAGAAGAGTGGTGAACGGCGCGCGTTGGCGACCATCTATCACAACTTAGCTGCTGTCTATCGAGAGCTTGGCGACAACGATCTCGCCCGGCGGTTCCAGCAGCGAGCGATCGCAATGGTCGATGATTGCGGTCCCGACGAATTGCTCGGTCTGGCAAACGACGCTTGGCGAGCGGAGCGGCTCGAAATGGCGGAGTGTCTCGCAGGAGCGGCTGCTGATTTCGATGAAGTCGAATTCGACGAGGACGGTCTGCACAGGGAAGTGAACCCCGAAATCGAAGCGACGCTCGGGTTGCTCACGGGATTTCTCACCGACCCACGTGAGGGGATTCGACCGCTGCTACGAGCCTACTCACGACACAAAGCGGCCGGGGAATTGAGGCTGATGGGAAACGATCTGCTCAATCTCTCAGCGCTGCTCGGCGAACTGAACCGACACCGGGGCGAGATGGCTTGCGTCCGTCGCGCCATCGCCTGCTTTGACGATGCACCTGCTCCGATCTCCGCCGCGAAGGCCCGCCGACTGTTGAACTACCTCGAACGGCTTCGCCAACTGCGACAGTTCGATCCGTCACGCAACTGACTGATCCTGGTAGGTAGGGTGGGACCAGCTCGCTTCGAGCGCCGGCCCACCATCAGGAAACGTCGAGAAATCATGGTGGGCTGGCGCGGCGAAACGCCGCTGGTCCCACCCTACAGTTTACGCAGACCCAACAAGGCAATGGCCCTGGCCCGACACAAGTCGGCCTTCATCGCTCCGCGTGAAGTGAGCCGAATGGCGAGCGGCGTGTTTTCCGGGATTTGGGTCGCTGGCTACTCGGCTTTCTTCACGCGGAGCGATGAACGCTACTTTTTGTCGGGCGCGTCAAGAGTACCCGTCCTACGGCTTCAGACCGTCACTGCTTCTCGTTCCGCTTCTCGTCTGACGAAAGTCCGCTCGCGGCGCTTCCTGCGAGAAACGCGTCGTTCTCGGGATCGAAGCTGGTCGGATCGAAGAAGCAGTCCAGCGCGAGCCACCATGCGCGCGAATGTCGGAACAGCAGGACCGGCATGATGAGGCAATACGCGATCAGCGGCGGCATCAAAAACTCGTTGCCGATCACGGCTCCAAAGTGCAGCGCGACATAGGCCACGGTCAGCGTCGCCGCGATGAAACCGTAATTGATGTACGTCGAACCGAGGTAGTAACCCGGCCCGCGCTGAAACATCAGATTGCAGTGTGCACATTCGTTGTGCATCAAAAACCAATTGCGAAACAGCGGCCCTTCGCCGCATCTTGGGCAACGCAGCCGTCTGGCTCGCGTGACGGCGGTCGAGTAGGTGATCGGCAGCATGGGGTGAAGTCCTGTCGAGGGGGTGTTGTGGTTGCGCGGAGTAGCGGAGTATTCGTTTCGTTGTCGTCGTGTCTTGGGGGCGGATTCTAACAGGACTCGGACGAACTCAGGCTTGTAGTCCGAACCCCTTGGTCCGGACGATGCTTGACGTTTCCGCCAGAACTCTCTCTTGGCGGGGTTTTACGGGATTGGGCTGTGTTTTAGGGGTTTTCCGTGGCTGGGGCAGTTGGGATTGCGTTCG
>JAYTQJ010000440.1:0-21032 GCA_043746775.1 Schlesneria sp.
GGAGCTTCGACGTGGCCGTGAGAATGGAAATCGGACTTCACGTCCTTGCACGGCCACGTCGAAGCTCCGTGACCGTGGCACCCCAATTTAAAAAGGCGATTGCTTTGGCCACCTGTTGAAAAAACCGTAGCACAGGCGGCTCGCCTGTGTTTTCCAGCTCGAAGTACGAGCAGGCGAGCCGCCTACTCTACGTTTTTCAACAGGCTGCTAGCTCACAGCGAGCCGGGACTACAATTTTTAGCCGATCACTTTATAGTCGTCCGCCATGACCACCCTCTTCACCACTCGTCGCCGCGTTGAGTTCTGTGAGACCGATCTCGCCGGGATCGTTCACTTCGCCAATTTCTATCGTTACATGGAGCAGGCCGAGCACGAGTGGTTTCGGTCGCTCGGTCTGAAAATTCACGGGACGCTGCCGGACGGAACCGTTTTCGGCTGGCCGCGCGTCGCCGCGAGTTGTTCGTTCCGTTCGCCGGCTCGCTACGACGAAGAGATCGAGGTCCGCGTCACCGTCCTCCGCCTCACCCCCCGTTCGCTCACGACCTCGTATGAATTTCTGTTGGGCGAGACGGTCCTTGCCACGGGCGAAATGAAGACCGCCTACTGCCTCATCCCCATTGGCGGACATCTCCGCTCCACCGACATCCCCGCCGAATACGCAGCACGTTTGGGCGAGGGAGTTTCGATGTGATTGAACAACCCAAGCACGGCCACGCAAAGCTGTGACCGTGGCACCCTCAAAACAAGCCATTTCTTTTCGGATCGCCTCTGAAATGTGTCAGCGGAGAGACACACCCCAGGCGAGCCGCCTGAGCTACGGAATGCGCGGAACGACAGATTCTCATCAGTCTCCTTTCACGACTCACTCCCTTTGGAGCATCTCATGCCGAACGCCAATCCTGCCTCACCTGCCATTGCAGCGACTTCCGAGACTTTCAACCTATCCTCGCACGGCATCACCGTGGAGCAGGTGTTGCGGAACGCCGATCCCGCGCGGCTGTACGAAGAGGCGATCCGCTTCGAGCCGGGGACAACGATCTCCGACACCGGGGCGCTCATCGCGTATTCGGGTGAAAAAACGGGACGGTCTCCGCAGGACAAGCGGCTCGTCAAACATCCCGCTTCCGAGGAAGACATCTGGTGGGGACCGGTCAATTTTCCGTTGGATGAACTCACCTTCGCCATCAACCGCGAGCGGGCCAAGGACTATCTCAACACGCGCGACCGGCTCTATGTCGTCGATGCGTTTGCGGGATGGGATCCGCAGTACCAGATCAAAGTGCGCGTCATCTGTTCGAGGCCATACCACGCACTGTTCATGCACCAGATGTTGATCCGTCCGACCGACGCGCAGTTGGCCGACTTTGGAGAACCCGACTTCGTGATTTACAACGCGGGCCGCTTCCCCGCGAATCGCTTGACGACCGGCATGACTTCCAAGACCAGCGTCGATGTCAGCTTCGAGAGCGGTGAGGTCGTGATTCTCGGCACCGAGTACGCCGGTGAGATGAAGAAGGGGATCTTCACGATCATGAACTATCTCATGCCCAAGCGGGGCGTGCTGTCGATGCACTGCTCGGCGACCGCCGATCGCGTGACGGAGCAATCGTCGGTGCTGTTCGGATTGTCGGGAACGGGCAAGACGACGCTCTCCGCCGACCCGAAACGGGCCTTGATCGGCGACGACGAACACGGTTGGTCGAGCGAGGGAGTCTTCAACATTGAAGGGGGCTGCTACGCGAAGGCGATCTATCTTTCGCGCGAGTCCGAGCCGGAAATCTTCCAAGCCCTGCGCTTCGGCGCGGTCCTCGAAAACGTCGTGTACGACGACGCCCATCATCACGTCGATTTCAACAATTCGAGCATCTCGCAAAACACGCGCGGCGCGTACCCGATCGAATACGTGACCAATGCCCGCATCCCGTGCATGGCCGGTCATCCAACCGATGTCATCTTCCTGACGTGCGATGCTTTTGGAGTCCTGCCGCCCGTCAGCCGCCTCACCCCCGAGCAGGCAATGGAGTACTTCATCAACGGCTACACGGCCAAAGTCGCGGGGGCCGAGGTCGGCGTGAAGGAGCCTCAAGCAACGTTCAGCCCGTGCTTCGGCGGGCCGTTTCTCGTCTGGCATCCGCGCAAATATGCTGACCTGCTGGCCGAGCGAATTCGGACTCACCACGCCAACGTCTGGTTGGTCAACACCGGCTGGAGCGGCGGTGCGTATGGAGTCGGCTCGCGCATGAAGCTCACCTACACGCGCGCCATCATCGACGCGATCCATGCGGGACAACTCAAGGACATCGCGACGCAGACCGACCCGATCTTCGGCCTGCATGTGGTGACGAGTTGCCCTGGCGTGCCGACGGAGATTCTAAACCCGCGCCAAACGTGGCCCGATCCCGCCGCCTACGATGCCGCTGCGAACAAACTCGCCACAATGTTCCGCGAGAACCTCGCCCAGTTTGAAGAGGGCGGCACGTTCAAAGGGATGATGGACGGGTGACGGTGTTGGGGCGGCACACCAACCCGAAGCGTGAGCGAGGAACTGAGGGCATCAGCCCTCTGCTGCTTTTCGGAGCGGGGCGGCGTCAGCCCCCTGTTCTTGGGCGTCAGCCCGTTTAAGAAAACCAGGGGACTTACGTCCCCCGCTCAGAAAGGCATCCGCTCAGAAAGGCATCCGAGCGAGCTTACGCTCGTCCTCGCTCACGCTTCGGGTTGATGTTGGCTTCCGCCCCTACGGTCGCTCACTCAAACTTCACCAGCCCGAACGATCCCGGTTTCGGTCGTGATGACGCGGGATGAACCCACGACTGTGTCCCGACAGTCGGCGTGGTGCGCGAGACGGCGGCGCTCCACAGCGAACCGCGTTGAGGAGCGGCCGGGGCTAGCTCCGACCACGGGATCGCGGCTTCCACACGCCAGTGCGAGTCCTCCGCAGAAGTCGCGACGTACCACTTCGGGTTCCAGCGGCGGTCGTCCCAGCAGCTCTCGAACGTCCAGCCGCGTTGATCGACTTGGAACTCGTACCACGTCGTGTAGTCGCGATCGACATCCAAGCACAGCGTGACGCGGTCGTGTCGGCTGAGATCGGCGTCGTGCGAACGTCCCTTGGTTTGAGGTCGATCGAGCGGTGCGCCGTCGAGTCGCGGCACACTCAGGCCGACGTACAAGAACTCGGCATCGTAGGCGAGCATCACCATCGCGGCGGTCGCTTCGGGTGCGGACTGACCGTCATCGCGAATGGCCTCGCGCGTCAACATCAACTCGGTGGAGACCTGCCAGCAGGGGTCGGACAACACGCCGTCCAATCGCGGCGGCTCGTTCGCTCGTCGGCAAAGCGTCATCTCTCGCGGAGCCTCTGCCGTCGCGAACAACGCCCACAGCTCGCGTTGCGCCAGCGATCGCGTCGCGTCGTCCGTCGCTTTGTTGAGGAACGTTCGATAGATCGCATCCGACTGAGCCGCCGAACTGCTGACACGCCGCAAGGCTCCCAGCGGGAACTGAATCTCCGGCGTCTGGAACTGCGACAGCGATTGCGCCTCCAATTGCTTGGCCAGATCGGCGGCGCGCGAGTGCCAGTCGCGCACGGCTTCACCTCGCCAATTGTGTTGGTTGGCGAAGTTCATGCGCGTCGAAGCGGTCGCGCCGCGCGGACCCTTCTTTTTGTCGCGCGGATCGTTGGGCTGGTTGAAGTCGAGCTTCACGTCGAGGCGATTTAATTTACCGGGGCTGGAGGAGGTCGTGTGTATCGACGGAGCTTCGACTTCGTGTCCGGCCGTCGTCACGCCTCCTTTTCCTCCTGACAAGACTGCCGCCGCTTGTTGCAGTTGGTTCGCGTTCGACTTGGGATCGCTGCTCGCCTGCGTCGTGTCATTCGACATCGCCCGCATCCGTTGCCACGCCGTTTCCTGACTCGTCCAAAACTGAATGAGCCACCGCATCGCATCGAGTGCGACCGGCTCTTGCGGATAGCGACGGACCAGCTCGACGTTGGTCGATTCGACCAGTTCAAACAGCGACCGCTCGCGATATTCCGCCGCGAGACCGCGCAACACTTCGGCTCCCTGCTGCGCGTCCATACCGTCCAACAGACCATTCAGTTGGCCAAGCATTTGTCCCGCGACGCGCGGATCGTCGAGCGACTTCTTCGTGACGGCGGTGAAGTTCCGTTGCTTCTGCGCCAGCTTCTGCATCCGTTCGAGGTCTGCTTCATCGAGCGGTTCGAGTACGCGACGCGCGGCCGATCCCGGTGCGAGCGACAGCCCGGCGAAGAAGTCGCGTGCGAGACTCGCTTCCGGCGACGGACGCCCGTCGAGTCCGATCCAACGATAGACCAGCCGTGGCGAACTCGACTCGCCACTTGCGCTGTTGGAACTCGTCCTCACCGATCGCACCAACGAGTCACTCGCCGCCGCCGCTTGTCGCACGGTCGTCTTGCGAGTCGGCAGGTACTCGTCGAGCTCCACGACCGCGTCCCCGGTTCCTCCCGCCGCGAGTCGCAAGTAAACGCGTTCCACTTTCCACGGCGTGAGACCAGTCAACTCGCGCTGCTCGACGAAGCGCGTCGCATCGGCCGCTTGTTCGATCGCCCGCAAAGCCGCATCGAACAGCAGTTGGTTCGCCGCGTCATCCTTCGCCGGTTGATCGAGCAACACGACGGTCGGTCGCCAGGTGCGCAGTTGCCTCACCAACGTCCCGATCAGCGCGGGGCCAAGTTTTCCTTCTGTCCGCTTCTGCCAATCGGCGACGAGCTTGTCGGAGGCAAACTCCAAACCGGGGATTGCCACGGGGAGTTGCCAATGAATCTCGGCCGCGTTTCCACCGCAGCGTTCGACGGACGCAGTCAGTCGCGCGTCGAGGTCGAGCGACTGTGAGGTCTCACCCACGTCCTGACGATTCGCAATCCAGACTGCACTCCGATAGCCCTGCTCACCCGAAAGCTTCGCCACCCACGCCGCAGCCGCTTGAGACGGGCGGGACTGCAACGACAACACAGCCGCGCGCCGATCGGCCCCGCGCACGCAGTGCCACGACTGGCCGCCATCATCGGTTCTCAGAATCACACCCAAATCACCAACGGCCACGCCTTGAGTGTCACTCGCGAATCGAACGGTATTCAGTGGCGCGGTCTGTCCCGTCGCTTGTTTCAGCCAACTCTGGCCACCGTCGGGACTGTGCCAGATCACGCTGCCGGGCGATCCCGCCAACCAGACCTTTCCTTTGCGCATCTCGACCGCGTGGAAGTCGATCCCCTGACGCAGCTCTTCGGGCAGCAGTGTCGCGGGCGTCTCCCACACGACGCCGCCGCTGCTCGTCTTCAGCACGAGACCGCCGTCACCCGCGAGCCATCCGGTGTCATCGTGTTGCAACGCCACGGCACGAATCGAACGGAGTCCTTGCGACGGCAACTTGGATGTGAGCAGTTGTTCGCCTCCGATCAGCGACAGGCGACCGGCATGTCCCGCGACGACGCCCAGTTCACGATCGACAAACGCCGCCGCACGCCACGGGTGCGAGACCGTGCCCGCGACAGGTTGCCAAGTCTTCCCGCCATCGCCCGTCTTCAAGATGCCCGAGGGCGAGGAACTCGATGGCTGGCCAACGACGACACCCTCTTCGAGTCCAAAGAATTTGACGAAGCTCAGTCCCGGCAACTGCTGCGATCCGAGCGTTCGCCACGACTGGCCGCCGTTGTCCGTGAAGAGCAACACGCCCGCATCGAGTCCTGCAAACGGAATGGCGTCGCGTCCGGCCACCCAGCCAATTTGATCGGTCAGAAAACACACGCTCTGCAACGAGCCGGTCGTCCCGCTCGGCAGCAGCCTCCACGCGCGACCGCCATCGTCGGTCTTCCAGATCGCGCCGTGACCACCAACCGCAAATCCGGTCCTGGCCCCGACGAACTGCACGTCATGCAGCGCCGCGTCGTCAAGCCAACTCTGCGGAGCGTCGGCCGCCATGAGAGGGATCGCGGAGCAGACGCACGCGGCAATGAACACTCCCGCAAATCGAATCCCACGCCCGCTCATCCACCAGTCGCATCCCTGCATGACTGAACTCCTGTTCGTGTCCCGCCTGACATCCCGCCAGATCGCAGCCGATTCTAGGTGGCCTGCCAAAGTTCACGAAGGGGAGTTTGAGCAAGACGAAGTCCGCCTAGACCTCGTACGGTCAGAACGGAATCGTTTATATCTCGCGCGGTCAGAAGTGCTTCGTACTACGAGGTCTCAGGTTCTTGTTCGCTTGCGCGGATTTGAGCGGACGCGTGATCGGGGTCAAGCGGTGCATTTGAATTCCTCTGCCCTCATTCTCTTGCCATTTCCGCCTCGATGTGGAGGTGTCCAATCGGTCAAAAACGTTGGCAGGAGAATGGTGGCAGAAGAATGAAGCCATTGAGCCAAATCGTCGCGTGGGCGGCACCTATGCCCTGACTTGGATTGCGGCCAATCGCCGCGCTGGTTAGCCGCAACTCCAACGGACCTTGCAAGACATTACGGCAGCAGGATCGTGCGCAGGTCTTGCGAGGTGGGGGACGACTGCACGACGACGACAGCGTGATCGTTGTTGAGGCGGTCGAGTTGGACGACTCCCTCCAGCTCCTTGATCGTCTCGAACGACTGGCCGGCGATTCCGCCACCTGTGACGGGGGTCGTGAGGCCGGGATTTGTGCCGAGGTTCTCGGTACTGATCTTCATCACGCCACGGGCACTGTTTGACATCAACAAAAAGTCCTTGCCGTCCTTCTTGTAGACGATCATGTCGAGCGGCTTGTTGCGGTTGCCGAGTTCGGCGACGGTCGTTCCCTTGGACTTCTCGCCCGGCTTGAAGCTGCTGACGGGGAACTTCACGAGTGGCGTGCAGGTGAAGCCGGCGAGCAGGCTCGGTTCGCCATTGATGTTCAGCGGGATGAAGGTACGGATCGTGGCGTTGTCTTCGGTGCGACCGTGGGCGGCGTGATAGATCTCGACATTGCTGCCGACGTTAGCGTCATTAAACGGGAACGGGACTTCACGCACGTTCGAGGGAGACGCTCCACCTGCAACGCCTGAGACGTAGACCTTGCCATCCACATACGCGAGGTCTGTGATCGCCTCGCCGCGCGGGTTGGAAGTTCGCCCATTGCGTGAGACCTCTTTGTCTTCGGGGGCATTCGGCAGAGACACCTTCTGGAACGAAACTTTGTCGAGCGACACGCGGCTCAGTTTGCCATCGGCTTCGACGCGCACGAGCGCGGGCTTCGCGTCGGCGGTCACGGACAGATAGACGTTGCCGCTGATCGGGTTCACGGCAAGATCGTTGATTGTGGCGGAGCCGGACTTCAGCAGTTCGGACACCTTACCGTTGAGGCCCGCCACATCGAGCGTGACCTTCGACGGATCGCCCTTGGTGTCACCCGTGCCGATCGCGAAGATCGTCGCGGACTTGGTGTCGCCAACAAACAGAATGCCGTCCGGCCCGAAGGCCAATGGCCCCGCCGATTGGATCGCCGGAGTCCCTTCTTTCAAACCCCACTCGACGGCACTGGCCACCGCCCCGGACAACAACGCACTGATGGTCGCAGCGAACAAGACACGGTGAACTCGCATGAGGAACTCCTGGCTAACGAAACGGGTCGAGTCAATTCGCGGGGGAAGAGATCAGGTGCGACATGCTCGGCGCACTCTTCCTCAACACGGTTGCGAAGTATGAGAACCGCCGCCGCATCCGGAAACCGAGCGGACCTGAAATGGACATGAGCCTGTTGAAAAACGTGGAGCAGGCGGCTCGCTTGCTCGCGTTTCCATTGAACAACAGGCTCTCCGCCATTCGTGTTGAAAATGGTGTTCCGTGAGCGGCACGGCGCTAGCCGCCGGTCTTTTTCGCCTACACCGGCGGCTAGCGCCGTGCCGCTCAGTTGGACATCCAACACAGAGGCGGAGAGCCGAACAACACCGGCGAGCCGCCTGTGCTACGGGGTGTTCGGCGCGAGCTTCGACATCAGGACCCCCGCCGCGACGGAGACGTTCAGCGACTGGATCGGGCCGAGCGGTGTGAGGCAACAGAGTTCGTCGCAGTGTTCCTGAGTCACTTTTCTGAGTCCCTGTTCTTCGTTGCCGAAGATCAGCAGCGTCGAGCGGTCGCCGGGCGGACTCACCAGATTCTGTGCGGCATGTTCCGACGTGCCGAGGACCGCCAAGCCCGCTGCTTTCGCCAGCGTGATCGTGCGGCTGAGATTCGAGGCGACGGCGAACGGCACGTATTCCAAGCCGCCCGAGGCGGTGTCATAGACCGTGGCCGACAGCGGTGCTGAACGCTCGCGCGTCAGGATGATTCCCTTCACGCCGAAGAATGCCGCCGTGCGAAAGATCGCGCCGACGTTGTGCGGGTCCTGCAATTGTTCGAGCGCCAGCCAGAGGCCGGGCCGCTCGGTCATCTCCTCCGTGAAGAGTTCGTCGATCAACAGGTCCGGCCGTTCTTGGATGGTGGCCGACGCCGCGCCGAGTCGCTCACTCTTTCCTTTGCCAGACGAATTCCGGTCGGGTGCGGCGAGGCTCGTGCGAATTGGAATGTCGTGCTGACGAGCCAACTCGGCCACGGCGGCCCAGCGCGGCGAGGGCGTCCCCGGCGCGAGTCGCACTTCAAACACATCGGCGGGACGAACTCGCAACACGGCTTCGACACTGTGCGGGTTTCGCAGGATCAACGACATCAGTCAGCTTTCTCTGGGCGGTTATTTAGGATGGGTCGCGGTGGTGTAGGACGGGCACTCTTGCCCGTCCGGTTTTCATGGTCGCGGGTGGCAGCAATACCAACCCGAAGCGTGAGCGAGGAGGGAACGAAGCGAGGAGGGAAAGTACAAGGACGTGGCCTCACGCCACAGTCCCTGCTCGCTCACGCTACTCACTCCTCGCTTACGCTTCGGGTTAGTGTAAGACGGATCATTCGTGCTGCGGGCGTGGTCGACACCAATGCCGGACGGGCAGGAGTGCCCATCCTACAGGGTCAGTCGTTGTCGTCGCATCTCGTAGAACAAGATTCCCGCCGCGACAGCCGCGTTGAGCGACCCGACTTGGCCGGTCATGGGGATGCTGAGCGACTGGTCACACCGCGCGAGCAACTCGGAACGGATGCCTCGCCCCTCGTTCCCGATGATCGCGACGGTCGGGCGTTGGAAAGAGGCTTGATAGAGCGGCGTGTCGGCTCGTTCGGAGGCGGCCACGATTTGAAAGCCGCGTTCGCGCAGGGAATCGACCGCCGCGACCAGATCGTTCGTGCGGGCGATGGGAATGTGATTGACCGCTCCCACTGAACTGCGAGCCACTTGGCTGTTCACGTCCACTTGTTCGTGTTCGCCGATCACGATCCCGTCGAGACCGAGCGTCGAAGCGGAGCGGACGATCGCGCCGAAGTTAAACGGGTCTTGTAGTCGATCCAACGCGACGAGTATCGGCTGAGCCGGCAGCGTCTGCACGAGTTCTTCGAGCGTGTGATACGGGAACGGCGACATGCGAGCGGCCATCCCCTGATGCTCGCTCGAACGACAGGCTTTGGTGAGCGATCCATCGTCGGTCGCAACCGCCTGAATGCCGATCTCGTTCGCCAAGCGAGCCGCTTCATCCCACAGCGCGTCGTCGGCGCGGTCTCCGATCAGCAACTCGATGATGGGCCAACGCGCGGCTCGCAGAGTGGCCAGCACGACGTGACGCCCCCAAATCCAGCAGCGATTGTGATTGGTCAGCACGTCGCGGCGGGCGCTCCGTCGGCGCGAGGAATCAACCATGACGTGGCAACTTGTCTGTGAGTGAAGGGAAAAGGGGGCTTAACACCAACCCGAAGCGTGAGCGAGGTCGTGAATCAGAATTGCTGTTGAATTTCCGCCTTCATCCGCGCCCCGGCTTTGTCATCCGCACTATCCCGTCGAGTAAGAAATAGCGCGGATGGCAAAGCCGGGGCACGGATGAAGACAGGCCGTATTCGACTGATAATACTCGACTCAGTTTTCCGTGTGCGACGCGCGAAATGTGCAACTACAAAACTCACGCTGTGGGTTGGTGTTTCGCACATGTCCTGCCGCCTCACTGATCGGCGGTCTTCACGAGTTCGGCCACGAGCGGATCGATCTGTTTCTCGTACGAGATTCCTTCTTGCCCGCCACCGACCGGCGTCCGGTTGTCGAAGCGTTTCGAGAGCTTCCCCTCGCGATCAAACACGTACACGGCGGGGATGGAATCGAGGTCCATCTGTTGGAACAATTCGTCGGCGGGGACGGTTGAGATCAGGTTGGCGATCGTCTCGGCCTTCATCTCGGTCAATGCTTTGAGAACGCGCTCGCGGTAGTAATCGACCGGCTTGTTCTTCGCCCCGATGAAGTCGCAATCAAAGGAGATGCAGACCACCTCGTTCGGGTACTGGCGCTGCAACGCGACCAAATGCGGGAACTCATCCAAGCAGGGCTGGCACGATGTGGACCAGACATCGACGACAACGACCTTCCCTTTGTATTCGGCCACGACGGCTTGAGCCTCTTCCCAGTTCTTGGCTTGCAGTTCGATTGCCTTTGCGGAGGTCGCTGCTGTTGAAGCGTCGCTCCCCATTGTTGCCGAGGAAGGGGTCGTTGGGGCTGAAGCCGCTGGAGTTGGTGCCGCTGGTCTGACAGGGGGTGGCGGCGGTTCACAGCCGAGACACACCGCGACGATGGTCGCGACAACCAGTGCGAGAAGTCGATGATTTGCAGGCAGTTTCATAGCGGTCTCTTGATGCCGTCGAGAGGGGTTGGCGACCGCTTCACAATCGGCCTGGGAGCGGAGGACGGGGATTGTTCCGGCCGCACGGTTCGCTCGCAAGGCACTGCTCGAATGCCGCAGGGCCATCGCCATGTTTGGTCTGCGCGACTTGTAGGGTAGGACCAGCGGCGCTTCGCCGCGCCGGCCCACCATGATTTCTCAACGATTCCCGGTGGTGGGCCGGTGCTCGAAGCGAGCTGGTCCCACCCTACGTTGAAAAAGGCGATGGCCCTGCGAATGCAGAGAGTATGCTTTGAATGGCGTGTTCCGGAATGTCACTCGTCGGTTGCGGCTGTTTGAATGCTGCGGCAGACTGTCGGACGAACCGGATTGTTGAGTGAGTTCGCCGCCTTCGCCACGGCACAAGCTTCATTCACTTCGCCCCCCCCGCTTTCTATCGAGGATTTTCCAATGGCTTGCGGCTTTGTGACTGTCGTTCGTGGTGTGATGTTGTGCGCCTCGATGATTGCCTGCGGGGTGATGAACGCTCGTTCAATGTGCGCCGCCGAATCGCCACAGTCGTTGCGGGCGGGGGCTTTTGCACAGGACATCACGCCACTCGAGTTCCCCATCTCCGTGAACGGCAACATGGCGGATTCATTGGCTCAAGCGGCACACGACCCACTGCACGCCCGGTGCCTGGTGCTCTCGAACTCCGAGACCACGCTGGTGATCGTCGTCTGTGACAGTTGCATGTTGCCGCGCGAGTTGTTGGACGAAGCGAAGCGTCTGGCGAGCGAGAAGACCGGAATCCCGACCTCGCACATTTTGATCTCGGCCACGCACGCGCATTCGTGCCCCACCTCGGCCGGGGTCTTTCAGAGTGACCCCGACGCGAAGTACGTGAAGTTTCTGCCCATTCAAATTGCGAAGGGGATCGAGCAGGCTCATCGACAACTCGAACCGGCTCGTATCGGCTGGGGTGCGATCAACGAGCCGTCTCAAATCTTCAATCGACGCTGGCTACTCAAGTCGGGGGAAGTCAGTGAAGACCCGTTCGGCGGTCGCACGGACAAGGCAAAGATGAACCCCGGCTACAGCAACCCGCAGGTGGATCAGCAAGCGGGGCCGATCGATCCGCAGGTTTCGCTGCTGTCGGTGCAGGCGCGCGACGGTCGGCCGATCGCACTCCTCGCGAACTACTCGTTGCACTACGTTGGTGGAGTGAGTGTCGGCGTGGTGTCGGCCGATTATTTTGGTGAGTTCTGCGTGCGGATCGGTCGCCACATCGGCGCGACGGCCAGCACGGTTGAGGATGGAAAGAAGACGCCGCCGTTCGTCGCCATCCTGTCCAACGGGACGAGTGCGGACGTGAACAACGTCAACTTCAGTCTTAAAGTCGGACCCAAACGTGAGCCTTACGAGCAGATGGGGATCGTGGCCGAAATCGTCGCTCAAGCAGCGGCGAAGGCCTACAAACAGATTCAATATCGAGACTCACTCCCGCTGAAAGTCCGTGAGGCGGAAGTGGAACTCGGCGTGCGTTTGCCTTCGCCCGAAGAAGTCTCTGCCGCTGAGAAGCGTCTCGCAGAAGTGACCGAACGCCCGCTGCGAGGAATGCCGCTGGTCTACGCGCGAGAGACCGTCTTGATGTCGAAATACCCCGCCACGGTGAAGGCCAAGCTGCAAGCCTTTCGCATTGGGCAACTCGGCATCGTGTCGAGTCCCTGCGAGACGTTCACCGAAACCGGCTTGGCGTTGAAGAAGAACAGCCCGCTTCCCGCGACGTTCACAATCGAGCTGGCCAACGGCTACAACGGGTACTTGCCGACGCCCGAGCAACATCAACTGGGTGGCTATGAAACGTGGCGGGCACGCTCGAGCTATCTGGCCGTGGATGCCGAACCGAAGATTCGCTCGACACTGCTTTCGCTGTTGAAGGCGGTCGCCGAATGAATCGCGTCGATTTGTAGAGGCTTTCAGCACCAACCCGCAGTGTGAGCGAGGGCGTCGGAATATCGGCGTGCAATCGCCCTCGTTCACGCTTCGGGTTGGTGTTGATACCGACCACATGAGTCTCACAACGGATGGCGATGCGAGCAGGAGACCGCGATGAAGAACGTGCTGGCGTTGATCTTGGCGGGTGGCAAGGGGACTCGGCTGGAGCCGTTGACGCGGGATCGAGCCAAGCCGGCGGTGCCGTTTGGTGGCGCGTACCGCATCATCGACTTCGCCCTTTCAAACTGCATCAACAGCGGCCTGCGGAAGGTACTCGTGATGACGCAGTACAAGGCGGTGAGCCTCGACCGACACATCAATCTCGGCTGGCGATTCCTCTGCCGCGAGCTGGGCGAATTCATCGACATCCTTCCGCCACAACAGCGACTTCACGAAGACTGGTACAAAGGGACCGCCGACGCCGTCTATCAAAACATCTACTCCATCGAGCAATGCCGCTCGGATCTTCTGGTGATCTTGGCGGGCGATCACATCTACAAGATGGACTACTCCGAATTGGTCCGCGATCACATCGAATCGGGCGCGGTCCTCACGATCGGTTGCATCCCCTGCTCTCTCGAAGAGGGGACGGGGTTCGGTGTCATGCAAGTGGACGCGAACCGTCGCATCGTGGAGTTCCAAGAGAAGCCGGCGGAACCGAAGCCGATGCCAGATGATCCGACGCGGTGCCTGGCCTCAATGGGCATCTACGTCTTCAACACGAACTTCCTGTTCGACCGCCTGATCGCGGATGCGTCAGACGTGAAGAGTTCCCACGACTTCGGCAAGAACATCATTCCCTCGCTGATCGACAGCCATCTCGTGCGGGCATTCCCGTTCCGCGACAAGAACACCGGCGACAGCCACTACTGGCGCGATGTCGGGACGCTCGACGCAATCTATGAGGCCAACATGGACCTCATCGCGGTCGATCCGGAGTTGAACCTGTACGACAACGCTTGGCCGCTACGCAGTTACCAGCCGAATTGTCCGCCCCCGAAATTTGTGTTCGCACAAACGACGGGGCCGAACCCGCGTATCGGCCATGCCCTCGACAGCCTGATCTGTGGCGGCAGCATTCTGTCCGGCGGCACCGTCCAGCGTTCTGTCGTGGGCTACAACGTCCGCATACACAGTTACTCCAGTGTCGAGGACTCGATTCTGTTCGACGGCGTCGATGTCGGTCGAAACGCGCGAGTTCGCAAGGCCATCATCGACAAGCAAGTTCGCATCCCCCCCGGAACGAGCATTGGCTTCGATCACGATGAAGACCGCGCCCGTGGTTATGTCGTCACGGAATCAGGGATCGTCGTCATCGGCAAAAGCGACGATTGATTCCAAAGACAAACTCCGCCCGCGCGAGGTCGCACGGGCGGAGAGGAACGTTTTTGGAGAGTCACGCAAGCACGATCACTTCATGAAGAAGTCCGTCGGTCCTCGGAACGTGTAGTACGGGTACTGCACCATCGCGGCGGGAGCTTGGCTTTGTGGATAGACCATGTTCTGCGGCCAGTCGTGACGATAGGTCTGATAGTGCGTCGGGAAACCGTTCGGGCCGTGACCGAGCACGCCTCGCATGTCCTGCTGGCCGTGCCCGCAATGAGGGCAACCCTCGGGGGGACAGGCTTGTCCATTCTGGCAGTGCTGACAACCGCCCTGATCCGTCACGTAGGTTCGGTCGTGTTCGGTGTAGTAGCCGTCTTGGCCCGCATAGTACCCGCCGTCGTACCCGAAGTTTTGACTGCGGAAACCGTTGTGAGCCTTGAAGTCGTGCTTCGTGTGTTCGGCAATGGGTCCGTGGGCGAACTGCCCATAGCCGGGAGCCGCTCCAATGATTGGTCCTTGTTGTGGCTGCCCATCCCAACCGACATTACCGGCAGCAGCAGCCGACAGTGCCGTCGTTGGTGATTGGCCACGAATCGTTGGTCCGACCTGAGCACACCCCACGGTCGCCGTGACCGCGACAACTACCATCAATCCCCAGCTCGATCTGATTTGCATGTGACGTTCCCCGGAAGGCGGCTCGCTCGACGGTCGCTCTGACCGATCCTGTTCGATCTCTCCTATCGGCGTTTTGACCGTCAGAACACGAACATTCCGGAGATGACTCACAATCATCCCGAAACGAACTGCGGGACGTTCTTGCAGAAACCGCCCAACCAAACTAAGTTACCGCCCGCCTCAGGGGCCGGAATGGCTTGCTCTTCCATGAGTCAAGTCACTGTCTGGCTGTCAGTTGCGACTGTTGCTGATCAAGAGATGCTTCTCACCTCGGGGGCGATCCCCAAGGTTCAGAAGTGTCGCCCCGGCCGAAATGAGTTTGGCTGGACGCGTCGAGTTCGAGAGTTCACTGGAAAAGTGGGCCGTGGTTCAACCGGGGTCAGGCACCGTTGCCGGAACGACCCAAGGGGTGCTCAGCACAACGGTGCCTGCCCCTTTTTTTGAGCCATGACAAAAAGTGCCTCATCTGCGCAAGGGAGTGTGAGCCGTGTTCGTAGCCGCTTCGTCACGATGCTTTGAAGACAAAAGTTTTCCGGAAGCGTGCGAGCTTCTCGTGGATGTCGGGTTCGACAAGATCGAACTCTGGATGGACGAGAACTCCGATCACATCAAGCCGTCGGAAGTGGCCGCTGCTCCAGATCGGTTCTATCTGAAGTACCGCGAGGTCACTCGCATGACTCCCGTCGGCCTGTGCCTCGAAAACAGTCCAACGTTGGAGGTCTTCGAGGGACTCTGCCGCCTCGCCAAGATGCTGAAGGTGACACAGATCACTCTTCCCGCCGCACCGATCGGAACGCCGTTCAATGAAGAGATTGATCGTCTCCGCAGTCGGCTCGCTGCCGCCAACTCTTCTGGAATCCGGCTGTCCCTCAAGACGAAAACCGGTTTCCTGACGGAAGACCCGCAGACTGCGGTCGAATTGTGCCAAGCGGTTCCTGGCTTGGGGGTGACTTATGACCCGAGCTACTACATCTGCAGCCGGTTCGCCAACCAGTCGCACGACGAAATTTTTCAGTACGTCTACCACACGCATCTGCGCGACACTCTGCCGTCAGAGTTGCAGGTTGCGGTGGGACTTGGCGAGATCGACTACAGCAGGATCATCGGCCAGCTGCGCCGCTACAACTACGCGCGGGCGCTGTCAGTCGAGATTCTGCCGTCACTTCTGAAAGACAACGATCGCGCACTCGAACTCCGCAAGATTCGGATGCTGCTCGAAACGCTGCTGTAGGACGGGTACGCCAACGGCTTGTTGTCAGCTTTCGCAACAAGGCGAAAGCTCTCGGCAAGCAGCAAGAAAGAGCCGCCCCACAAAAGCCTGACGCGCAAGCGAAGGTTCATGGGCCACGCTCTCCTTCGCGTCAGCCTTCTCTCTCCCGTGAGGCAAGGTTTGCCGCTCAACTTTAGATCCCAGCTAAGCGATCTTTTGAGTCGCCAAACTGCGGCAGTTCGAGGCCCATGCGGTCCATCAGCGAGAGATACAGGCTGCACAGCTTGCGTTTGTCGTTGCCCGATTGCATGTAGTCCAACGAGCGACCGGTCTTCAACTGCCCGCCCAACCCTCCTGCCAGAACCAGCGGGACTTGGTTGCCGTTGTGAGCGTTCCAGTGTTCCGACACGAACATCAGGCACGAGTTGTCCAAGACCGTGCTGTCGCCTTCCTGCATCTTTGAGAGACGATCAATGAGGTAGGCGTACTGCTCAACGTGAAACTTGACGATCGACTGGTATTCGGGGCCTTCGTTCGAGTGCGAATAGCTGTGGTGGTCGTCGCGCACGTTGAGGAACGGGTAGACCTGCCCCGACAGATCGCGAGACAACAACAACGTCGCCACGCGGGAACGATCCGTCTGGAACGCCAACGCGATGATGTCACACATCAAGCGGGCGTACTCGCGAAAATCTTTCGGCTGGCCGACGGGCGGTCGCTGATGAACTGCGGCTGTTGCGGCTGCCGCACTCTCATCTTTCGCCGCACTACGATTCAGCCTCTGCAAACGCTGCTCGGTTTCTCGGACTGACGTGAGGTACTCGTCGATCTTCACTTGATCGGAACCGCTGACCGCGCGACGCAGGTCGTTCGCCTCTTCGAGTACTTGGTCGAGGATGCTCCCTTGCAGCTTGCCGGTCTGGCTACCGAAGAGGCTGTCGAAGGCCAACGACGGATACAGCTCGATCGGAATCGGCGAATCGGGGCTGCGCCAAGAAATGTGCGAGGCGTAAACCATCGAGTACTGGCTCTCATGAAAACCGCTCACCGGTTGTTCGCAGCCGAGTACCAAGCTCGGCATGAGCGTGTCGTCGCCGAAGTGAGCGGCCAGCTTCTGATCCATGCTGACGCCCCCCTTGATGATGCTGCCGCGATGCAGATTCGCGCCGGACAGAATGTTGCCCGTGCAGCGCGCATGTCCGCCATCTCCCTCGCGATTGAACAGCCCGTTGAGGACGTTGAGCTTTTCCTTGAACGGAGTCAGCGATTCGAGCGACGAACCCAATTCCATCTCGCGGCCGTTCCCCTTGGCCCACCACTGCGGTGGCGAGATGCCGTCGCCAATGAACAGACAGGCGAACCGCTGCGGAGTTTTTGTTTTGTCGGTCGCAATCGTTTCGCGACCAAACGCCGACATCGACTCCAGCCACGGCAACGCGACCGAAGCACCGAGTCCTTGGAGCAACACGCGACGCGAAATGGCTGACATCAAATCGTCTCCTCGGCGGTTTCGTAGTACGGGCGGCTCGCCTGTATCTCAATAACAATTAGGCGGGCCGCCTGAGCTACGGGGTTATAAAATCTCGGCAACGCTGATTACGGAAGATCGGGCTGGTGACCACGGCCTCAAACAAAGGTACGCAACGATAATCGGTTTCCTGGAGCGTGGCCTCCATTTTCTCCAACAAAACGAGATCGGAGAGCTGCAATGAGCGTCCCAGAGCGTAGCCCAGCAGCTTGCGGTTCAACGTCCGAGTGAAGTCTCGGCGACGATGCTTCGCTAGGTACTCGGAGAACTCCGACACCCCCTGAGCTTGCTCGCCCGATGGCAGTTTGACCACGTTGTTGATCGCTCGTCCCGCGAGGTCTTTCGCTCGGCTGCGACCGATCGAATCGAAGCCTTCCATCGCTAGGCCGATCGGATCGAAGCGAACATGGCAGCGAGCACACTTGATGTCTTCGGTGTGAGCCGCCAGCAACTGTCGAATCGTCTTGCCGTCCGTGTCGGTCTCTTTGGCGGGTAGCACCGCGACATCGGGAGGCGGAGGCGGGATGTGTTCGCCGAGCAGTTTGTGAACGACCCAGAAGCCGCGCTTCACGGGACTCGTGCGCTGCGGCTGCGAGTTCTTCGTCAGGAATACCGCCATGCCGAGCAACCCGCCGCGACCGTGCTGATGCAGGCCAGTTGTCAGTCGCCACTCGTCGGGGCCGTCAAACGGCAGGCCGTAGTGCTGAGCGAGACGCTGGTTGACGAACGTCGTGTCGCTCCGCAGCAGTTCAGTGATGGGCAGATCGTGTTGCAGAACGTGCGTCACAAGCCGCGTCGGCTCCTCGAACATGGCTTGCTTCAAGGAATCGTTGAAGGTCGGGAAGACCGAGCGGTTGACGGCCTCAGCTTGGCGGAAGTCACGGTAGTTCAACCATTGGCCGAAAAACTCTAGCGCGAAGCCGCTGACTTTCGGGTCTTGCAACATACGTCGGGTCTGAGCCTTCAGCGTGGCTTCGTTGTTCAACTGCCCGGCCTCGGCCAGTGTCAACAACTCGGCGTCGGGAACCGAGGACCACAGGAAGAAACTGAGTCGCGAGGCGAGCGCCAAATCGGGTAGCGGTTTGAGGCCATCTCCCGGCGGCACTGCGTCGGCCAGATAGCAGAAGTGCGGTGAGACCAAGATGCGCACGACGGTCGCTCGCACCGCTTGCTCGATGCCCAACGATGTCGGCTGGGTCGCGTGGCTGACGCTGCCAGCGTCAGCTCGGATGCTGGCAGCATCCGCCACGAGCGTGTCGTTGAAGAACTGCATGAGCCTCTGTTGTTCATTCTTCGTCAGCGGGCGTCGATACGCGGCCTGAGCGAACTCATGCAGCCGTCGCTGGTACGTCGGAACGGCCGCTTGCCATTGAGCGGCTCGACGCTTCAGCCCTTGCCGGAACTCGTCGAAGAACGTGTGAACGGGATGGGTCGCGATTTCATGGGGCAGGTTTTCAACGTGCCCGTTCTTCAGGGCTTCGAGCACGTTGGAAACGTGCTCCACTTTCACGCCCGACTGCGTGAGATAGATCTGCTCAAAGCGGCTCAGTGTTTCGTTGCTCGTGAGTTCGGGGTCTTCCTCTTTGATCGAATCGAAATCCGGATGCTTCATGAAGTTTCGCTCGGATCGCTCGAAGAAGACGAAGCCGCGCAGCATCTTCTCGGTGACGCCGGTAACGAAGTACAGCTCGTCCCACAGCTGATCGAGTTCGCGATTCTCGGCCTCGCTGAGTACCAGCTTGCAGAGCGGCTGATCGTCTCGGAAGAAGCCTTCGATGAGATGAAAGCCCGCCGACAACCCGCGTGTCTCGTCGGCGAAATAGAAGCGATTGGGGAACCGCTTACAAAACGCTTCGCCCGACGCTGCGAACTCCTTCGCGATCGTATGCTCCGGGTTGATGAGCGGCAGAGACGTAGCCGAACTCGTGAGAGTTTGGTCCGAAGTCTCACGACTTCGGCTATGGGAGTCTTCGAGCAACTCGACGGTCGCGATGCCCGCTTTCGAGTTCGGACGATCAAGGGCGACCTCGGCAAAGACGTGCTTGTGCCGAGCTTCCCCAAACGCCTTGGCCGGAACTTCGATGGTCACACTCGACGGAATCTTGAGCACCAAGCTGTCGGCATCAACGGCCAATCCCAACGGATGAGTTCCCCAGTTGAGCCGTTTCAATTCGTCCGGCGCGTGCTCGGCTAGCAGCGTCCGCAACGACAGATTCTTCGTCGGGTCATTCGGCTTGTACTGAGCCTCTGCCGACGCGCTGAAGTTGATCCCTTTGAGGATGACGTAGCCGTCGTCAGTCGCATCATCCGTCGCAGTGATTCGCACGACGATCGTCACGGGCTTATCAGCGGTGTTGGCGACCTCGACATGCAGTCGCCGACTGTCCGTGACGGCGGCGGAATTAAACGTGTCGCGAGTCGCCGCCGTTTTCTTGCGGCGATCGATGTGCTGCACCGGCGCGTTGCCCGCATGGGAGACGATTGCTTCCGTCTCCGGCGAGCAAAGCTGAGTGCTCCGTCGGTGGATGTCGCTCGCCAGCGCGCGGATCGCCGCTTCGTTCTTCGCATCCTGCGGCAACGCATTCCAACGCTGACGCAGCCAGCTCATCAAGAACTTGTCGTCGGAGGATTCCGCATTCAGCACGTCCCACAAGGATCGCAGGTACTTCGGACTGAGATGTTGCTCGACGGCCCACTCTTCAATCGTCGCCGACTTCCGATCCGCCAGCCGATGCCGAAACGACCACGCGGCGGTGAGATAGCTCGCGTAGTCCACCTGATGCGTTTCATAGAACTGGAGAATCGCCTGCTCGGTGAGCTTCTTCTGATCGGCGAACGTGACGACGGCATGCGGAGCGAACGACATTTGCGTCGGCGTGAGCAGCACATGATCGGCGACTTGCTGCGCGGCGGAGTAGTACTTCTTGAAGAGGTTTGGCGACATGACGAGCGCCTCGCCGGTATTCGAAAACCCCTCGCCCGAGGCCGGGTCGATCGGAAACGAATCGGCTGGCCGAATGTCGATGCCGGTCAGATCGCGGATCGCATTGTTGTACTCGGCATTGCTCAACCGCCTCGGCAGCACGACACCGGGATCACCCGCCGTCTTACGAGCCTCCTGCAACATCAACTTCCCCAGCACACCCAACACCTCGGTTCGCTCGGTGGGAGCCGGTTGCTTGGCATCGGGCGGCGGCATCTCTTCCTTGGTGATGAACGTGACGACGTGCTCCCACTTCCGATAGTCCTTCGCCACAGCCTCGGCCGTCGAGTACCGAGTCAGATCAAGCTCCCCTTCGGTCGTCTTCGCGTTGTGACACTCCATGCAGTACGACTTTACAAACGGCAGCACGGTGTCCTGAAACGGCTCCGCAGCAACGGCACGAAACCCTCCAAACAACAACGTCATCAGTACTCCAACTGACGAGAGTCGAAGCGAGGCACAAGAGCGTGAGGGCATGAACGGGCCTCGTCAGGGTGGATGCCAGCAGGCCCCACGCGGAGTCTGTTTGGAGGGGAGCGTGCGGTGAGAATGATCGCATCAACAACTGTCGTCTTTCGCTCCGCGAAAGAACGTCCTTTCGCGGAGCGA
>JAYTQJ010000441.1:0-3868 GCA_043746775.1 Schlesneria sp.
AAGAAGGACGACGGGGTGCAAGCCGCCAGCAATGCCGCACCGACGACCAAAGAATTGGCTCACGCCGTCATGGGAGCGCGCGATGCTAAAGTCGTGGACTGTCCGATTTATCTGAAAGGGGACACCGACGATCCCGGCGACAAAGTGCCGCGCGGCCTGATCGCCGTGCTGACCAAGGCGAAGACCCCGACGATGCCGACGACGGACAGCGGACGATTGCAGCTTGCTCAGTGGCTGGCCGCCAAAGACAACCCGTTGACGGCGCGAGTCATGGTCAACCGCGTCTGGCAGCACTTGCTGGGTGAAGGGCTGGTCCGCACGGCGGACAACTTCGGAGCGACCGGTGAACCTCCCACGCATCCCGAATTGCTGGATGACTTGTCGGTGCGATTCATGGATGGTGGCTGGTCGGTGAAGAAGCTGGTGCGCGAAATCGTGCTCAGTCGCAGCTACTCGCTCAGCACCAGTTCCGATGCGGCGAATGCGGAAGTGGACCCGGGCAATCGTTTGCTGTGGCGAGCGAATCCGCGGCGACTCGATGCCGAAGCGATCCGCGACGCAATGCTGACCGCGAGCGGTTTGATCGACTTGAAACCGCCGAGCAGTTCGATGGTCGCCGCCGTCGGCAACGGATTGGCGAGCAAGTATTCCCACAAATTCACCAACGCCCAGCCTCGGACCCGCAGCGTCTATCTGCCGGTCGTGCGCGATTTCGTGCCGACGTCTCTGGAGGTCTTCGATTTCGCCGAGCCAAGTTTTGTCGTCGCGAGTCGCGGAGTCACGAACGTGCCGTCGCAGGCCCTTTATCTGATGAACAACCCGTTCGTGATTGAGCAATCTCAGGCGTTGGCGCGGCGCATCGCCAGCGTCCCGAATTTGAGTGACCTCGACCGCATCGCGTTGGCGTATCAGCACACACTCGGACGATTGCCGACGGAAGCCGAGCGAATTCGCATCGACGCTTTTCTGCGGGCTGAACTTGGAACCGCTCCGCGCAACAGCAAGCGCAGCTCGGCGAGCACGGAAGACGCATTTGCTTTGATCTGTCAGTCGCTCTTCGCGAGCGCTGAATTTCGATATTTGATGGCACCACCCAATGACCAAAGTCCCGGCCAGCAGTAGCCACGCTCACCAGAGCGTGGGGGTCTGGAATTGATCGCCCACGCTCTGGCCAGCGTGGCTACCCGGATCACACTTCATTCAACGAGCACATTGCCATGAACTCTCATCGTCCGTTTGACTGTGTGGCGGTCGCGCCGCAGCCGTTGTCTCGGCGTCAGGCATTGCAGACGGCCTCGGCCGGCTTCGGCTGGCTGGCGGTGTCGTCGCTGCTGGCTGCGGAGAAGTCGGCGGCCAAGCCGAATCGTGATCCGTTGGTGCCGAAGCCGACGCACTTCGCGGCGCGAGCGAAGCGCGTAATTTTTCTCTGCATGCAAGGTGCGCCTTCGCATGTGGACACGTTCGATTACAAGCCGAAGCTCAACGCCGATGCCGGCAAGCCCGGTGGCAAAGGGAATCTGGTCGGCTCGCCGTATCCGTTCCAGCAGCATGGCCAGAGCGGACTGTGGATTTCGGATTTGTTTCCGAACCTCGCGAAGCACGCCGATGACCTCTGTCTGCTGCGGAGCATGACGACCGACATCCCGAATCATCCGCAGGGCTTCACGATGCTGCACACGGGGAGCACGAACTTTGTGCGTCCGTCGCTCGGCTCGTGGGTGTTGTACGGGCTGGGCAAAGAGAGCGATGACCTGCCGGGCTTCATCAGTCTGACTCCGCCGCTGGGCAATGCCGGCGTCTTCGGCAGTGCGTTTCTGCCCGCGATCTATCAGGGGCAACGCATCGGAGCTCTCAAGGAAACCGAGGAAGCGCTCGGCAGCGATGCCGTCAACGACATTCGGAATCCGAAGCTCACGCCCGAGCGGCAGCGACGGCAGTTGGATCTGGTCCAGGCTATGAATCGGGATTTGCTCGTCGCGACCGGCGGTGATTCGGAAGTCGAGGGAATCATTCAGTCCTACGAGCAAGCGTTCGTCATGCAAAGCTCCGTGCCGAAGGTCATGGACGTCTCGAAGGAACCTCAGGCGATGCTGGATCTCTACGGGGTCGGCGGCAAGCGCACCGACAGTTTCGCGCGGCAGTGTCTGCTGGCTCGCCGCTTCGCCGAGGCGGGTGTGCGGTTCATCGAGATCACTCACGGCGGCTGGGATCATCACTCCGATTTGAAAGCGCGACTGGGTAAAGGCTGTTCCGAAATCGACCAGCCGATCGCCGGCTTGTTGACGGATCTCAAGCAGCGTGACCTCCTGAAAGACACGCTGATCGTGTGGGGCGGCGAGTTCGGCCGCACACCGGACGGCAAAGGGGGCGACGGTCGCAATCACAACGCCAAAGGCTTTGCGATGTGGATGTCCGGCGGCGGAGTGAAAGGTGGCATGAGCCACGGCGCGACCGACGACTACGGCCGCGTCGCCGTGCAGCAACCCATGCACATTCACGACCTGCACGCCACGATCCTGGCGATCCTCGGCCTCGACCACGAACGCCTGACCTACGAGTACGCCGGCCGCCCGTTCCGCCTGACCAACGTCAGCGGCATCGTCGCCAAGGACATCCTCGCGTAGCGGCGAAGCGCACTCATTGCTCACCACCCGATGCGAAGCCAGGCGATCGGACAAATCACGTATCGGAGTTCCTCGGCGTGAGATTGAGGAAGCCATCAACTGGCCGAACCTCGTTTGGAAACGGAAAGGCTTCAGATGAAGATCACGCCGCTCTTGTCGATTGGCCTCGCGTTCATTGCAACCTGTTTGAGTTTCACATCGCCGCTGAGTGCTGCTGACTTAGTTTACGACGGGACGAGCGGGAGCGGCCACGGAAAGCACATCGTGTTTCTGGCGGGCGATCACGAGTATCGCTCGGAGGAATCGCTGCCGGCGCTGGCTCGGATATTGGCGAAGCATCACGGCTTCAAATGCACGGTGTTGTTTAATATCGTCGATGCCATGAAGTCGCATCCGATTTTGCGAGGCGTGAAGGATGTCTGGGTTCAAGCCGGTGGCTATGTGGGCAAGCCGTCCGATGGCGACGTTCTGACGATGGCTCAACCACTCAACGGGATGACGCCGGATTCGACACCGTCGGAAACTCAGCCGCCGATGCCTTCGGAATGGACTCGAACCTACAAGTCGGCGTCTGGAAAAACGGGGCGCGTCTTCACGTCGCTGTATGGGACTCCGGAAGATTTGACGAACGAGGGTTATCGTCGGCTGATTTGTAACGGCATTTTCTGGGCAGTCGGTTTGGAAAACGCAATCACGCCGGACATGAACGTCGCCACCGTCGGTCCCTTCAAGCCCAACACCTTTGGCAATCAAACACATGCTCGCGGCATCAAGCCGGAAATGTATGCCGGATTTGAAAGCCCGATTCCCGCGAACAACAACACGCAGCAACCTGCCGCCAAGGAAGGTGGCAAGAAGGACAAGCCGAAGAACGACAAGCCTGACACAAAGCCTGAAGCAGCGGTCTCGGAAAAGCGTCCGGCCAAAGTTCTCGCCACCGGCAAACCAGCTCGCTTTGTTCGCATCGAACTTCCCGGCGACAAACGCATTCTGACTCTGGCCGAAGTGGAAGTGATCAGCGGCAACAAGAACATCGCACCAAGCGGAACCGCGACTCAATCCAGCACCAACGGCGGCGGCACTGCGGCCAAGGCGATTGATGGCAATAAATCACCCGACTGGGGCAAGGGCGGGCAGACTCACACGACGAACGCCGGCTCGACAAATCCCTGGTGGGAACTCGATCTGAAAACGTCCGCGAAGATTGAAAAGGTCAGCATCTGGAATCGTGACGGCTTCGAGCA